>CAMRBW010000040.1 GCA_947040555.1 uncultured Oceanospirillales bacterium | reverse complement strand
GGACATCCATACAATTCAACCAGAATCCAGGACAGCAGAATCCAGGACATCCACACAGAACCCAGCAACAGAATCCAGGACATCCATACAGAATCCAGGACATCCACATAATTCACCCAAAATCCAGCACCCAAAATCCAGCACCCAAAATCCAGCACCCAAAATCCAGCACCCAGAATCCAGCAGAATCTAAGACATCCAGCAAAAGTCGAGGACATCCATACAATTCAATCCTCAAAATCGAGGACATCCACAAAATCCAGGACATCCACAAAACTCACCCCACCAAAAATCCCCATCAGCCCACAAACAGACAGCGGCTGGCCACCATACCATGCAACCAGCGTTTTCCCATTTTCTCCGCAAAGCCCTGAAGAACCTTTAGCCGACCAACGCCCACTGCAAAACGATTCCCATACGGCGGCATAGTATCCAACCATCCGTTCGGATCCAGCCCCAATCGATGGAGAATAGGTGGCAACTGGCTGCTAACGACACCACGCTTATCCTCTCTGATGGCTCTGCCTGTCCAGTCGACCAGTTCAAAATAGTCCGCCAGCGCAAAGGGTATCACCCCTTGCTGTTTCTTCTGGGTTTGCATAGGTTTCAGCCAGCCTTTCCGACCACCATCCTGCCACTGTCCAATACGCTCCTGAACAGCGGTAAAATCCGAGGTTTCCGGCATGGTGGCTGTGCCGGCCCGCACCGGATTGAGATCCACATAAGCCATACACGACAACAATGCCGCTTCATCCAGCAACGCCTGACTTTTAAAACGCCCTTCCCAGAATCGACCTTTGCATTGGTCTTCCTCATTAGCCTTGCGTGCCAGATGCTCATTGAGACAGCGCATAAACCAGCTGATACTCATCAGCCGCTGACGATACTCGGCTGCGAATGCTGTAACCCTGAGTCTTTCCGCCTTGTCCAGAGGGCTTCCCGTCAGGAAGCGCTGCACGAGAAGTGGGCCATCAAAGAGCTGTGTCCATCGTTGCAGAACTTCACAATCACTCCAGTTGCTTGCGCACTCCGCATCGATATGCAAAACCACATGGTAGTGATTGGACATAACGGCATAAGCGCAGACCTCTATGGCAAACACGGCCGCCAATTCCTTGAGGCGATCAACCACCCAGGGCTTGCGGTGCTCGTAGTTTTTATTGGTGAGATGATCTTCGCCGCACAGGAATGCCTGTCGTACACAGCGAGCTATGCAGTGATAGTAGGGGGTGCTGGCTGGGTCGATTAATGTACTGCGCGCTGTGGTCATGTTTGTTCCCGGTCGAATTGTCGTGCAAGGGGAAATGTAGATTAGCGGGGGAGGGAGTCAAATTTTGTGGCTGTCCTTTTCGCTCTTCCGAATAGCTCTTCAGAACACTGAAGTATCGACTGGGTTATCCATCTCAGGCTTTTGAAGATCTTGATGCATGTCGGGAGTGGGTACATGCGTTTGTGCACTGGTATAACCATGAACATAAACATAGCGAGCTAAAGTTCCAGACACCACGGGATCGTTATGCAGGGCGATCCGGAGAGACTGTCATGAGGCGGATGCAGGTGTATCAGGCTGCTAAAGCAGCCCATCCTGAACGGTGGGAAAAACGAGCGATTCGTAACTGGGAGTTGCCAGACGTTGTCTGGTTAAACCCTGAGCGACAGGAATGCCAGCCGTTGTTAAGTGCTATGGCTTAATTGGGGCGACATCTTTGTTGAAAAACACCGGATGCTGATTGAGTATATTTGTCTGATAAATAAGAAAATATTATTTTACAGTCAGGAGAGCCTCACCATTACGTCAGTGATTGAATCCGGCCTCAGGGCATTTTCCAGGGCTTACGCATGAGTTAATGCTGTGAATCATGGAAGTTGCAGTGAATTAAGCTAGAAACATGTGCCTTGAGCAGTTTTTATTGACGACCATGAGCATGATTCACCGCCCGCACGACGGAAGATTTGGGTACAGAATGATGGTTTTGAACTTTCCTATCAGCTGGATGTCTTAGTCTTATTGTGAGGATGAAGGATACAGGCGTTTTCTCTCCCGTATGTTTGATCCTGTCGTTGCGAGAATAACACCGCCTGCCCGTGGTCTCGATTTTGGTTGTGGGCCGGGGCCGGTTCTGGCGGAGGTGTTTACCCAGGCCGGGTATACGATGGCGGTCTACGATCTGTACTTTGCCAAACACGACGATGTGATCGATTCAGAGCAGATGGCGGGGCAGTACGACTTCATAACGGCAACAGAAGTGGCCGAGCACCTTGGTGAGCCGGGAGCTGTTCTCAGGCATCTGTTTGCGCTGTTGCGTCCGGGGGGCGTGCTGGGGGTAATGACCAAATTGGTAAAAGATCAGGAATCGTTTAAAACCTGGCACTATATACGAGACCGTACCCATATCTCTTTTTTCAGTCTGGCAACGTTCGAGTGGTTTGCTGGGCAGACCGGGGGTCAGGTTGAATTTGTGGGTGCGGATGTGGTGCTTTTGAGAAAACCTCTCAGAGGCGAAGCGTTTTAGAATTTATAGCCTCCTGCGCCCAGTGGGTCGGCTTCCATGCCTCTGGTTATGCTCCTGGCATGGGGGCGTCAGACGGGAGAGCCGTCAGGTTGCTCGTTGCGTGTTGTGTGCGTAGAAGGCATTGGGGAAAATGCCTGTTTTGTTAGAGGCGGTAACATTTTCGGGAGTGTGGGAACTTTGTGGTGCAGATGTTGCCCTATGATGTGACAGGTGCCGATCATCTTTTCTGTGAAACCAGAAAAGTGATTGTTTGATAAACACGATACATAATTTAAGGCAGGGTAATAATTATGGATAAAGTCCAAACACCAAGTGCTCCATCAAGTGCTCCATCAAGTGCTTCATCAAGCCGCTCTTCCAGTCCGCTAGTGCAAAGCACTAATATGAAGACGGTAAGCCGCTCTTCCAGTCCGCTAGTGCAAAGCTATAATATGAAGACGGTAAGCCGCTCTTCCAGTCCGGTAGTGCAAAGCTATAATATGAAGACGGCCAGAGATCAGTTGAATGCTAAGTTAGCAAAACAACAAGCACGAATTGTGAGCGTTCCGGCTGGTACCAGCAGTACTACGGTTGGACTGAGTTGCGCATGGAGAAACCGTTGCCCACGCTCAACAGGAGACAGATGAAAGCCTCCAAAAAAGAGGGTCTTACGGACCACTTGAAAAGCCAGGAACGTCTTATCTTGATTCAGAATATCCGTTCTCTGAGCTTGAATTGGAAGTTTCATCACCCGATGATGATGAAACTGGTGTAGTGAAAGAAGAAGAGCCTGAAGTGAAAGAAGAAGAGCCTGAAGAACCGTCAGCAAAGAGACCCAAAAGAACTCCGGCGCGCAAAGAAAAGCAGAGACTCGCTTCAGCAAAGAGTCGGAAGAAAAAGAAATCAGAGGGGAATCAGTTGAAACGGCTCGAAGAGGATCTTAATGTCAAAAACAATCGGCTAAGGCAGCGGGTAAATAAACTTGAGGCAGATAAGGAGCTTTATATGGCGGGGGAGAAATCTACAGAAGATTCACAGGCTTTTTACAGGACTATTATTGATCTAGATGATCCAGACACGGAAGAAGAAAATTGAAGCCCCCACACTAATCCAATCTCAGAAGCGTACCTTCCATCCAGCTGCAGGAATAGCGCGAGTAACATCATATTCAACGGCACTCCCATTAACAATGGGAGCACAAACACATATAACGGCTCAATAGTAGCCCCGTAACTGCTGAGTCACCTTTAAGTGTCCCTGACTTCTCTGTCATTCAGGGGCAAACCTAGCTCATCAAAAACTCTGCGCAGCAAGTGTTCGTTTTATTGCCTTCAGTGCCGCTTAAACTCGATTCCGCAGCTCTTGAATCCAGCGGTACTGCGACGGATTGGGCGCAGTACTAGGGTGGAATTGGGCTGTGCAGCAAGTTGTTGCGCTTTGAGCGAGAACTATATGTAACTGCTTAAAATTCGTAGGCACAACCGACCGTTTTTCATATGAAGCCCTTGGTATTAATGCCCTGTAGCCAATCGACTTTCAAGTCTACCTACACTTTTTGAGCAGTTACAACTATATTGACAAGCACCTCACGCTAAAAAACAAGTTTTGAGATAAAAAATCCGGCGATGATGGAAGAAATAACCACGACAAAGCCGGGCAGCAAATAACTGTGATTAACCACATAACTTCCTAACTTTGTCGTCCCCGTTCTATCAAAAGATACGCAACCAATTTGTCCCGCTCCAGGAACAATAAAATCGCCGCAGGTTGCAGGATAAAGCGCAACAAGTAGACCTGGAGGGATCCCCATTGCTGCACCAAGTGGCATTAGGGCGGACACTGTTGCTGATGGGCTGAAGATGACTGCAGAGAAGCAGAATAGAATCAAGCCAAACATTAGTGGAGCGCTTTCTACCATTCCCTCAAAAGTCGTTTCAAAAAATGGTTGGTAAGCATTGAAAAACGTACCAGTCATCCAGGATATACCAAATACGCCAACAACCCCTATCAGGCCGGATCGAAATACAGATCCGGAGGCAAATTTATCGCTCGGCACTTTAGAAAAGATAATGATAAACAGGGCGCAGGCCATCATAACCATCTGGATCAGCATGGGCGTTGAAAGTGTGACCATTTTACCGCCAACATCCCAAGATGGGAGCAGTGATTTTATGGTTCCAAACAGAATAACTGTTGCTACACCGATACCAAAAAGCAACACACCCAATTTGGCTTCCTTTGAAGATTCGGGTTGCTGATCATTTGCACTGGCATCCCCATGGAGATTCTGGTATTCACCGGACGCGACACGACGTTGGAATTCTGGGTCATTCTCGAGCTCTTTGCCGCGCTTGTAGACAACGGCACTGCCGCACAAAGTACCAATTAAAAACGCCGGCATACTAACCGCCAAAATTTGAAACAGTGATACATCGTACATAGACAGTGCTGCGATCATGCCAGCAGTAGCCGCACTCATAGGGCTCGCGACAATAGCGATGCCAGAGGCAATCACACTCATTGACATTGGCCGCTCTGGGCGAATGCCCGCTTCCGCCGCCACTTCAGCGATAACGGGATACACCGCAAAAGCAACATATGAAGTCCCGCAAAAAATAACAAACATGGAGCTGACCAAAGGACCCAAGAGCGTGATAGCGCTAGGTCTTTTTCGCAATAATTTTTCAGCTATGCGGACTAGATAATCCAATCCGCCTGAGCCTTGCAGGACACTCGTACAGGCGATAACAGCGATAATAATTAACAAGACTGTAGTAGGTGGTGAAGCGGGCTGAAGGCCGAAGCCAAGAACCAATATACAAACACCTAATCCACCTGCCGCACCTATCCCGACACCGCCGAATCTACCGCCCACCCCGATACACGAAAGGACCACAGCGAGCTGTAGCCAAAATTCAATACTCATAGAAGTCCCTGCCATAGGCATTTACGCCGTAGCTACTTGATTAATAATTTGGTTTAGATATCGGCCTTCACTAGGCCGACGCGGCTAGATTGCTAATTAATCGGCAATAATTGATTCGGCTTGTTGTATTTGAGATCTGACGGCTTCAGGTGCTGTGCCGCCATAAGATTTTCTCGCTGCAACACATGCCTCCAGCGTGATATCCTGGTATATATCTTCGTCAATCAGTTCGTTGAATGAGCGAAACTCATCAATGGTCAATGCGTCGAGTTTTTTCCCATGCTTAATGCAGTAGTTTACGGTTGAGCCAACAACATGATGCGCTTCACGGAAAGGCATCCCCTTACGCACCAAATAGTCAGCCATGTCTGTGGCTGTTGAGAACCCCCGGTCAGCTGCTTCTCGTGTTTGAGCCTCAATGATATTCATCTTTTCAATCATTGGGGTCATCACCTGAAGAGACAATTGCAATGTATCCATTGAGTCATAAACTGCCTCTTTGTCTTCACTCATATCGGTATTGTAGGCAAGAGGTAGACCTTTCATCGTAGTCAGGATTGAGGTTAAATTACCGTACATACGACCTGTTTTACCGCGAATTTTTTCCGCTATGTCAGGGTTTTTCTTCTGAGGCATGATGCTTGAGCCAGTGCAGAAATCGTCAGATAGTTCGATGAACTTAAAGTCTTGACTGGAAAATAGTACGATTTCTTCGGATAGACGGCTTAAGTGCATAAAGCAGATCGCAGCGACCGCATTGAATTCAACCATGTGATCACGATCGCTCACTGAGTCGATGCTGTTGGGTGTCGGTTCGTCAAAACCCAATTGCTCAGCGGTAAAGAATCGGTCAATAGGGAATGTTGTTCCCGCCAGTGCAGCTGCTCCTAGCGGGCATTGGCCCATACGCTTATAGAGATCTTGAAAGCGAGTGTAATCTCGTTGCAACATCCAGAAGTAAGCCATAATCCAGTGAGAGAATAGGATTGGTTGACCCGTTTGCAGGTGAGTGTATCCAGGAATAATAACACTCATTTCATCTTTTGCGCGCTGGATAATCACTTTTTGCATCTGGCGAATCAACTCTAAAGTTTCTTCTATAGTTGCTCGCATATGCATTTTGGAATCAAGCGTTGTTTGGTCGTTACGGCTACGTGCAGTGTGTAGCTTGCCACCGACTGGGCCAACAATTTCCGTGAGACGTTTTTCGATAGACATATGAACATCTTCGTCTGCAGTGTCATACACAAACACGCCATTTTCAACTTCCTTTGCCACCATCTGCAAGCCAGAAATGATTTGCTTAGACTCTTCTTCGCTGATAATTTCTTGCTTGGCTAGCATGGTTGCGTGAGCGATGCTGCCCTTGATATCGAAAGGAAATAATCTTTTTTCGATTAAAATAGTGGCATTAAACTCTTCAACTAATTTATTTGTTGGCAGATTGAATCTGCCACCCCATAGTTTAGATGTCATGTTGAATCTCGGTTTTGAGTGATGTTTATTTAAGACGTTGATTTTAGAGTTTTAATACGCGACAACACACTCTAATAAAGTAAATTAAGCCAGTTGCAATAACCCCTGACCATTTGACTTTCAGACAGTTGAAGTTGAGAGCATTAAGCATGACAATAAAGAAATTTTCTATGACCTAAATCAATATCATTCAACTATAGAGTCAATAAAAAAACCGAGGGTAAAATCTTTATTCTTACCTGAATTCGTGACTTATTAATTATGTGAACATTTCCATATCTTAAGAACACTGAGTAGGACTCAGAATTCAACTTTTACTGAGAACTACTAATAATTTATTTAAAAAAGCACCATCATTACTGGTAAAACTGGTTTTGATAGCGTGCCCTGATTACCAGCAAAACGCTAAATTCAAGCAATAAGTGCATGCGCCTGACGGGAACGGCATGAATCGAGAGGTTCACATACTATTCTACGAGGGGCTGGCGGGGAAGCTTCGCAGGTTTTCTCTCCGTCAGGATTTTAGCCCCCCTCGCTAGATAGGGACAGTCCCTGAATATTGTCTATTATTGGCTCCACAGCAGCGCAATGGAGATAATTTCCCAATGGAGCACTCGGCCAGAACAGCCACACCGCTCTCAAGCGTAAATAGTTGCGGAGAAAAAAAACACATTCCCCAGAAGTTTGCGGTCTCTGTGATCGTGCCTTGCTGCAACGAGGTGGATGTTATCGAACAGTTCCATATGCGGCTAACCACGGTTTTGAACCAGCTGCCCACCCGTTCGGAAATCATTTACATTAATGACGGCAGTACCGACGCTACCTGGCAATCGTTATTGAAACTCCCCCCCAGCACGAGCGAGCAGGTACTAATCTGCTTGAGCCGCAACTTCGGCAAAGAAGCCGCCATGAGTGCCGGTCTTGAAGCTTCCCGGGGGGCTGCTGTTGTGGTCATTGATAGTGACCTTCAAGACCCGCCGGAGCTGATCCCGAAAATGCTGACCGTATGGCAGGGTGGTTACGACATCGTCAACATGCGCCGCCGTAAACGCTATGGAGAGAGCTGGCTGAAAAAATTGTCGGCGGCCCTCTATTATCGATTGCTTAACAGACTGTCCGATATTTATATTCCGGAAAATGTCGGAGATTTCCGCCTGCTCAGCCGCCGGGTGGTTGACCACATCAACGCCTTGCCGGAAAAGACCCGTTATATGAAAGGGCTGTTTGCCTGGCCGGGATTTGAACAAAAGGAGTTATTGTTTGACCGGGATCCCCGCATGGCCGGCAGCTCCAAATGGCACTATCTAAAACTGATAGGGCTGGCCTTTGAAGGTCTCACCTCTTTCAGCACCCACCCCCTGAGGCTCGCCATCTGGTTGGGGATGGCGATTTCACTGCTGTCAATGGTCTACGCCGCTGTCATTGTTGTCAGGACGCTGCTGTTTGACATACCGGTCGCCGACTATGCATTCCTCATGACGACGGTGCTCTTTCTGGGTGGCATTCAGTTGGTTGTGATGGGTTTTCTTGGTGAGTATGTCGACCGCATTTTTGTTGAAAGCAAACAACGTCCCTCCTATCTCACCAGCCAGACAACAATCAAACCGGCCACGGGTCACCCGCCGGAAAACCCGGAGCGGGATGCAGACAAACAGGATTCAAACACTGTTTTTAAATAGGTAATGAAAAATATTCTTTGCCTGCACCGGCTCAAGCCTTAAACTTTCGGGTTTAAACCCAATTGCAGTCAACAAATTACTCATGCGTACCAGTCAGTATTACCTGCCAACTCTCAAAGAAACGCCAGCCGATGCCGTCGTGATCAGCCACCAGCTGATGCTACGTGCCGGTATGATCCGCAAACTGGCCAACGGCCTTTACTCCTGGCTGCCGACCGGCAAGCGGGTTCTGCGTAAAGTCGAAAACATTGTCCGTGAAGAGATGGACCGCTCCGGTGCACTGGAAACCTGGATGCCGGTGACCCAGCCTGTTGAACTGTGGCAGGAGACTGGCCGCGTGAACGACTTCGGCCCCCAACTTCTGCGCTTCAAGGATCGTCATGGCCGTGAAATGGTGCTCGGCCCGACCCACGAAGAAGTGATCACCGACATGGTGCGTCACGAGCTGAACAGCTACAAGCAGCTGCCGGTGAACATGTACCAGATCCAGACCAAGTTCCGTGATGAAATCCGCCCTCGCTTTGGCGTGATGCGTTCCCGCGAATTCCTGATGAAGGACGCCTACTCCTTCCACCTGACCAAGGATTGCCTTGCGTCCGAATTCGAGAACATGCACGATACCTACTGTCGTATCTTCGACCGTCTGGGTCTGGATTATCGGGCTGTAGCAGCGGATTCCGGTGCCATCGGTGGTGAAGGCTCCAAGGAGTTCCATGTACTGGCAGAATCCGGTGAAGACGATATTGTATTCAGTGATGCCAGTGATTACGCCGCCAATATTGAAAAGGCGGAAGCCCTGGCGCCTGCCGGTGAGCGTTCTGCCCCCTCCGAAGAGATGACGCGTGTTCCTACACCCAACGCCAAGACTATCGATCAGCTGGTTGAGCAGTTTAACCTGCCCATTGAGAAGACCGTCAAGACCCTGATCGTCAAAGCCTCTGAAGAGTGTGAAGCCCAGCTGATCGCCCTGATGGTACGTGGCGACCATGAGCTGAACGAAATCAAGGCCGCCAACCTGCCTGAGATTGCCTCCCCGCTGGAGATGGCCTCTGACGAAGAAGTCAGAGCGGCTATCGGCGCAGGCTTCGGTTCTCTGGGTCCTGTGGGTCTGACCATCCCCTGCATCGTGGATCGCACCGTCGCCAAGATGGCTGACTTCGGTGCCGGCGCTAACACGGAAGGCGAGCACTTCTTCGGCATCAACTGGGACCGTGACGCCACTTTTACCCGTGTAGAAGATCTGCGTAACGTTGTGGAAGGCGACCCGAGCCCTTGCGGTAACGGTAATCTGTTTATCAAGCGTGGCATTGAAGTCGGCCATATCTTCCAGCTGGGCAGGAAGTACGCTGCCGCCATGAACGCCTCTGTTCTGGACGAAAACGGCAAAGACTCCATCATGTTCATGGGTTGCTACGGTATCGGCGTCACCCGTGTGGTGGCCGCTGCCATCGAGCAGAACCATGATGACCATGGCATCATCTGGCCGGACGTCATCGCCCCGTTCCAGATCGCCCTGGTGCCCCTGAAGATCGAAAAATCTGAAGCTGTCCGTGAAGCGAGCGAGACGCTCTACAACGAACTGACCGCCGCCGGTTTTGATGTGCTGATGGACGATCGTAAAGCCAGCCCTGGCGTGAAGTTTGCCGATGCCGAGTTGGTCGGTATTCCTCATCGCGTGGTGATCAGTGATCGCGCTCTGGAAGCCGGCGAGCTGGAATACAAGAACCGTCGTACGGGTGAGAGTCTGAATATCACCATCGATGCTGTTGTTACTGAACTGAAGAGCCGAGTCAAACTCTGATTACCCACACTCTAATAACCCACTCTCGGATAATTCACTCCCGAATTACCCAAACCCGGATGACTCAGGTAATCCGTCGTGGCAGACAGGCCTTGCGCCTGTCTGCTTTCTCTTTGCTGTTGGTCATCGGTATTCCCGGCTACGCTGAGACGCCGATTATAGACGACGACTTTCGTGCATACCTTCAACGGGCTATTGAACAGGCCGACAGCTTCACCGATGAGTATGCTGCCGAAGTCTGGCTGGTTGATATGTCCCAGCGCCTGTCTCGCTATGTCAAGGATGAGGCCGACCGGCTCAAGATGCTGCGCCTTGTCCATAAGGAGGCCACCCGCACGAAACTGGACCCAGAGCTGATACTCGCCCTTATCCATGTGGAGAGTCTGTTCGACCAGTACGCCATATCCTCAGCGGGTGCACGGGGGTTGATGCAGATCATGCCGTTCTGGCGCAAGGAGATTGGCCGTAAGAATGACAATCTGACCGATCTGGAAACCAATATCCGTTACGGCACCACCATCCTCAGCTATTACCTGAAAATAGAGAAAGGCAACCTCAGTCGTGCGCTGGCGCGCTACAACGGCAGCCTTGGCAAACTCTGGTATCCGGAGCGGGTGATGGTGCGCTGGGAGCGTTACTGGATGACCCAGTAACCTTCGGGCGGGTCAGCGTCTTGATGTTTTCGCCCTGTCTGGGGTTGTGTGGCGATATTCCAAACGGCCATTCCATAGCATACTGATAACATCATTCCATAACATATTGGTAACACATTGGGTTTGAATGCTAACAATCTAATGACTAACCTTTGAGGCTCGGTGCTGTCTGATACATATAGAAATAACGAATATATTGTAACTGTACACAGGAGGCTCTTTTGCCGACAACTTCACCCACGAGATTCTGGCACAATGTAAATCTTCCTGTATTTGCAGGTTCTGCTGTGTTAATTCTCGTGATTGTCGGCTACACAGCACTTTATCCCGAACGCTCTGCAGAACAATTTACTGTGATTCAAAACGGCATTATGACCAATGCCAGTTGGTTCTATGTCATGACCGTCGCCATGATTCTGATTGGTGTTGTTTATATTGGTTTTTCCCGCTACGGGAATATCAAACTGGGGCCAGACCATTCAGATCCTGATTTCAGCTTTTCCTCCTGGTTTGCCATGCTGTTCTCTGCCGGAATGGGCATCGGCCTTATGTTCTTTGGGGTTGGCGAACCGGTGATGCACTTTCTGGCCCCCCCCGTCGGGGAACCCGGTACCATTGCCGCCGCGAAAGAGGCCATGGGCATTACCTTCTTCCACTGGGGCTTTCATGCATGGGCTATTTACGCCACTGTCGCCCTGATCCTCGCCTTCTTCAGCTATCGCCATAATCTACCACTTACTATGCGCTCGGCACTCTATCCACTAGTGGGTGACCGCATCCATGGAACAATTGGCCATATTATCGATATTTTTGCCATTCTCGGCACAACATTCGGGGTCGCTACCGCATTGGGATATGGCGTATTACAGATCAACTCGGGGCTAAACTATCTATTCGATATTGCCGTCAGTACCCAGACCCAGATCATTCTGATTCTTGTTATTACCGGAATAGCCACGATCTCCGTAGCATCGGGACTGGACAAAGGCATCCGCCGACTCTCTGAACTCAACCTGCTACTGGCACTTTTGCTGATGTTGCTGGTCATTGTACTGGGACCGACGACCTTGCTGTTGCAGATGTCGGTGCAGAATTTCGGCAGCTATCTCTCCGAACTGGTCAACAAGACATTTAATCTCTATGCCTACGAGCCTACCGACTGGATGGGGGGCTGGACCTTGTTCTACTGGGCGTGGTGGCTGTCGTGGTCCCCCTTTGTCGGCATGTTCATTGCCCGGATCTCCCGTGGCAGAACCATTCGAGAGTTTATCTGCGGCGTACTGTTAGTCCCCTCGGGGCTGACTTTTCTGTGGATGACCATTTTCGGCAATACCGCCATTGACCTGATTATGCATCATGGTGCAGCAGAGCTCGGTCACGTTGTGCAGACCGATGTCTCTCTGGGGCTGTTCAAATTTCTGGAGTTTTTCCCATTTACTGATGCACTGTCCGGGCTGGCTATCGTGATGGTGGGCATCTTCTTTGTCACATCTTCCGATTCCAGCGCCATGGTTATTGATATTTTGGCCTCCCGAGATCACGGAAAAGCCCCGGTCTGGCAACGTATCTTCTGGTCCTGCCTGATCGGACTGGTCGCGCTGGTGCTTATGCTGGCCGATGGTCTGAAAGCCCTGCAAACGGCAACCATTGCCTCTGCACTCCCGTTCGCAATTATCCTGCTGATCTCCGGCTACGGTCTGCTCAAAGCACTCGCCATTGACGCTGCCAAAAAAGAGAGTTTGTTACAGACGACACTGACACCCGGCATCAGTCACACCAATACCCCCTGGCAGTCACGGCTCCATAACACCACTCACTTTCCGGAACAAAAGAGCGTCCGTCTGTTCATGGAAAATATCGTACTTCCCGCCATGCTCGCCGTTGCCTCTGAATTGAAGGAGCAAGGGGGGGAAGCCACCGTGATTAATTCTGATCGCTCCCGCAGCCCGGAACTGATTGTTCTGCACGGCGATGAGCAAAACTTTCTTTACAAGGTCAGACCCCGCGCTTACCTGCAACCCAGCTTTGTCGTTGATGATAATGATGATGATGATGATGATTCTCAGTACTACCGGGCCGAAGTATTCCTTACCGAAGGGGGGCAGGACTACGACATCATGGGATGGACCGAAGATCAGGTGATCGGTGACATCATCGATCAGTATGAGAAGCACATGTACTTTCTGCATATGGTGCGTGAATAACAAAGTACAGACCGTGTTCCGCAATAGAGCCTTGCCAATACCTCCGGCAGAATCTTTTTATCTTGTAGCTGTCCAGGACAGTCTGACACTTTAACGAATTTCCAACAGCCGCAGTGTTGTGGTAAAACCAGACTACCTAAAAAAACCATTAATCCAGGAGCAAGTGCCTTAGCAGGCTCTGACAAGACCGTTCATGCAAACATCCCCTGCCCATCAGGTACGCAACTATCTGAGTGACACCCTGACCTTCTTCAGGAGCCATCTGACAAGTCTGTTTTTGATTGTGCTGCCCTACGCTCTGCTCAGTGAGCTGGCACTGCATTTTTACATTCAGAAACAGGAAGCACAGCAACAACTGATCGCTGTTTTTTTCGTGGAAATGATTCTATTTCCCATTCTGCAGACAGTTATCGTTCTCTATATGGCAGCAGCCGTCAGCGGTCAGAGGCGCAGCCCTCTGCAGTGTTACAGTTTTTCTGTACAGTTCTGGCCTCGCATGCTGCTGCTGAGTGTATTCACTATGGTTACGGTGATCTCTGGCCTGTCCCTGTTTATTGTACCGGGTATCTATCTGCTGATCCGTTTCTCCCTGAGCGAAATGTTCTGCATTATTGAACGACAGAGCCTGATTGCCAGTATCAGCAGCAGTTTTTCTGCCACCGTACCGGTGACTTGGGTGATTGTTATCGGGCTGGGTATTCTGTTCCCGGCGATCACTGCCACCACTCTGGTCATTTCCAAAATGGCCCACAACATCGATCTGCCACTGGCCTCATTTGCAGCGACAGCCGTTCAGGGTGTACTGCGTAGCCTCTATATCATCTATCTGTTCCGGGTGTTCAGCGCCATCAGGCAGCCTGCCTGCTGAACGCAGCCCTTCCTTGAATACTGAAAACCCCAGCACGGGAGGCTGGGGTTTTGGAAAAACAAAAGCGTGTGAAATCTTACAACGCTGTCTTACAGCGCAAAATTGGCCAACGCTCTCTGCAGACCCACCACATCGGTACCGCGTCTTAACTCCTTAACCAGAGGCTCGCTCTTTCCGGAGAGGTGGAGCTTCAGTTCGGCATCCATATCGAAGTGTCCGGCAGTTTCAACTTCAAAGTAGGTAATGGACTTATAGGGGATCGTTGTATAACTCACTTTTTTACCGGTCATGCCCTGCTTATCAACGAGTAACAGACGTTTATTGGTAAAAATAAACATATCCCGAACCAGTTTGTACGCCAGCACCAGATGCTCATTATCGCCCAGGATCGGTTGCAGCTCATCCTGCAACTCATCCTGATCAACTTCACTGGCATTTCCCATTAGACCACCCAAAAGACCCATGGCTATTCTCCCGCTTTGTTTTTGAGTGAAACATTGGATAGAAGTCTACTACGGTTGAGATGCAGTGTCATAGAGCGCGAAGCCCTTAGGAAATATCAAAATATCAAGGACATCCCTATTCCAGATATCAAGGACACCCATTGATCAGATATCAAGGAGATCAGATATCAAGGACACCCATTGATTGGTCGCGGGAAAAACACTGGCTGTCCCAGATTATCTTCCGACTGGCTGTCCTAGATTGGCTGTTGGAATCTACTATTAAAAATATATCTGAAAAAATGGATTTTCTTATGTCGGAACTGGTCAACGAGCTTCTTACAGAGCACGCCGATATCACCGATGCTTTGCTCAAAATTCAACGTGTAGGCGTTCATACAGAGCAGGGCAGAAAACTTCTCCTTCTGGCCAGAGAGAATCTACTTTCTCACTTGGAGAAAGAGGATGTTGATCTCTATCCGGTACTTTGGAAGGCGGCAGAATCGGATGAAAATCTAAAAAACATGCTGGAGAAATATGCCAGAGATATGGAACATATATCTGCCAAGACACTGGCATTCTTTGAGGAATATGGCTCAGCAAGCGTTGGAGGAAATTTTGAAAAAGAGTGTAAAGCGTTAATTCGTATGCTTTGCAAGAGAATCAGTAACGAGGAATCGGTACTGTACCAAAAATATAACGAAATCATGCGTTAACAGCTTTTCACTTATCTGAGTGAAAGTCTTGGGAAAAATCCTGGACATCCATAAAATATTTAAAATATGGATGTCCCCAATTCCCGACAGAATGCTCGCATAGCGCACCTGTGTCGTATTGCCTTCCCCCTCATCCAACAGGGTCGGCGTTCTCGATGATGGTTTACGAGTTCACTCTCTAATAAAGAGCAGAGCCTATACGTTCCCCTGTCAACGCTTAACCGTTGCCATTACTGGCAACCGCCCATGACTCTCCAGCATCACTCCTGATGGTAAAAAAAGGGTCGAACCCCATACCTTATGAGTCTCCTTACACGAACCTGCTATTATGGTTTATGCTCTGCTACTTCGGTATATATTCAGGAGTTACCGATTATGATTCTAAAAGCGATATGTACAGGTCTGTTTTTATTTTCAATACAATCCAGCGCATTCGATGTAACCACTTATATTTTACTGACAAACCAACAACCAAGGTATCAACAGCCCGTTAACACTTCGAGGGTGTGCGAAAATGATCCTGCCCTGCTGGAGGGAAATCAGCAATTATCATCCGATGGGTGTTACAAATTACTGTTAAGCATGAAATACCTTAGCGAGAATACCGTTACTAAAGAGGTCAATTTTTATGGTACCGAGATTGATCCCAATGTTATTTACAGTGGCCATGGGCAGTTTCTGGTAACCGTTGATGGTATTGAAGTTCCCGATCTGAACGATGGGACTTACTGGCGCCTGCACCAACTCAGGCGCCCCTTCAGCTATGATACTTTGTCACAGGGTATTCAGAAACTTGAGCCTCGCAAGGCTGTGTGCAAACTCGCTGGCCCGGCTATGGGGATATTACTGGAAACCTGCTATCTGACTTACCACAACGATCAAATTATTCATGACGAAATGAGGCCTGTTTATGACATACCGTTAAACTGCCTTTATCAACGCAAATATCAGCCTGCTAATGAAAAAGCCCGAGAGGTTGCTCGTGGTGTCATGGAAACCTTGAGAACGATTGATGAATTTTCTTTAGGGGAAACGGGTTATTAAGCTCTTTCATTGTGTACGCCCCTACAACACCCCGTATGTGGCTCCGTACAGGGTGTTGTCGTATGCTTTACGATCCTGTCAACAAATCTAACCATGCTGTTAGCAACTATTTGTAATTCAGGAGGTCTTACAAAGGACTCATCACACGATTTAATTAACAGCGGGGAGATAACGATGGCATTTCAAATAAAACCAGGACAACAATCCACATCCACGACATCTACGACATCTACGACCAAAGTGACAACGACTACAGCCGTTGTACAAGCGGATGGCGGATCTGAATATTCCGGTTAAAATACCCGCCTCCAGAACTTCCCCTCGTTTGGCGGGTTCATGGTCTAATAACCCTGGAACGTCCACGGACGGAGGTTTGACAAGAAAGCGTATATCAAAAACAGAAAGTGATGTTTCCAGCCAGCCCCTAACAAAAAAACAAAGACCCAGTAAACCTGCGCGGGAAAAAAAACGACGACGCCATATCAACCAGCTTATACAAGAGTCATTTCAGCTCGCAGACAATACTTTCAACATGATTGATCCAGCCCGTCATTCCACTCCAAAAAATCCAGACAATTCAGGTAAAACAACAGAAAAAGCAGAAAAGATGGCCTATATTTGTTCGTGTTTGCGGCACGTTGTAACGACTCTGGACAACAAAAATGTGCTGACCAATATCTCAAAGGGATGTATCCCCATATCAGTGCGGGTCTCACCAAGAAGCTTAGGACAAGTACAATCGAGGACTCTTGCCTCAAGCGTGCCGCAACTGACTGTAGCATCGCAAGAACAAAGCGGAACTCAGGGCGTAGTGAGAAGAAGCCCACGAAAATCTGCCCCCCAAAAATGGCTAAATTTTGACATCAACACAATACTTTCCTCAAATGAAGGTGAGACCAGCTCCCATTCACAGTAAGCATGTAAGCATGAGAGTTCCCAAAGAACCTGTTAAAATCCCCGCCTTGCCCGGAGGTGCTGCTCGCCACCTCCTTTCTTTGTTAAAACGCTCCACAAGAGTCTGAAGAACTCAGGATAATCCCATGACAAAGGCTTTGGTTAACACCGCTCTGGTTGAAATCGTGATGGGTTCCCAGTCCGACTGGCCCACCATGCAGAAAGCGGCCGAAATGCTGGACCTGTTCCAGGTCCCTTACAAGGCCAGCGTGGTATCCGCCCACCGCACCCCGGACCGACTGGTCAGCTTTGCCAAAGGCGCTGCAGACGCAGGTTGCAAAGTGATTATTGCCGGTGCCGGGGGCGCTGCCCATCTGCCAGGAATGATCGCGGCCATGACGCACCTGCCCGTGGTTGGCGTACCTGTACAAAGTAAAGCGTTGAACGGTTTGGACAGCCTGCTCTCTATTGTGCAGATGCCCAAAGGTGTCGCTGTGGCCACCCAGGCCATCGGTGAGGCCGGCGCTGCCAATGCCGGTCTGATGGCGGTGCAGATTCTGGCCACCTCCGATGAAACGCTGGCCCAGCGGCTGATCGCGTGGCGCAGCCAACAGACCGAACAGGTGCCAGTGGAGGTTGAGTGATGTCTGTCGTACGACATATTGCCATTATGGGCTGCGGCCAGCTCTCCCGCATGCTGGCTCTGGCCGGGATGCCCATGGGCTTTCAATTCAGTTTTCTGGCTGAAGCCGGTGAAGCCACCCAGTGTATCTCCGGCTTTGGTGAGATTGTCACCATTACTGACCAAAGCCCGGCTGAACTGTTTGAGGCCCTGGGCCGCCCCGACGTGATTACGGTGGAGCGGGAGTCCGTGAATGTGCCCCTGCTGCGGGAACTGCAAGAGTTTTGTCCGGTCTACCCTGATCCGGATGTCGTCTGGGCGATTCAGAACCGTCACCGGGAAAAGACCCTTGTCTCCCGCCTCGGCATCCCCCTCTCTCCCTGGGCGCGGATTCAGGATAACGATCCGGTGGCAGAAGCCGTCAAAGCGATTGGCGGTCTGCCGGTGGTGATCAAGTCCACGGAAGATGGTTACGACGGCTACAACCAGTGGGTCGCAGAGACCGAAGAGGATCTGAAAGCCTTTGATGCCGAAAGGACGAAGCTCCTCCAGCAGGTGGTCGAAACCGGCAAGGGCATTAACGAGTGGATTGTCGAGAAGAAAATCGCCTTTGATCGGGAGATCTCGGTGATCGGAGTCCGCAATAAACAGGGTGATGTTGTCTTCTATATTCCCGGAGAGAACCGCCATCAAAAAGGCATCCTGAAAAGCTCTATTGTTCCTGCTCCCCTTCTCTCCGACACCCTGAAGCAAAAAGCCGAAGCCTACATTACCTGCCTGCTAAAAGAGACAAACTATGTGGGTGTACTGGCGTTGGAGTGTTTTGTGGTCGGCGATGATCTGATGGTGAACGAGCTGGCTCCCCGAGTACACAACAGTGGTCACTGGACGATGGACGGCGCTGTCACCAGTCAGTTTGAAAACCATATTCGCGCCATTGCTAACCTTCCCCTCGGTGAGACCTCTATGCACGGCGTTGCCGGCATGGTGAATCTGCTGGGTTTCAAACTCTCAGACGAGACCAGCGCTCCCGTTCAGCTCGTGGGCGAAAAGGCACACCTGCACTGGTACGGAAAAAGTTCACGGCCTGGTCGCAAGCTGGGTCATGTGAATATTATCTGTGACGATGAGCAGGCATTGCTGGCGGCTATCGAGAAGGTGGAAGAATCGTATAGTTAATACGCTTTTTGTCTTATTTTTATCTCATTTTTATCTCAATCAGCACACTGTCGGTATATTGGCCGACAGTGTGCTAGTTTATTGAAAACAGAAAATAATAATTACAACTATGAAAGTGATCAAAACCCCCTTCAGTTATCAGGTTTCTGCTTACGACTGCGTACCGATATCTTTTATTAATGCTCTCGCCTATTTATTTGAACGGGATGATATTCCCCCGCTGGTTATCCAGAAAATCTACCTCTACTGTCTGGACACCGTAACGTCCAAAGGCAATCTTGGCCACGGCACCACAGGGTTGGCCATCGCACTGTTAGGTAACTGGTTGCAGAAGTATCGGGAAGGGAACTTTGTCCTGTCGGCAACGTATCTGGAGAGTGATGGTTTCTCTGTTGTTGAGCCGAGCCCACTTTCGGCATGTCTTGAACAAAAAGGCACCGCGCTGGTGCGTCTCTATAGCGGCAGAAAACTCTGGCACTATGTGTTGGCTTTGAAGATGGACGACGAGTGGTTCTACGCTTTTGATCCCTGCCGGCGCGGGCGGCGCACGATTGTCAAAGGGCAGGTGGAGTATCTACCGGATGCCCGTGAACAGGAGCCTAATCTTCGTATTAAAAGACAGTGGCTTGATACTCTCTCCGACAAGAAACGTTTTTGTTTGGGAACCCTTAAACAACGGGAGTGCCTGTTGCTCAGGCGACTTCCTGCATAGTTGTTAATCGTGTAGTGGGGAGTGGATCGGATGCGTGTGGGCGTTCTCATAACCTGCCCTCGATGAGAAGGCGTCATACAGTACCAGTTTGTTCCAGGAAATCCAAAAAAACCTTACTATCCGTAGCCTCTGTGGTAGGTCATTGCATTAGGACAACTCACCAAGTCGCGCACAGACCCAATCATGACTGTCCCCTAAACTGCCCTGAATCTGTGTAGCTATCAAACAGCCACTACAGGTAAACTGTCTACTATTTATTTTTGAACATCCCAGACAGCCGCAGGGATAGCCAGCAACTCATGCCAATACCCGATTTTCAGTCCACCATGCGCCCGCTTCTCTGTGCCGTAGATGACGGGGCAGAAGTACCTTTTCAACAGGCCTTTGAAAAAGTCTGCGACCACTTTCAGCTCACCGAAGAACAAATTCAGGAACGCCTGCCTTCCGGCACTCAAACCATCATTAAAAACCGGGTGTCCTGGGCAAAAACCTATTGTCGTTTGATTCTGGTGGTTTCTTTCCTTCTGAAGGAGCCGCCGCACTCTCAGAAAAGCTGACCGGTCTACCGGCACTGCTCCCCACACCATTATTAGCCATGACATTTCTTCCTTGTTACATGGTTTCTCAAATCGTGTAGTTCGCTGAGCCGATCCCGGTATTCCTCAGACGACTCCCGATCTGATCATCCCACCAAACTTTGCCAGATCAACCGTGCAGACATCAGGACAGAGACCACCACAATGGTGGGCCGAATCAACTGTTGTCCACGGGTCATCACCAGGCTGGCACCGAGGCGGGCGCCGATAAACTGCCCGGCCATCATCACAAACCCCAGCGTCCAGACCACCTGGCCACCAAAAATAAAGAACAGAAGGGAGGCGACGTTGCTGGTGCAGTTCAATATCTTGGTATGCGCTGTGGCTTTGGGCAGGGCAAACCCCATCAGGGTGACAAAGGCGATGGCAAAAAAGGAGCCGGTGCCGGGGCCGAAGAAACCATCATAAAAACCGATGGCGATGCCCGCCGTCAAGGCGAAAGTATGGAGAGTGATCTTCTGCTCACTTTCCCCCACATTTTTGGAGAACAGGAAGTAGACGGCAATACCGATCAGCAGGATGGGAATCAGAGCGGAGAGCAGCGAGGCATCAACCTGCTGAACCAGCACTGTTCCCAGTGCACTGCCGACAAAAGTACAGAGAATGGCAAAGCCCATTTCCTTCAGGTTCACCACGCCACGGCGCACGAAGTAGAGGCTGGCGGTCAAGGATCCGCCGGTACTCTGCAGCTTATTGGTGGCCAGAGCCTGAGTGGGCGAGATGCCGGTAGCCAACAGCGCCGGAACAGTGATCAGCCCGCCACCGCCGGCCATGGCATCAATGCAGCCGGCAAAACCGGCAATAAAAAACAGGGGTATCAGAACTTCTGGAGAGAAAGACTCCATAACTGCCGTCCGCTAAATGGAAAACAGCTATTTTATAGGGCCGAGTCAGAGAAAACCCTTGCCTTGGTCAATAGTCGAGTATCTGGCTGATTCTGACCGTGTCACGAAAATTCAGGAAAGAACCTACACTGAAAAAATACGCAGGGAGAATAAAACATGGATAATAAAACATCATCAAGGCCTCTGTCTTCAACGCCACGGGGCCCTTACAAAACAGAGCAGAACGATAAGGAGCCCAAGACAGGCTTAGGATTTTCAAGAATAATCCAGATACTAAAGAGAGCCATTCACTATCTCTCCCGATCAAACCGGAAATCCCCGGATCACTCACTGAAAGAGCACACAGTCACCTCCGTACCGAGCGGGGAAGAGACTGCTAAAGCCTGTAATGATAATGTGGAAACCATGTTAAAGCTGGAGGAAGAGATTGAAAAAACCGCTCAGACGTTGATGAGTAATACTCGTCCAGCTCTGAAAGACCAAATAGATAACTATAACAAGACCCTGAGTGAAACGTGTGAGCCACTGGCCCGTCACGGGAAACTGTCTCGCTTACGGAAGCGTCTTGAAACAGTTAAAAAAGAAAATTTCGCGGGCGCCGGCGAGCTTTTACTTCGTACAGCCTACGCCAACAATACGTTTCTTAATCAGGCGTTGAAGGAACTGGATGAGCTGACCACAGGCATTCTGCAAGCACCAGAACAAACGCTCGATCTGCCAATCACTTCCAAGCATGAACAACCCTCGCAGGATGCGCTTGCTCGATGCCGTAACAATAATGTGGCGAGCATGCTGGAGGCACAGTGGCCGAATCATCAAACAGGGAATGCCCGGGAGGAGAAAAACGAGAAGTCGTTAACTGTTCCAAGTAATGTCTTTGAGGATCTCACTCGACTGCATTTACAGCTGATAAGTGATGATCAGGTGTACAACAATCGTCCCGAGGGGCAAGACACTGACACAGAAAAACAGCAAATAGAGGCCATCAAATCTTTTCTGAAAGGACTGCCTGAAGAGCAAAAAATGAACGTTTTCGCTCATCTTGACCAGGGCATGGGAAATTGTATGTTCTCCAGTTTTCAGGCTGCTCTGAAAGAAGCGCTACCTGATCTGGGGCTGGTGATACCACGGATGATGTGCACAAAATTGAATGTAACGGTTCGGCGGGATCAGGATAACCAAATTATAATCAGTCACATGCTTGAGGCTATTCCCCATCTGGTTGACCCTGAATATGGTATTGATATTGTTTACAACAAGAATTCCTGGTTGAAGCTGGAAAAAGAGGTGGCTATCGGTTCGGATGCTATACCGCACTATACGGACACCAAAGCCTCCTTAAGGTTCGACAAAGCGCAACCCATCGACGGAGAAGGTCAACAGACTCAACAGATATCGAGAGTCATAAAAAAATAAAACAAAGACAAAGAAAAAGACACCCATAAAATTTGACAGCCAGCCAAGCTGACCTATCTTTCTCCCCGCCGAATAACCTGTCTAAAGATGGATGTCCTGTTCTTTCCTCCTGTTCTTTCCCACCTTTTTTCCCCAGGCTTCGCATCTTTTCAGCGCTTTGCTTCTGAGACTGTTTTTTTCAGCCCCTTGCGCTGCAATCCCTGAATGGTTTTATTGCCAAACACGGCGGTGTCCAGAATGATCCGGTACTCTTTGTCCTTTTCTACCTGTTTCATCTGCACCGGCAGGTCGTGCCAGTCTTTGGCCAGCCAGAGCCAGGTCTGGCGTTTATCGTCATCCCGAACCAGCTTTAACCGCGTGGTGTTCAGAGAGCCAACCGGTGTCTTGATGATCTCTTCCCCCTCCAGGCGGAACTGGACGTTATCCCGTTCGTCTTCATCGATGATGTGATAGTTGAATGCTTTTAAGCCTTTGATGGCATCCATCTGTAGCTGTTGCTGGGCACTGACATAGTCCAGATCCGCTTTTTGCAGATCCAGCTGCCACCGTTTTTTCTTTTCCCGACTGCTGATAATTTTCTTCGCCCTGTCGAAGATAAGCTCTGCGCTGTCACGACTACCAAAGGCGTTGACCCGCATTTTGTAGGCGCTCGGCTGAATCTGCCCACCATCGTACTGAAAGCGGGACTTTGCCTTAAGGGTGAACACAAGAATTTTGGCATTAAACGACAATGTCCAGCTGTTATCACGATTTTGCACCAGGGTGCGCTGAACATCAGCGGTGACCGGAAAACCACTCATGGAGGCGGTGTAATTGGCCGTGTAAGGAACCAGATCAGGGGCGGGTGCCGGTGTCCCTGTGGTGGTTGTTGTTGTTGTTGTGCTCTTCTTTGCAGCAAAAGCGTCTGCAGCAAAAGCGTTTATGGCGCAGAACAGAGCTGCAGTCGTCACTGCAGCTCTGGCAAAAGGCAACCATCCATGGAGGCTATAGAAAAACATCATGTCAGGGCGTTAAAAGTCCTTGAGGTGTTGAAGTCGCTGCATGTTGAAAACCTTGTTCCGGAAGCGCTCTGTTATCCAGCCAGGCTCTGCCATTACCTAGCGTCAGGCGACCACTGGCGAACCAGCCAACCGCTACAGGATAGATGATATGCTCCTGAACCAGCACCCGTTGTTGTAGCAACTCTTCGGTATCATCGGCATGAACGGGTACCCGCGCCTGAATGGCGGGAGCACCACCATCCAGTTCGCTGGTGACGAAATGGACAGTGACGCCATGTTCACTATCGCCCGCCTCCAGCGCCCGCCTATGGGTGTGCAGACCTTTGTATTTTGGCAGCAGCGACGGGTGGATATTGAGCAGACGACCTTCATAGTGGTCAGTGAAGGCTGGCGTCAGGATCCGCATAAAACCGGCCAGAACCACCAGCGCAGGATGGTAACTGTCGATCTCTTCCATCAGTGCCTGGTCGAAAGTTTCCCGGTTTTCATACTGGCTATGTTCGAGAATCACCACAGGAATTCCTGCCTGGGCGGCACGAATCAAGCCGTAGGCTTCCGGTTGGTTGCTGATGACGGCGACTATACGGGTATGGGTCTGTTCCTGAGTGTCGATCAGTGCCTGCAGATTACTGCCACTGCCAGAGACCAGCACGACCATGGGCACAGCAGACACCGCAGCAGACACAGAGCCTGCTGCGGATTCACTGTGAAGGGAGTGAATAGTCATTACAGTCCGACCATCTCTACCTGTTCTTCACCGGTTGCCGCCTCGGCAATGGTGCCGATCTCCCACGCCGTTTCACCCGCTGCAGTGAGCATGGTCAGCGCTTCTTCTTTACGTTCAGCAGGCACCACAATCACCATACCGACGCCACAGTTCAGCGTGCGGTACATCTCCCGCTGTTCGACGTTGCCACCTTGCTGCAGCCACTGGAACAGTGCCGGAATCTCCCAGCTATTGGTGTTGATCACCGCTTTGGTGTTGTCTGGCAGTACACGAGGAATATTCTCCAGCAGACCACCACCGGTGATATGGCTCATGGCGTTAACCAGTCCGGCACGGATCAGCTCCAGCATCGGTTTGACGTAGATGCGGGTCGGCTCCAGCAGCCGATCGGCCAAAGGCTTGCCATCCAGCTCCATGGTCAGGTCGGTTTCATTGATTTCGAGGATCTTGCGGATCAGGGAGTAGCCGTTGGAGTGAGCCCCGCTGGACGCCAGGCCGATCAGGGCATCGCCCGCTTTCACTTTGCTGCCGTCGAGAATCTCCGACTTCTCCACCACACCGACGCAGAAACCGGCCAGATCATAATCTTCGCCCTGATACATGCCAGGCATCTCGGCGGTTTCACCACCGACCAGGGAGCAGTTGGCTATTTCACAGCCTTTGCCAATACCTGCGACAACACTGGCAGCGACATCGATATTCAAATGACCCGTCGCGTAGTAATCAAGGAAGAACAGCGGTTCGGCGCCGCAGACAATCAGATCGTTCACGCACATGGCGACCAGATCGATGCCGATGGTGTCGTGGCGGTTAAGATCCATGGCCAGCTTCAGCTTGGTGCCGACGCCGTCGGTGCCGGAGACCAGCACCGGCTCTTTGTAACCGGCAGGGATCTGGCAGAGAGCGCCAAATCCGCCCAGACCGGCCATCACTTCAGGGCGACGGGTGCGCCTGGCGACATGTTTGATGCGCTCAACCAGAGCATTGCCTGCATCAATATCCACACCCGCGTCACGGTAACTGAGCGATCCTGTATTTTTCGTCATAATTTTTCAGTTCTTCAGTTCAATCAAGGTGGGGACCAGCCCCCATTGATGGAATATTTTTGGGGTGATGAGCTGGCGCAGGATTGTATCAGCCGTAACCGATTTCGGCTATTCGTCTGTAAGACTATCTGCGTATAAGTATCTGCGTATAAGTATCTG
>CAMRBW010000039.1 GCA_947040555.1 uncultured Oceanospirillales bacterium | reverse complement strand
AGAAGGACATCCATAGTTTCAAAAAAGAAAGAAGAGGACATCCACAAAATTTGACACCCTCCCCCACTGATCTACTTTTCCCCTTCGCACAACAATTCGAATCCGATAGGGAAACCCATGACCACAGCTCGCAGTACATTGATCGACCCAAGCAGCACCCCCTACTACCACTGCATGGCTCGCTGTGTACGGCAGGCATTTCTGTGCGGCGAGGATCATCTCACCAACAAAAACTACGAACACCGCAAACCCTGGGTCGTTGATCGCCTCAAAGAGCTAACTGCCGTGTTTGCCATTGAAGTCTGTGCCTATGCCATCATGCCCAACCACTACCATGTGGTTCTGCATATCGATGCGGAGCACGGGGGCAGCTGGAGTGAGCGTGAGGTTCTGCAACGGTGGACGCAGCTCTTCGATGGCCCACTTCTCGTGCAGCACTTCCTGAAGGGAAGCCCTCTGGACAAGTCGGAAAGGCTGCAGATTACAGAATTCGCAGCCGAATATCGTCAGCGGCTGATGAGTATTAGCTGGTTTATGCGCTGTCTCAACGAACATCTGGCACACAAAGCCAACGAAGAAGATCAATGCAAGGGACGGTTTTGGGAAGGACGTTTTAAAAGTCAGGCGTTGCTGGATGAAGCGGCACTGCTGTCGTGTATGGCCTATGTCGATCTCAATCCTGTGCGGGCTGGCATAGCCACTATGCCGGAAACCTCTGACTTTACCGCGATTCAGGAGCGTATTGAGCAGTGGCAGGAAGGCGGTCAGAAAGATTGGCTGAAACCCATGCAAACCCGGAAGAAGCAGCAAGGGGTGATACCATTTGCTTTGGCGGACTATTTTGAGCTGGTCGACTGGACGGGCCGAGCCATCAGGGATGATAAGCGCGGTGCCATTGCTAGTCAGTTGCCGTCTATTATCCATCGATTGGGGATGAATCCGAGCGAGTGGTTGAACACTATGCAGCCGTATGGAAATCGTTTTGTTCTTGGCGTTGGTCGGTTAAAGGCTCTTCAGACCTTTGCGGAGAAAATCGGAAGACGCTGGTTGCATGGTATGGTGGCCAGCCGTCGTCTTTTTGCGGACTGATAGGTGTTTGTGTTTCCCTCTTCTTGAATGACTACCGCTGTAGAGATATATCGAAATATCAGAGACTCGGGTTTGGCACATTGGTTGATGCCAATTGGGGGCTTTCTTGCCGTTTTTTTATTGTTTGGGGTAGGGGTTTCTATCCTGGATTATGTGGATATTCTTGATTTGGTGGATTTGGTTTGTGGATGTCCTGGATTTGACTCAATTTGATTTGTGGATGTCCTGGATTAAGAGGAAATAGAGTGTGGATGTCCCCGATACATGTGGATGTCCTGGATTTGACTCAATTTGGTTTGTGGATGTCCCAGATTAAGGAGGAAATAGAGTGTGGATGTCCCAGATAAAAGAAGAAATGCAACCCCATCCCTATTATTCGGGATAGGACTGCATTTCCATAAAAATAATTACTCGACGACACCCTGACTCTTCAGGTAATCATCGTAGTTACCGTGGAAGTCAGTCACGCCATTTTCGGTGATTTCGATAATCCGGGTGGCCAGAGAGGATACAAACTGACGGTCATGGGACACAAAGATCAATGTACCCGGATAGTTTTCCAGCGCCAGGTTCAGTGCTTCGATGCTCTCCATATCCATGTGGTTGGTGGGCTCGTCCATCAGCAGCACGTTTGGACGCTTCTGGATCAGCTTGCCGATCAACATACGGCCCTGCTCACCACCAGAGATCACCTTCACGGATTTCTTGATGTCGTTGGAAGAGAACAGCATACGACCCAATACTCCACGGATCGTCTGCTCATCTTCACCCTCGTTCTGCCACTGACTCATCCAGTCAAACAGGGTCATATCTGTAGCGAAGTCTTCGCTATGGTTCTGAGCGTAATAGCCCAGACTGGCATTTTCAGACCACTTCACTTCACCAGATTTTGGCGCTATCTGTCGTGCAAGAGTGTGCAGCAGGGTGGTTTTACCGATACCATTCTGACCGATAATAGCGATGCGCTCGCCCACTTCCACTAACAGGTTTACATCTTTAAATAGCAGCTCGTCGTAACCCTGGGAGAGTTTGATCACCTCCAGCGCATTACGGAACAGTTTCTTTTCCTGATCGAAGCGGATAAACGGACTCTGACGACTGGAAGGTTTTATCTTCTCAATCTTGATCTTGTCTATCTGCTTGGCGCGGGAGGTGGCCTGCTTGGCTTTGGAGGCGTTGGCAGAGAAGCGGCTAACAAACGACTGCAGTTCGGCAATCTGAGCCTTCTTCTTGGCGTTATCCGCCTGCAGTCGTTCACGGGTCTGCTCGGCTGCCATCATATATTCATCATAAGAGCCGGGGAACAGACGCAGTTCACCGTAGTCCAGGTCCGCCATGTGGGTGCAGACACTGTTCAGGAAGTGACGGTCGTGGGAGATGATGATCATGGTGCAGTCGCGCTGCTTGAGCACGCTTTCCAGCCAGCGAATGGCGTTGATATCCAGGTTGTTGGTCGGTTCGTCCAGCAACATGATCTCCGGATTAGCGAACAGTACCTGGGCCAGCAATACACGCAGTTTCCAGCCGGGAGCGACTGCGCTCATCAGGCCGTAATGTTGCTCCAGAGGAATATCGAGACCGAGCAGCAGTTCGCCGGCACGGGCTTCCGCGGAGTAGCCGTCCATCTCACCAAACAGTACTTCGAGATCCGCAACCCGCATGCCCTCGTCTTCGGTCATATCGGCCTTGGCGTAGATAGCATCACGCTCGGCTTTCACCTTCCACAGCTCGGCATGACCCATCAATACCGTGTCGATTACGGTAAATTCTTCATAGGCAAATTGGTTCTGATTCAATTTCGCCATACGGGTGTTGGGCATCAAAGAGACAGAACCGGCAGACGGCTCCAACTCTCCGGTCAGAATCTTCATAAAGGTGGATTTACCGCAACCGTTGGCACCAATAAGTCCGTAGCAGTTACCGTCCCCGAATTTTACAGAGATATCTTCAAACAGCGGCTTGTCGCTGAACTGCATGGTGATATTAGCTGTAGTGATCAAATGTTTGTCCTATTGGTTTAGGTGTCAGTGTGAAGTGTTATGCATTGTACTGACGAAAAGCCCGCAGACTACATGGCTGGTGCTAATCAGGCAACTGTGTCTTACCGGAGTCGCCCGGCGTTCCGGTTTCCCCTATCATGTATCGCTGAAAATATATTAACGGAACGGCTATACCCACTATGTCTGCAACCGAAGATCTGCTTGATGGCGAGCAACTCAAAACTATTGTGGAAAATCAACTGGAAGAAGGCAACCCTATCCGGGTCAAAGAGACCCTGATGCGTCTGGTGATGACCGGCACCGAACGGAGCGAAGCCATCGATCTGATGGCCTGTGCGCTGGGTCTGGAGATGGAAGCCATGGTGAACAGTGGCAACGCTTTTGATCGGGACAGCTACTGCAAAAAACTGGAGCAGCTGCCCGATGCGCCCTGGCTGGAAGATGTCGAGTAAATCTCCAAAAAATTAAAGATCAAGCATCATGGTCTTGAGATCGGGTATCTTCCCGATCTCGCCGTGCGCCTTCAGAAATTCAGCGTAGCGTTGATAGCGCCCCTTATCAACCACCGCCGGCCTTAGCGCAAAGTAGTGCACGGTATCGTCCCAGGCCAGACGATTCAGTTTGTTATCCAGCTCCCGTGGTTTATAGGAACGGAACACCTCCCAGCCCTGCCCGGGGTTATTGGCAATAAACTGTGCACCCCGTTCGACAGCCCGGAGAAAGCGACGAATAGCGTCTTTATTGGCGCTCTTGCTATTAGCGATGAAAATCAGTTCGTCGTAAGCTGGTACGCCGTTCTCTTCCAGAGCGAATATCTTGCCTGGTCGTTTATGCAGTTTTAGACTGTTTAGTTCGAAATTCCGGTAAGCCCCCAACAAAGCATCGACCCGACCGGTCATCAGGGAAGACGACAGATTCCAGCCGACGTTGACCATCTTAATATCGTCGTAACCAAAACCATAAGGCTTGAACAGGGTGTTAAGAATCGCTTTCTCGGTGCCGTTAACGCTGAAGCCGATAGACTTGCCCTTCAGATCAGCCAGAGATTTGATGGGCCCATCTTTCAGAACAATCAGACCATCCAGTGGTGTCGCAATCAGAGTACCTGCCCAGGCCAGAGGTAACCCTTCGCTCGCGACCTGAGTCAGACTGGTCTGGTAATAGACGGCAAGATCAACCTTTCCCGCGGCGACCAGTCGTGGGGGAAGATCGGGGTCGGCAGGCTCCTGGATGGTGACCTTAACACCTTCGTCAGCAAAATAGCCCTGCTGTTGAGCGATAATGATTGGGCCATGATCCGGATTGACAAACCACTCCAGCATCAGCGTCAGTTCTATCGGTTTATCGACAGGTGTGGCCACGGCCACTGCGGAAAAAAACACCGCAAAGACGACAGTTATCAGTTTATTTAACATTCTCGGTTTCCTCCGTTTATTGTCGTTTCCTGTTTCAGGAGAGATCCGTGCTTTGCCATGGGATCAGCTTTCGCAATAACAGATCGGTCAGGTAGTAGAGCCCGACCGAGCAGAATGCCAGCACCGTAAGAGCGGCAAACATAAGGTCAACCCAAAGCCGTGCATTGGCCTGCAGCATTAGATAACCGAGCCCGGCACTGGAGCCCACCCACTCCCCGACCACAGCGCCAATTGGCGCAACCACCACCGCCATCCGCAACCCGGACGCCAACGCCGGCAGTGCCGCATGCCAGCGAATCAGACGCAATACGGCCCAGGAACCGCCACCCATGGTGTGGGCCAGATCAAGCCAGTCCTGCCGAGTGTGCCGAAGACCGTCATAGCAACAGGTCGCTACCGGAAAAAAGATAATCAGCATAGTCATAATCACCTTGGATGCCATACCATAGCCAAACCACAGCATCAGTACCGGCGCCAGGGCAAAGACCGGAATCGCCTGAGTCGTCAGCAGTAGCGGCAGCAGCCAGGGGCGAAGGCTGGCAAAATAGACCAGCATCAACGCCATCAGCACCCCGAGCAACACGCCGAATCCCAGCCCCAGTAACATCTCTGTTAAGGTCACCAGTGTATGGTGCCAGAGCAGCCCGGCATCGTCGTACATTCGGATAATCACGGCCACGGGCTCAGGAATGATAAAGGCGGGTATATCCAGCACCATGACCAGTGCTTGCCACGCTACTAGCAAACCGATTATCACCGAGACAGGCTTAAGAACACGATTCATGCAGCGGCCTCTTCACAACGCAGACGATCCAGCAGCACACCTTGCAGCGCCATAAGTCTGCCGTCGTTCAGTGCCCGGGGCGTAGTACCGGAAGGGACAATGGCATCGGTCAGCAGTGCCGGCTGTCCCCGTAGATGGTAAACCTCATGACCAAGGCGCAACGCCTCAAGGGGATCGTGAGTAATCAGTAGTACGGTTTTGTCCTGCAGCAACTCGCAGGCAAGATCCTGAAGATTGAGCCGGGTAATCGCATCCAGCGCCCCGAACGGCTCATCCATCAGCACCACGGGGCGATCTTCAAACAGAGTGCGAGCCAGCGCCACTCGCTGTCGCTGACCGCCGGAGAGATGTTGGGGCAAACTGTCGGCCTTGTCAGCCAGACCGACACGTTCGAGAATGGCTCGCGCTCGCACCAGCGCCTGCTGATTGACTCTCGTACGACGAAAGATACTTATTGTCCGTAGTCGTTCACCGATGGTGATATTGTCGAGTACTGTCGCCCAGGGTAACAACGAGTCCTGCTGAGCCATCCAGGCAATACGACCGTGTAATGGCTGGTCATCGCCACCAAGGATGCGACCGGCCGTCCGCACTCGGCCATTGCCGGTCAGCCCGGCCACCATGCGTAACAACGTCGTTTTACCCACACCGCTACCGCCGAGGAGGCAGGTCCACTGCCCTCCCTTTAAGGTGAGATCGAGTTGCTTAAACACCCAATGATCGCCATAGGCCAGACCGACCCCGTGGAGATGAATATCAAACATAGCGAGAATGGCTCCGTCAGAGGCGGCGGAGAAAAGACAGGCACCACAGCCGTGCTGCAGTCTGAAACACTGTAACCTGAAACAGAGAGTGGCCCGTCGGTTCCCTACGCCAGTATTATCTGGATCAGGTCTGTGGGTATTTCTCAGCCTCCCAACCTCGGAAAGCACCCCAACCAACGACGGGGAATCTAACCGCTTTGCGGCCTTGTTGCACGTAATTTATTGTTGGAATTTTTTTACAACACGGCTGAAATCGGTAACGCCAACATCCTTAATAAAGGAAAATGGAACTCAAACCATGGCATCAGGCTCTAAATGATCTTGTATTCACCAGATAAAAAAGCAAGTAGAGGTATTTTTCTCTTGATATGCGGATGTCTGGATGTCTTTAATTAATGTCTCTGCCGTTAACAGATCGTGCCAGAAACGCTATCGCCATCAACACTACAAAGTACGCGGCGTTGGCCGGTATCTGTAAGTTGAAATCCACTGCCGAGTGGATCAGGATTGACAGTATACCCATGGTTGCCGCAAAGCCCATTCCTATACTCAACAGGTTACGCCGTTTGCGCATGGCGAGAATGGATTGTTGGCAAGTAAAGAGCACGGCCACAGCGAGTAACAGAAAAGCAGGTAGACCGAACTCCAGAGGGAACTGAAGATAGTCATTGTGGGCGAGATCATAGAAACCCCGCCAGCTGCCGTCGTGATAGGATGGCAGCGTCGTATAGTAACTACCAGCTCCGGAACCGGTTGCCATGAAATCATTAAGTATCTCAAGAGTGACCGGATTTACGTCATCTCTGGTTTCTGTTGCCAGACTTGTCTGCTCAATCCGCTCCACTAGCTTCTCCACACCAAACCACTGGCTGACAATGGCTGTGTCCACCAGAATCAGGCTGACGAAGAGTACAATCATACCCCGGGAGAGCTTTTTTCGGCTGAACGCATACAGCAGAACGGTAACCAGCAAACTGGAGAAAAAGGCGGTGTTGCCCATTCGGGAGTGAGTCATTACCAGAGCGATCACCATTGCTGCCAGAACAACCCGCAGCAGCACTTTGCTGCTCATCAATGTTTTCAGAGTTTCATAAAAAAACTCTCGCCAGCCGTGGCTAGGTTTATCATTGAGTCGGTACAGCAGCAGGCCTACACCGATAGCCAGAGTCATCTCCAGATGACCGGCCAGGTTATTGCGGTTAACGAAGGTGCCGGTGGCAACGCCCTTACCATGCTCTTTGGGAATGAAAAAACTCAACTCCAGTCCGGAAAGGGTGCTGATCAACCCGAACATCGCCTGACCAGCGCCAGCTATTACCATCGCCCACGCCAAAAGCTTTACTCGACGCAGCTCGTCCACAACCAGCAGGATCAGAGCAAACAGCAGCCCGTAAGCAAAGGTGAGCAGAGCATGGGTGTGGGTGGCGAAGGGGTCCAGAGAGAGCGTCATCTTCGAAGGAACGGCAAGTCCCAGAGCTGTGGCTGCCGCCTCATGGTGACGATAAGAGATCGGCGACACGGTTTGTACAATCTCTGCGGGCAGCTGCAACGATTGGCACAATTGCCAGAGGCCAACGATGAAGATGAGTACCATAACAGGCACTCCCCGGCGGAAACTTCTGGTGATCTCCTGATACCCGGCGGCGTATCCCACTAACCAGCCAAGGGTCAGCAGCCAGATCATTATCTGAAAAACACTCATCGCCCACAGGGGTTTACTGCCAAAGGGGAGGGGCAGCCAGACGAGCACAAGAAGCAGGCAGTAAAATAGGGTACGACTACAGTTGTTATCTGTCATTGTAATGTTTTGATGGGATTGTACGTATATTCACATAAGTTTATACGGCTATCTGCATGGGAGTACACGTATCCGTGAAGAAATTTGCAGAAATTACACCATGTTGATGATATTTGATCATTGAACCTATCGAAAAAAGGCCGACACAGCAGGTTAATCTGTATCGGCCTTCTCAGTTTTGTGTAGAAATAAGTCTACTGTTTTTTTCAGATCATCCAACCGGCTTTCATCCAACCGGCTTTCATCCAACCAATAAAGCCTGTCTGGAACTTTTTAGGATTAACAACACTAATGATACGAATTCAAGAGGGATGATCCAAGTCATACGATGATAGAATGGACAACCTGTTTTCCCATGAAGAAACGCTCATGATTGTGCCCTGGCAACAGCTCGAAGAAGCCACGCTCTACAACCTGATTATCGAATTTGTTACTCGGGATGGGACTGATAATGGCGATGATACCGATCTACAGACCCGCATTCAGCAGGTGCTTGAGCATCTGCGCCGGGGAGAAGCGGTAGTGGTCTGGGATGAGTTAACCGAGAGCGCCAACATTGTGCCTGCGGGAAACATCGGCATCGCTTGATTTTTTCACCACAGAGACACAGAGGAAAAGCTTTTGATAAAAGCTTTTTCTTTTCTCTGTGTCTCTGTGTCTCTGTGGTTCAATCTTTTCTTCTCTATAGTTCCATCTTCTATTTAGAGACTACAACGGCGTAGCTGTTCGCCGTACTCGCTGGCTCGCTGGTTGACTCTTTTGGAGGTATTCATCAGCCATTTTTTCTTTCTGTAGGTGCCACGGGTATAGCCTCCCCAGCCTTCGTGGTAACTCAGGTAGAGATGGTCTGCCCGCCAACGGGAGACTTTATTTTTCTGACGGGTTTTATGGGTATACCAGCCAATAAAGTCGATGGCGTCCTCGAAATCATCCCGGGAGGCAAAGGTACCACCGGCATCATCCAGATACATGTCCCAGGTACCATCCAACGCCTGCGCGTAGCCGTAGGCGGTACTGGCTCTGCCCATGGGAAGAAAGAGAAAGTAGGATTGCGGGGGGCGGGCATCAGACCGGTAACTCGACTCCTGATACATAATCGCCATCATCACCTGAACGGGTGTCCCCCAGCGCTTTCTGGAGGCCTTGGCGGCCTTGTGCCAAGTCGGCTTCTCCTTGAATATCTTGCACAGATTTTCAGGATAGGAGGGGGGCGCTTTTGATGCGCATCCGGTGAGTAGCAGGGCTACAACAATCACTGAAAACAGCCGCTTCACAGGCTCACTCCATAGTCGTTTAGCATGGCAATAAATGCCTGTTCATCCTTGACCTGCACGCCAAGATTCTCAGCCTTGGTCAATTTGGATCCGGCTTTCTCTCCCGCAACCAGCCCCGTAGTTTTGGCAGATACCGATCCCGCAACCTTGGCACCCAACTGCTGCAGATAGGCCTTGCCCTGATCCCGGGTCATGGCGGCCAGTGTTCCGGTAAGAACCCAGGTCTGACCTGCCAGTGGCAGCGCCTCGGCATCTGCCGGCACAGTGGCGATTTTTTCCCACCGTATTCCGTCGTCAATCAGCCGTACAATCACTTCACGGTTATGAGACTGACGAAAAAACAGCGCTATATGATGGGCAACTATCGGGCCGACATCGTCCACGTCCAACAAGCGCTCTTCGCCGGCATCCATCAGCTCCGGGAGATCACCAAAGTGATTGGCCAGCCCCGCAGCCGTTGCTTCACCAACTTCCCGGATGCCGAGGGAGTAGATAAAACGCGCCAGAGTCGTGTTTTTACTCTTATCCAGAGCATCCAGCAGGTTGGCCGCTGATTTATCGCCCATACGCTCCAGCCTGATCAGCTGCTCATGTTTGAGCTGGAACAGATCAGCCATGGTCGCTACCAGTTCTTTATCGACTAGCTGCTCAACCAGTTTATCGCCCAAACCATCCACATCCAGAGCCTTGCGGGAAGCAAAGTGCTTGATCGCCTCCTTGCGCTGGGCGCGGCAGAACAAACCGCCGGTGCAACGGGCAACCGCTTCCGCTTCAGTACGTTCGATCTCGGACTGACAGACCGGACACCGGTCCGGCATGGTGATCGCCTGCGCCTCTTCCAGACGACGCTCTTCAACCACCCGCACGATCTGGGGAATAACATCACCGGCCCGGCGCACGATCACCGTATCGCCAATACAAATTCCCAGTCGTTCAACCTCATCCATATTGTGCAGGGTGGCATTACTGACCGTTACACCACCCACAAATACCGGTTTCAGACGGGCTACAGGGGTCACCGCACCGGTTCTGCCGACCTGAAACTCAACGTCCAGTAGTTCGGTCAGCTCTTCCTGGGCCGGAAACTTGCGCGCAATCGCCCAGCGCGGAGCACGGGCGACAAAACCCAACTGTTTCTGGAGCGCAAAACTGTTGACTTTGTAGACGATACCATCGATTTCGTAGGGCAGATCGTTACGCTTTTCCGCCAGCTGGCTGTAATACTCGATACATCCCTGAACCCCTTTTACGACCCGCATCTCCGGGTTGATTTTTAAACCCCAGCATTGAAAGCGCTGCAGCGTTTCTGAATGCACTTCGGGCAGCGTACCACCTTCAACGACACCGACACTGTAACAGCACATTGCCAAAGAGCGCTGGGCGGTAATACGTGAATCCAGCTGGCGCAGACTCCCGGCCGCAGCGTTGCGAGGATTGACAAATATCTTCTCGTCTTTCTTACGTGCTTCGTCGTTCAGACGATTGAAACTCGCCAGAGGCATGTAGATTTCGCCACGGACTTCGAGGCGTGCAGGCCAATCGTCACCTAGCAGTCTTAGGGGAATAGAGGGGATAGTTCGTACATTCTGAGTGATATCTTCACCCGTGGTGCCATCACCACGAGTCGCACCACGCACCAGCTCACCGTGCTCGTAAAGCAGACTGACGGCAATACCATCCAGCTTCGGTTCACAGGCAAATTCGAGTTCATCTGCGGACTTCAATCTCTCACCGATACGGCGTTGAAAATCAACCAACGCCTCATCGCTAAAAGCATTATCCAGTGAGAGCATCGGCAGCTCATGGCGCATCTGGGCAAAGCTGCTGAGTGGTGTTCCTCCGACCCGCTGGCTGGGTGAGTCGGCAGTCACCAGCTCCGGGTGCTGCTGCTCCAGCGCCAGTAGCTCACTCATCAGGCGATCATATTCACTGTCAGGAATGATCGGTGCGTCCAGTACATAGTAGTGGTGGTTGTGCTGACGAATCTCCCGACGCAGCACGTCCATTCTGCGCTCATGTTCGTCTGCTGCCGCAGCATCAAACAGGCCTCCCTGGGTTAGACCAGAGTCGGGATTTTCCTTATTGGAATTGCTCTTGGATGAAGGCATATCGAAAAGACCAGAGAAATGCAAAAGCCTGGTGCTGATATTGCATCAGCACCGAAGCCTGTGGGAATAATAATTTTATTGTACTGAGTAGAGGACTACTGAGTATGGGGCTATCAGACGCGAGCCACTTCTTGCTTATGCGCAGTCAGATGGCGACGTTCGAAATCAATAATCCGTTGCCGGTAATACTCAAACGTTTGACCCGTCAGCGCGCTGCCCTGATCATCCTTAAGAGTACTTCGCCCTTCATGACTGAGAGTGTACGCACACTCTGCCATGATATTGAGTACCTTCAGAGGCTCCGTCGGTCCAGGCAGTTTCATCAAGAATGACACGGAGGGGGTGGACAGCTCATCGAGAGTATCGAGGGAGAAGGCACCCGCCGGATCCGCATTGTTCACCACACTGAACAACATCTCGCCAGAGCCATCTTGTTGCAGATGGCGATGGAAAAAATTGAACCGACCAAAGTGCAATCCCTCCGCCTGAAAGAGAGTTTTAAGCTCCTCTCCGGTAAATGGATTGTCTTTCCCTGCCACTACGTTGATGAACAGCACCTCTTCTTTCGCAGAGATGGTAAAAGTGCCGTTATCACCGGACGCCTTCGGCTCTTCCACAATACGGTCAGTGCGAGATGGCGCCGTATTTTCCAGGCTGGCCACGCTCTCCGTCACGATCTCCGTCACGATCTCCGTCACGATCTCCGGCTTGCGAACCGGACGACGGATATCGTCTGCATCCAGCTTCGGCGTTGTGCTACGAATTGGTGCCGGAGCAGGATCAGGGTCAGGAATCGATATTGCGTCATGAGCCGATAAGGTATCGGAAGTCATTCCTGACACTATGTCGTCTGATAAAGCGTCGTCATTCACAGCAACGGAAGCAAGACCATCCACAGCTTTTACCTGAGGATCAGGTTTTACCGGCGCCTTCACTATGTCGCTATCCGCTTTTGGCGGCACCGCCCGTCGCTCTGAGAGAGCACTGTTGCGGTGACCATCAATTAACGGTTCCACACGATGTGCAGGGGTCGTCCTCCCCATTCCAGAGCTCCCGGTCGGGATATTTCTGGCGGACTGTTCGACATCAGCTTCTGACTGTGGTTCTGCCTGTGGTTCTGCCTGTGGTTCTGACTGTTCTGGTGCCACGACCCTGACGCTGCCAAGGGACATATCGTCATGGTCAAGGGGATCTCCCCACTCTTTGGAGTCTTCAAGACGAATACGCAGATCGTCGCCGCCACTCAGCATACGACGCAAGCCATCCGCCAGCAGACCCAGCACTACCAGAACGCCAAGGATGACCAACCAGTCACGTAAAATTATCTCCATGCTATGTCAACCTGATATTCCATTTTGGAGCCGATAAAAACGTTAAAATTTATTTTCGTAAAGTACCACGACTTATACAATAGGAAAATCAAACCTTCCAACATGCTTCTGTCCACACCAAATGTAATCTATACAATCTGTAATGCCGCCATCACTATAATGCCGCCATCGCTGCGGCCTGTTCAATATCTACAGTCACCGGACGAGAGACGCCAGGTTCGTGCATAGTGACACCAATGAGCTGGTTAGCCGCTTCCATCGCGATCTTATTATGGGAGATATAGATAAACTGTACCTTGGCTGACATCTCCTCCACCATTTTTGCATAACGCCCAACGTTAGCATCATCGAGCGGTGCATCCACCTCGTCAAGCATACAGAACGGCGATGGGTTTAGCTGAAAAATTGCGAATACCAGGGCAATCGCTGTCAGTGCTTTTTCACCGCCGGAGAGCATGTGAATAGTACTGTTCTTTTTCCCCGGTGGCTGCGCCATTATGGTGACACCGGTATTGAGAAGATCATCACCAGTCAACTGCAGATAAGCCTGCCCACCACCGAAAACTTTCGGGAACAGCTCCCGCAAACCACTATCAACCCGGTCAAATGTCGCCTTGAACCGGCTCTTGGTCTCCCGATCTATACGACGGATGGCGTTTTCCAACGTGGTTAACGCTTCCTGCAAATCTTCGTTCTGGGAGTCCAGATAATGCTTCCGCTCTGACTGCTGATCATATTCCTCAATAGCCGCCAAATTGATAGCACCAAGACGCTGAATTTTCGCCTCCAGACGTGTCAATTCCTCTCCCCAGACCGATTCGGTCGCCTGTTCGGGAAGATTATCGCACACGGTCTGCAGATCGTAACCATCCGCCTGCAGCTGCTCCTCCAGGGTGCTCTTACGCACTTGCAGAGTCTGCCAGTCCATCCGCAGTTTTTCCAGCTGCTCGCGAATCGCCTGCGCCTCTTGCTCGGCACCGCTGCGATTGCGCTCAAACTCACGCAACGCGTGTTCGGCACTCTCCAGCTGGCGACGGGCCTCCGTCATATCGGTTTCGATTTCAAGACGGCGGTCAAGTAACTCTTCCAGCTCCATCTGCAGGTCATCAACCGGCTCATCGCTCTCGGTCAACGCCAGCTGTAACTGCTCCAGACGCTCACGACTGCGTTCAGCCTGAGTCTGCATACGGGCAATGCCCTGCTTCAGGGATTCACGACGGCTGTCCAATGTCTGTTTGCGCAGTGCCAGCTGATGCGCGGTATCTTTGCTGTTGCGGGCCATCTGCCGAATGCGGTCGAGATTGGCGCGTACCTCATCGCGGGCCATCTGCAGCTCTTCCCGACGACCGTTGTCTTCTTCCATGCGGTCGAGGGCATCCTGCAGATTCAGCCGGGATTCCGATAGCTTCTCTTGTTCCTGCTGTCTCTGCTCTTCGGTCTCACGCAGCTCTTCCTGCACCCGGTTGCGGCGCAGGCTCTCCTGTTCCAGCTTGACCTGACGCGCACCAAGATCCGCTTTCAGTTCACTCTGCCTTGCGGCAACGGACGACAGTTGTCTTTGACTATCATCACGTTCCTGTTCCCGCTGTTCGATTTGATCACGGGTCTCCTGAAGGGCATCGGAGAGCTGCTGCTCTTTCTCGACCAGTACCGTAATATTGGTGGTCAGCTGTTCCAGCTCCTGCTGGCGAGCGAGTACGCCAGAGCCGGTATCATTCTCTTTGGCCACCCGCAGCCAGCCCTGCCCCAGCCAGATGCCGTCGCGGGTAATAATCGATTCACCGGGGGTCAGCGCACCACGCAGAGCAAGAGCCTGATCAAGAGAGTCGGCGGCATGAACGCCGACCAGCAGATCACCGGTTCCTTTGGCGAAGTCCGCCAGCCAGGGTAGCTGTCCCGGTTTCTGAGCAACGTTCTCCAGACCTTTTGAGAGGAAGGTCAGGTTGGCTTTTTCCAGTTCACCCAGCCCGCTGGCAATATCATCCAGACCATCGACACACACCGCCTGCAGAGTATCCCCCAGCACGGTTTCCACCGCCGTCTCCCAGCCATCGCTGACTTGCAGCTGCTCAGCCAGGCGGGGGTTAGTCGCCAGACCTTTCTGCTGCAGCCAGCGCAAACCGCCCTCGCCCTGGTCGCGTGCTGCCTGTTGCAGCGCTTCCAAAGAGGCAGAGCGACCACGGGATTCGTTCAGCAAACGGCTACAGGCAGAACGCTCCTGATCAAAGGCCACGGCCTGCTGACGGGTTTCACGAATAGCATCGAGGATATCTTCGTGTTGCTGCTGCAGCTCTTCGAGCTGGAATTCCAGCTCCGCCTGCTCTTCCCGCAGTGATTCCAGCTCATCGCTCTGGTCTGCGCCATTGAGACTGGCCAGCTCTTCTTTCTGACGCTGAAGACGCTCGCCAATGCGATCAAGGGCGAGCTCAAGGTGTTGAATGCGAGACTGCTCAACCTCCGCCACACGACGAGGTTCACTGGACTGATGATTGAAGGTGTCCCAGTTCTGCTGCCAGAGATGCATCGCCTCTTCGGCAGCCGACAGCGCTTCTGCCTGCTCCCCGTCACCGGCCTGGGCCAGCTCCAGTTCCGGTTCGATGGTCAGCAGATCCTCTTGAAGGTCGGCCAGCATCTGCTGATCAGTCTGCAAATGCTGCTGACTCTCTTCGCACGCCTGCCCCGCTTCAGCAAGATCACGAGCCAGCTGTCCGGCGCGCTCTCGACGATAGGTTATGGTCTGTTCCAGCTTGGTAATTTCATTGCCGGTGGCGTAAAAACGCCCCTGTACCGCCTGAAAGGTATCGCTTAACTCTATTTTTTGCTGACGCAGTTTTTCGATACCGGTGTCACTGGAACGCTGACGAGCAATCGCCGCTTCCAGCTGCACCTCAAAATCACGGATGGTTGAGGTCTGAGCCTCGGCACCGGTGTTGACCATCTGCCAGCGCAGAGCGAAGAGCTGAGCCTTTTTCAGACGCTCTTCCTCTTTATACTCCTTGTAGCGGGCCGCGGCTTCCGCCTGACGTTTCAGATGGGAGAGCTGTCGTTCAAGCTCATCGCGCAGGTCGGTCAGACGTTCAAGATTCTCGGTGGTCCGGCGCATACGATTTTCAGTTTCGCGGCGACGCTCTTTATAACGGGAGATACCGGCGGCCTCTTCGATAAAGACGCGCAGATCTTCCGGCCGGGATTCAATCAGATTAGAGACAACACCCTGACTGATAATGGAATAGCTACGCGGACCGAGACCGGTGCCGAGGAAGATATCCATAATATCCTTCCGGCGACATTTACTGCCGTTAAGGAAATAGGTGTTGGTGGAATCACTGGTCAGCCGACGCTTGATTGAGATCTCGCTAAATGCCGCGTACTCGCCGGTGATCCGACCTTCATTATTATCAAAGATCAGCTCAACCTGAGCATAACTGGACGGTTTGCGAGAGTGGGAGCCTTTGAAGATAACATCGGTAATGGATTCGCCCCGCAGATTTTTTGCAGACGACTCCCCCATAACCCAACGTACGGCATCAATAATATTGGATTTACCACAACCATTCGGTCCGACAACACCACACATATTACTGGGAAAATAGACGGTGGTCGGATCAACAAAGGATTTGAATCCAGCCAGCTTGATACATTTAAGACGCATCGAGTCCTTTTAGTCCTGTTCCATGACAGTCGTTAACGTTAGCCGTTATCACTGGCTGTCAGCACCTGATCCCTGGCGCCCCGACAGTTCCCTGTACAGCCATCTCCTGTCAGTCAATGCCTGCGTAGGAAGACAAGGCACTTCATCGGGAAAACCCCACTTTATGAAGATGTGACCATTTCAATAGTTCGATTATCGTAAAGTCACATTGCCCATTAAAACAGGTGTGACTTCCGAAATGCAACTTCCGAAAAATATCTTTCGGAAGTCATTGGAGATATTTATCACCTACGAAAACCAACAGGGTCACCCTTTTTTACCATGGAAATGCAGCGCCTGTTTCCATTATTCGGGATGGGCTGCATTTCCCGCTCATGGCTGTTTGCGGGTGATAACCAACGCGTTACTCCTGTCACCATTTACATTCACACCAGTCAATCTGACTTCATGGTCAGAAGTCATAACATCTCCGTTCATGGAGATCCTGGCAACAATATCAACCTGCTCGTAAGCCGACAGAGAGCGACCCTCTATCATGGCACTGCGGTCATCCAGTACCACCTCCCGGGGCAGGTCAGCGGCCCGCAAAGGAGCAATAGCCAACGGCATAGAGCGGGAAGCGGTGGTAGCATAGACGAAAACCCTGGCAGAGTCCGGAAGTTCCGCAAAGTCCGCGCCCAGAGAGACCTGCACCTTCACCTGGGCACCAGACGCTGAAGCCGGGCTGCTCTCAGGAGCGGCGACCGTTTCGCCCAGTGCCTGCCGAGCTTTGGTGATGCCTGTGTTCAGGGCATCTCTCTCCATCGGGTCGACGGTCCGGGACAGCAGCTGCTCCCATACCGAGATCGCCTTACGGTAGTCAGTGGCCTCAAAAGCAGAGATTCCGGCCAGCCCCAGGGCGGTGCTATTGTTTGGCTCCAGAGCCAGTGCCAGCTCAATCAACTGATTCACCTTCTCATTAACCACATTACCCGCACCCAGATAGAGCGCCTGGGCCAACTGAATAATCGGCTCAGCCTGCTGACGACCGGTCTGGTTGACAACCGCCTCATACTCGCGGGCGGCCAGATCAAAGCGACCGGCACCCATGTAGGTTCCGGCCAACATAAACCGGGACTGATAGTCTTCAGGCCACTGCCGCACGATCTCTTCCAGTGCTACACCCATCTCTTTGGCACTTTGAATCTGAAATAGTTCCTGAATAGCTGCCCGCTGCCGTATCTGATCACTGGCACCAAAGTTCAGATACATGGCCACAGCGGCGACCGGAATCAGCGCCGTCAGGGCCAAAGGCAGTACCCGATTCCTACGCTCCTTCACTGCCGCCTCTGCGCCAACATCGTTCAGCAGACGCCGTTCAATTTCGGTACGCAGCTGGCAGTATTCCTGCTCACTGACCGCACCACTTGCCTGACGCTCATCCAGCTCGGCCAGCTGCCCCCGCAGCAGCACCAGATTGACCTCATCCTGATCCAGCTCATCGCTGACCGGAGGATTACGCTGATAATGACGCAGAGGGAGCACCACAAACATCATCGCCATCACTGTCAGGACGGCGATCAAAACCCATAACTGCACCATTACTCTTCACCCCGTTTGTGCTCACCGGCCAGCAGCCGGTTCAGACGCTCACGCTCCTGCTCATCCAGCTCCGGCGCCGAGACAGAGACACTCCGTTTGCGGGAGCGGATAATAATCGCAGCCAACGCTCCGAAACCGATCAGAGCAAAAAGGATTGGCCCCAGCCACAACCAGAGGGTTTTGCCCTCCATCCTGGGCCGGTAGAGTACAAATTCGCCGTAACGATCCACCATAAAATCGACGATCTGCCGGTCATTCATGCCGGACTGCAGCTGCTCGTAGATCACTCCGCGCAGATCGTTGGCGATCGGGGCATTGGAGTCGCCGATGCTCTGTCCGTCACACTTAGGACAGCGCAATTCGCGGGTCAGACTGTAGTAACGCTGCTGTTGCTCCGGGTTTTGAAACTGCCAGATATCAATGGAGGCCCGCAGGGGTTGTGCCAGTGACAACAACAGAGACAACACCAGCACCGACGCCAAAAAAAACGCCAACCCAAAAGAGAATATCCGTCCCATCACTGCCCCATCTCCTGTTTCAGTTCAGCAATAAGAGGGGCGAAGGTATTGCGCCAGACCCGCTCATTAAGATCACCTTCATGCTTGTAACGAATCAGACCATTGGCATCAACAAGGAAGGTCTCCGGCGCACCACGCACGCCCAGATCAATACCCAAACGCCCTTTTTTATCGATAAAGGTTGTACGGTAGGGATCACCCAGGCGATCCAGCCATTGCTGCGCTTTGATCTCGTCGTCTTTGTAGTTCATGCCGAAAATCACTACCCCCTGCCTGGCGAGTTCTATCAGATAGGGGTGCTCAACATAGCAGGTCGGGCACCAGCTGCCCCAGACGTTGACCAGCGAGATCTGTCCCTTCAATACCTGCTCAGTCACCTTCTGGCCTTCTTCATCGCCAGCCTTGTTTAAAGCGGGCAATTCAAAGGCCGGAAACGGCTTGGAGATCAGCGCCGATGGCACGGAGTCATCCAGTGATAACCCCCGAAAAAACAGCGCCCCCAATCCGATCACCAGTATCAGAGGCAACAACAGTAAAACACGTTTCATTGAATCTTATTCCCTTAACAGGCTACTGCCTTGATCTGTTTTTGAGCCGTTTTTTGCCGTCCTAAAGCAAGACGGTAACGCCTGTCCAGAACCGCCAGCAGGCCACCCATCGCCATAAAGATCGCCCCCAGCCAGATCCAGCGCACGAAGGCCTTGATTTGAATCCGTACCGCCCAGGCATTGTTACCCAGATCTTCACCCAGCGCCGCGTAAAGATCGCGGGTCAGACCGGGATCAATGGCAGCATCGGTCATCATCGAACCCTGCACGTTGTAGACACGTTTTTCCGGATGCAGCACCGCAATTTCTCGTCCCGCCTCATAGACCCGCAACGTACCGTAATCGGAGATATAGTTAGGACCGCGGACTTTGTTGACACCATCAAAACGGAACTGATAACCACCGAGCTGAACCGTGTCACCCGGACTCATACGCAGATCCTTTTCGGCGCTGTTGAGAGAGACCATCAAGACACCGACCATGGTGACCGCGAGACCGGTATGAGCCAGATGCATGCCCCAAACACTGGCGGGTATCGCCTTCAGCCCTTCAACGAAGGTGCTCTTGTAACGACAGCGGCTGACTATCGCTTTTACAGACGTCAGTAGCACCCAGAACACCAGCGCCATCACTATAAACATCAATGGTTGAAAACCATCGCCGTAGATAAACGACACAGACAGACCACCAGCAACAGAGGCTACAGCAATCCAGCGCAGCTGCTGCACCAGATAACCGGCGACACCCGTCTTCCAACGGGCAGTAACGCCGATGCCGAGCGCCAGTGCCAGCAACAGGGTCATCGGTATAAACGAGGCGTTGAAGAACGGAGGTCCTACCGAGATTTTGCCCATACCCAGAGCATCGATCAGCAGCGGATAGAGTGTGCCGAGCAGCACGACGGAACAGGCGGAAACAAAAATCACATTATTGATCAGCAGGAAGGTTTCCAGAGAGAACACGTCAAAACCACTCTTGCTCTTCACCATCGGTGCTCGCAGAGCGAACAGCAGCAAAGAGCTGCCCACCACCACAATCAGGAACGCGAGGATAAAAGCACCACGGGCGGGATCAGCAGCAAACGAGTGCACAGAGGTCAGCACACCGGAGCGCACCAAAAAAGTCCCCAGCAGACTCAGGGAGAAGGCGCTGATCGCCAGCAGCACGGTCCAGCTTTTAAACATGCCGCGCTTCTCCGATACCGCCAGCGAGTGCATCAGTGCCGTGCCCACCAGCCAGGGCATCAGTGAGGCATTTTCCACCGGATCCCAGAACCACCAGCCGCCCCAGCCCAACTCGTAGTAAGCCCACCAGCTACCCAGACCGATACCCAGAGTCAGAAAGACCCAGGCGACAGTGGTCCAGGGTCGGCTCCAGCGCGCCCAGGCGGCATCCAGTCTCCCACCCAGCAGCGCGGCAATCGCAAAAGCAAAGGCCACCACGAAACCGACATAACCCATATAGAGCATGGGCGGATGAACGATCAGACCGAAATCCTGCAACACTGGATTCAGGTCGCCACCATCCAGCGGAGGATAGGGCAATAACCGGGTAAACGGGTTAGAGGTCAGCAGCGTGAATAACTGAAAACCAACACTGACCAGCCCCATCACCGACAACACCCGTGCCAGTACGATACGGGGCAACCCGCGGGAGAAAACCGCCACCGCCAGAGTCCAGCCACAGAGGGTCAGCGCCCACAGCAGCAGAGAACCTTCGTGCGCACCCCAGACGGCACTGATCTTGTAAACCAGCGGCAGCTGGCTGTTGGAGTTGCCGGCCACATAGGCAACGGAGAAATCATCCACCGCAAAGGCATGCACCAGCACCAGAAACGCCAGCAACATAAAGGTGAACTGACCGGCTGCCAGCGGTCGAGCCAGCGCCTGCCAGCTGCGATGTCCGGTATAGCTGCCAATCAGCGGCAGTGTGCCTAACAGAACAGCAAGACAGAGAGACAGAATAAGCGCGAGCTGCCCCAGTTCGGGAATCATACCGACAATCATGGGGCTGCATCCTCGCTGTTTTTACTCATATCAGGATCGGCTTTATCCAGCGCATCCTGGACTTCAGGCGGCATATAATCCGGGCTGTGTTTGGCCAGTATCTCTGTCGCCAGAAAAACACCACTGCTATCCAGCTGACCCAGAGCCACGATACCCTGCCCTTCACGGAACAGATCGGGAAGAATGCCATCATACTGCACCGGCACCACACCCTCACCGTCGGTAATATCGAAACGTACCAACAGGCTCTCAGGATCACGCTTGACCGAGCCAACCACCACCAGACCACCGGCACGAATACGCTTGCCTACCGGTGTCTCACCGGCTTCCATCTGGGCGGGCGAGAAGTAGAGATTAATGTTCTGCTGCAGTGCTATCAGGGCAAGACCAACGGCGATACCCACGCCACAGGTGACCAACAACAACATCATTAAACGCTGTTTACGCACGGCTTTCATTCCGCAGCCTCCTGCTGAGCACGCTCCCGGCGCATTCGACGACCGACATCGGCAGCCACCCGACGCCGATGACGCAGAGGGACCAGCACGTTCCAGACCATAACCAGTAAACCCAGACCATAAGCGGTCCAGACATAGAGGCCATGCCCCCCCATAGTGATAAGGGTATTTAAATCTTCAAAGTACATTCAGAAATTGGCCCCCAATAAACCACGAACCCACGCTGTGTTCTGCTCACGATTGAGAATTTCAGCACGAATTCTGAGCAGAAACACAAACAGGGTAAACAGATAAAAGCCCGCAATAGAGGTCAGCAACGGAATCAACATTTCCATCGCCATGCTTGACTCTCCGGCGACCCGGATCGTCGCTCCTTGATGCAGAGTGTTCCACCACTCGACGGAGAACTTGATAATAGGAAGATTGACCAAACCAACCATCGCCAGAATGGCACAGGCTCGAGCAGCGGTCTCCCGGCTATCAAAGGCTTCCCGCAGGGCGATTAGTCCAAAATAGAGAAACTGCAGAATCAGCACAGAGGTCAACCGGGCATCCCATACCCACCAGGTACCCCAGGTCGGTTTGCCCCAGATGGCCCCGGTTATCAACGCCAGAGCACAGAACGAGGCTCCGATCGGCGCCAGACAGCTGACCGCCATATCCGCCAGTTTAATCTTCCAGATAAAACCAATAGCGGCCGTCACCGCCAGCCCGGAATAGATCGTCAAGGCCAGTGAGGCAGCGGGGACGTGGAGAAAGATAATACGATAGCTATTGCCTTGCAGATAATCCGGTGGTGTAAACAGCAGCCCCCAGGTCAGGCCGATGACGACACAGCCCAGCGCCAACATACCGACCCATGGTAATAGTCTGCCACTAAAATCGTAAAACCACTTTGGCGATGCCATGCGGTGAAAAAACGTCCAATTCATGGTCAGGCCAACACTCTCACATCAATTATTTTTCGTTATTCTAAGGCATTGCCGTGCTGAGTCCAGATAACAGAATGCAGACAGGTACAAATTTTCAGGCCGAGACCTTCCTGATGTGTTGTCGCCTTCTCTTGATCTGATGAGCCGGAGAGAAAACACCATCTGTCGTGTTGCGGCTCAAGATTTTAACAGACGTACCATTGAAAAGAGAGGCTGTGTTGGAATATTGAGAGTTCTTCTGAGGGAAGGCTTCACACCCACACGATGATTTAACCGCTCACACTAACCCGCAGGGATGCACCAATCGCCAGAGGCGCAAAGGTTATCCCCAAAGCCAACAGCGCCCCCTGCCACATTAGATGTGCACTCCAGGGAAAGCCATTGGCCGCCGCATCGATAGCACCGGTACCCAGAATCAGCACCGGAATATAGAGAGGTAAGGTCAGCAGGGAGAGCAGAATTCCCCCTTTGCGCAAGCCCACCGTCAACCCGGCACCGATAGCACCCACCAGACTGAGCATGGGAGTCCCCAACAACAGGGTGGCAACAATAGCAGGCAACGCTTCAGCAGGCAGACCAAACATAATGGCAATAACCGGTGCCACCAGGGTAATGGGCAACCCCGTCACCAGCCAGTGCGCCAGCACCTTGGTCACGGCCACCAGCGACAGCGGCAGGGGAGAGAGCATCAACTGTTCCAGCGCACCGTCTTCATAGTCGGAACGAAACAGACTATCCAGCGCCAGCATGTTGGCCAGCAATGCCGAAACCCAAACCACGCCACCGCCTATAATCCGCAGTACATCCGGAGAGGGGCCGACACCGAGTGGAAACAGGGATGCCACCAGAAAGAAGAACACCAGCGGGTTCATCAGATCCCCCCGGTTACGGAAAGCAAGCCGTAAATCCCGACGCAAAATGCACCCCAGACCACGCACCAGACCACGTAGAGTCATCGGGAACCTCCCAATACCAATGTTCGAAAACCCGAATAATCGAATGTCATCTCGTGATGGGTGGTGACCATGACCATACCACCATTTTCCGCATGCTGAACCAGAGCCAACTCCAACTCAGTGATCCCTTGTCGGTCTATAGCGGTAAAAGGTTCATCCAGAATCCACAGGGGCTGCTGAGCAAGAAACAGACGCGCCAGCGCCACGCGGCGGTTTTGTCCGGCGGAGAGCTGGTAGCAGGGCACATCCTCAAAACCGGTCAGCCGCACCTTGGCCAGCGCAGCCCAGATATCGTCACGGGAGAGATCATTGCGGTGCAGCCCCATGGCCCAGCGCAGATTCTCCTCTGGCGTCATGGTTGGCTTTACGCCGGGATGGTGCCCCAGATAAAGGAGGGATGCGTGAAACCCGGGACGATCCTCATCAATCGGCTCCCCACACCAGAAGAGAGCACCGGTAAAATCGAGTGAAAGACCGGCGACCACCCGCATAAGCGTGGTTTTTCCGGAGCCATTGGGACCTGATATCTGCAGAATCTCCCCCGGATTCAGGGAGAAGTTGAGCGCTCGAAAAAGGTAGCGCTCATCCCGCTCACAGGTCAACTCCGCAACGGACAAGCATAAAGGCTGAGTCAAGCTGTTATTCCAACGAATAAAAAAACCTGACTATATTATGGTTCGTGGGACTACTTCCAGCTCTGCAACCGGCCACGTAACCGGAGAGCGGCCTGACTGTGGATCTGGCTGACCCGGGATTCGCTGACCCCCAGCAATTTGCCAATTTCTTTCAGGTTCATCTCTTTTTCATAATACAGGGTCAGTACCAACTGCTCCCGCTCGGGCAGCATCATGATGGCATTGATCAGTGCCGTGCGAAACTTGCTCTGTTGAAAATTAGCATCGGGGCTGTCGCCGACACTACAGCGCTGCAAACGGGACTCTTCGCTGTCAAACATATCCTCAAAGCTGAACAGACGGCAGCCCTTGAGATCTTTGACCATATTAAAGTACTCATCCAGAGGGACATTCAGTTCAGCAGCCACCTCCGCATCTCTGGCATCCCGACCAAGACGAGCCTCCAGTATCCGAACCGCTTCACTGACCCGGCGCGAGTTGCGGTAGACCGAACGCGGCCCCCAATCACCACGGCGAATCTCATCCAGCATGGCGCCCCGTATGCGAATGCCGGCGAAGGTCTCAAAACTCGCCCCCTTCGTGGCGTCATACTTGCCAGCCGCCTCCAGCAGACCCACCATACCGGCCTGAACCAGATCATCGACCTGCACACTGGCTGGCATTCTCGCCGAGAGATGCCGTGCGATTCGCTTGACCAGATCAGCATGTTTCTCGACCATCTCCGTCTGATAACGGTTCTTTTCTTCACTGCTATCGTTATCGCCGGTGTTTTTCTCTCCGGTATTCTTATCGCCGGTGTTATTACTATTCGTGTTGCGAACAAGAGCTTCCATGCTTACATGCCTCCCACACTGACCGTCTGTTCAAGAAAAAACGTCATACCACCGGCAGCCGGAGTACTGATGCGTCTGCGGTTCAAGGTTTCGGCAAGCATCTGCAACGAGCGAGCTGCCCGCGCTTCCGGCCGAGTTTGCTGTAAGGGCTGATAACACTCAGGGGAACGGTCAATATCCTGATCGTACGGCACCTGCCCACAATGGCGGAGCACCAAATCCTGATCGAAACCCAGTCGCTCCTGCAGAGCTTCGGTCAACAGATGCCCTTCTCGCTGCCGACGCGTCATATTGGTCAAAATGCCGAAGTGTTGAACATCACAATGCTGACGCAGGGTTCGGATGTAATCCGCCGCATCAACCTGGGTGACAGGATCGGGAGTGACCACCACAAGCACCTCACCAGCGGCGCGGATCAACTGCAGATCGGTGGGGGAGAGCCCCCCTGAAGTATCGATAAGCAGGTAATCAATCTCGTCAACCATCTGGTCGACCGCCTGGATCAGCCCTGCAATACGCTGACTTCCAAGTTCGGCTATATCAGGATTGCTTCGTCCTCCTGGTATGATGTGAACGCCTTGAGGTCCTTCGATCAAGGCTTGCTGAATGGAGCATTGACCACTTAAAACATCACTGATGGTATGCTCCGGTTCCGAACCGGCCAGCAGATGGAGATTGGCGAGACCGAAATCAGCATCCAGTACCACTACCCGCTGGCCCATTCGGGCCAATGCCTCGGCGAGATTGAGGGTAAGAAAGCTCTTTCCAACACCGCCCTTGCCACTGGCAATGGCTATTACTCGTGGGGGGTTTACGTCCATAGTCCTTTATGGCTCACTCAGTCGCTGTAAATTTTTAATTCTTCCCCAGATTTATTGCATTAATGATGCCAGTTAACAAAAAACACATTTAATAAAAACAGATAACAACGACAACCTGTTGTTATTCAATAATTTTTAAATTTTCACGCAGAACAGCGCAAAAATAGGACATCCATAAAATCCATTTCTTTTTCCCGTTTTCATAAAAAAGTCCCTGGAAATGATATTTGTTTTTTGACATGTCAAATCAGTGCCGTCAGCCTACTGCCGCAGAATTCATCCCGGCGGACAGCCTCCCGTCAAGACATACAGAATTGAGGGATAACAATCGTGAGATGGTCAAAAACCGGGGGGATTCAGAAAGTTCAGGGGACGTTGTTGGTGAGGGTGTGGGTGAGGGCGAAGACGATCAGCGATCAAGCAGCTTACTGAACTGTTTTGCCGCAGAAGCAGGAACATCATCCTGTTCGGGAAGCAGTTGCGGGTAATCTCCCAACAGCACGATTTTACCGGGCGAGACCCCCAGTAACAGCTGTCGATCACCAGCCTGTACCACCACAATGCGATCCCGCCCCCCCAGAGAGAGTGCCGATTTGATCGCCATACCGGCCCTTCCGGGAGCCAATCCAGGCTGAAGGCGTTTCAGCCACCAGGCACAGGCAAATATCAGGACAATAACCGCCAGAAAGGACAAGATGATCCGGCCCAGATCCGCAAGACCTGCCCCGGTATCAGCTGTTGCAAGAGTTTCAACCTCTGCAAGAGTTTCAACCTCTGCAAGAGTTTCAACCGCTGCAAGAGTTTCAACCGCTGCAAGAGTTTCAACCGCTGCAAGAGTTTCAACCGC
>CAMRBW010000038.1 GCA_947040555.1 uncultured Oceanospirillales bacterium | reverse complement strand
TGCCTGTGATCTGCCTGTGATCTGCCTGTGAGTAGACTCTGTTGCACGTAATCCCCGATCTTTCCTGGATCCCTTGATCCGTAAGGGCTGGAGCGCCGATATTTTTTCCTGGTTCCCACACTTTTAAGCTGGTTTCTGTTGCCTGATGACGCTCGCCCCCGTGGGGCATAGTCTGTGTCGCCGTGGTTTCTACCGCTGTCGTATAAAGAGCGGGAATTACTGATGGTCCGTATGTGTGAGTGAACTTTTTCGGTTTTCAGAGTCAGAGATTAAACAAAGGAAAATAAATTTTTCTTTTAATATGCCAATTAAGTTAATTATGCCAATTAAATTAATTATGGAGTTATTTAATAATATAAATTGCTATAGGAGTTCTAAATGAATATTAAATGTAAGGTGTTATTTGTTTCTATTATGTCACTCTTTAGTGTGGCTGCCTATTCTGCGTGGCCACTAGATGAAGATCTAGGAACTAATCAAGAGCGACAGAAATACTCGCAGTCGAAGTATAAGAAATTTTTAAAAGTTTCGCCTGCTGCTTTCTTTGTTTTCTTATTACGTGATTACAAGATCGATAAAGAATATGTAAGTGCTCAAAAACAACAGGAATATTTGGTGCCAATTCCTTCTCCGCCAGAAGAAAATGAGCAGTTACAAGAACATGACAACGAAAAAACTCTATACGGAAATGAACCGTTTGAAACAGGCTGTATATATAGTGTTGATATTTGGTCTAATACTAACGATAAAATAGACACGCTTACTGCTCTCCAAGTTTCAAGTGACTATCTCTTATTTGATTTTAAGCATTTGTATATCGGAAACAGCAGTCATGTTAATCAAAACACTAACAGCAGTCATGTTTATCACAACACTAAAAGTTATATTTTGACAATAGACAAAAATAATAAGAAAGAGCTGCAGGAAGCAAGTGGGCATGGGGGAACTTTTTACCAGCCAACAGACTCTTTTAATGTTGACATTAAACTAGAAGTTAAGGCCATTCATAAACATTGTTTTGGTCGCTGATATTGCCATAAGGTCAACCGGGATGGAAAGACCGGGATGAAAAGACAACGTGAGGCTCCAGGCCATCAGGAAAGATGGTCTGGTTGCCTCTCGTTTTAGTCGCCCCGCTTATGGGTTGCCAGTACGGTATACATCACCGGCACTACAAACAGGGTAAACAGGGTGCCGATGGTCATACCTGAGGTGATAACCAGACCGATATTGAAGCGGCTGACCGCTCCCGCTCCCGAGGCAAACAACAGAGGTAGTATACCTAACACAGTGGCTCCGGTGGTCATAAGGATTGGCCGCAAACGCAGAGCCGACGCTTCCAGAATGGCCTCTTTCAGGGTACGCCCCTGTTCACGCAGTTGATTGGCAAACTCCACGATCAGAATACCGTGTTTGGAAATCAACCCGATCAGGGTCACCAGACCGATCTGGGTATAGATATTCATGGAGACATTAACCCCCAACGCCCGCTGAAAAAGAGGGCCGAGCAGCAGAGGAATTAACGCACCACAGATAGACATGGGCACGGTAATCAACACTACCAGAGGAGCCCGGAAACTCTCGAACTGAGCGGCCAGCACCAGAAAGATCACCAACAGAGAGAGGGCAAAGGTGCTCACCAACGCGTTACCCTCGCTGACAAACTGGCGGGAACTGCCCTCGTAGTCAGTTCCGAAACCTTCAGGTGCCAATTCCTGAAGCTGCTGCCTCAGAAAAGCGAGCGCCTCGCCCAGGCTGACACCGGGCAACAGCATGCCCTGAATTTTGGTGGCATTCAGCTGTTGGAACTGGGTGAGCTGATTGGGACGAACTTCGCTCTTCATCGTGATCAGCGCAGAGAGTGGCACCAGAGCGCCACTCTGTGACCGGACATGGTAACGCCCCAGCCACTCTCGACTGAGACGGAAGTCCTGGCTGGCCTGGAGAATCACCTTGTAGCTGCGACCATCGAGACTAAACCGGTTCAGGTCGTCATCACCGAGCATGGTTGCCAATGTGGTGCCGATATCATCCATGCTGATGCCGAGGCTGGCCGCTTTGTTACGGTTGATCAGCACCTCGGTCTCCGGTTTGTTGAAACGCAGCCCGCTCTCGACAAACATAAACAGACCTGACGCCATAGCCCGGCCAACCAACGCGTCGGCGACCGTAGACAGCGTTTCGTAGTCGCTGGTGGTGTTGATAATAAACTCAACCGGCATCCCACCACCGGAGCCGGGCAGGGACGGCATGACAAAGGAGAAAGTGTTGATACCGGTCACCTGACTCAGATAGCGGTTCTGCAGCTCTTTCTGTATGGCAAAGACACTCCGTTCCCGTTCACTCCAGGGCTTCAGCAGCATACCGCTGAACGAGAGGGTCGGGTTTTCGTTGACCATAAAAGACTGCTGGTACTCGGGAAACTGACGGAAGTACTCCTCTATCTCAAGGGTGTATTTGTTCAGGTAGTCGATACTGGCGTACTGGGGCGCATTGGACACCATAAACACAAGACCATTGTCTTCCAGTGGTGCCAGCTCCTGCTTGGTGAGCAGAAACATCGGGGGAATCGTGCTGAGTACGATCATGGCAAACACCAACGTCACGGCTCTGGTGTTCAGGGCGCTTTCCAATCGGCATCGATAACTGTTTTTGAGGCTGTCAAAGCGCCGGTCAAGCCACTTTGCCAGTGCAGTCTCCTGACCCGCAGGTTTTAACAGCCGGGAGCACATCATCGGCGACAGGGTCAGGGCGACGATACCGGACACCACCACCGAACCTGCCAGAGTAAAGGCAAACTCCCGGAACAGGGCACCGGTCAACCCTTCCATAAATCCGATAGGTGCGTACACCGCCGCCAGAGTGATCGTCATGGCAATCACCGGCAGGGCGATCTCCCTGGTACCGAGCAGGGCGGCATCAATGGGAGTCTGACCCTCTTCGATATGACGATGGATATTCTCCACCACCACAATGGCGTCGTCTACGACCAGGCCAATCGCCAGCACCATGGCCAGCAGGGTGAGCAGATTGATGGAGTAACCCATAAGCTGCATCAGAAACATGACACCGATAAGAGAGAGAGGAATAGTAACGATGGGAATGATGACGCTGCGGATCGAGCCAAGAAACAGGAACACGACCAGTATCACAATCAGGCTCGCTTCGGCGATGGTCTTGACGACTTCGCTGATTGACTCTTTGATAAAACGGGTTGCGTCGTAGACTATATCCAGCTCCATGCCGGACGACAATTGACTTTTAATGCCGGGAAGCTTATCTCGTACACGACTAATAACGTCCAATGGATTGGCGGACGGCGTCGCATGGATAACCATATAGGTTGAAAGAATACCGTTGAAGGCGACAAAACTGTTGGGATTTTCAGCGGCCAGATTGATATCTGCTACGTCCTGCAGGTGTATCAGAACGCCATCCCGGTTTTTAATCACTATTCGGGAAAAATCGTCAATGGTGTTCAGACTGGTGCGGGCGTTGATATTGGAGACAACGAACTCCCCTCTGGTCTGACCGGCCGCAGACAGGACATTGTTATTCAGGAGTGCCTGATTCACCTCGGCCGCGGTCACATCGACGGCGCTCAACCGGATGGGATCGAGCCAGATACGCATGGCAAAGGTTTTAGCACCAAGAATCTCTGCAGAGCCGACCCCCTCAATGGTGGAAAGCTGGGGTTGTACGACGCGAGTCAGATAATCAGTGATCTGCTCACCACTCATGCTATCACTGAAAAAACTCATGTAGAGCAGTCCGCTACCCCGATTGTCACCTTTGGTAATCACCGGTTCCTGAGATGCTTTCGGCAGCGTGCTACGTACTTCATTGACCTTGGCCATGATTTCGGTCAGGGCCTGGTCGGCACTGTGGCCAAGGCGCAAATTGGCCGTTACCGTAGAGATGTTCTGGTCACTGGTTGAGGTGATGTAGTCGATACCCTCGGCACTGGCGATAGTCTGCTGGATGGGGGTAGTGATAAAGCCCTGAATCAATTCGGCACTGGCACCGGGATAGATCGTCGTCACCGTCACGACGGCATCTTCCAGTTCCGGGTACTCCCGCACTGAAAGTTTCTGGAACGCCTGCAGACCGGCAAGCACAATCAACAGGCTGACCACTATCGACAACACCGGACGGCGGATAAACAGATCGGTAAATGACATGGTCTGTTACTCCCCGTTTGGTTGAATCGTGATGCGGGCGCCATTACGCAGCTTTAGCTGACCGCCATCAACAACCTGTTCGCCCCCGTGCAGACCGGAGATGATTTCGATCCGTTTTCCCCGAATCTCGCCGGTTTTTACCTGTATCTGTTCGACTGTCAGCTGGTCAGGCTGCTGTTTTGGCTCAGGCTGTTTTGGCTCAGGCTGTTTTGGCTCAGGCTGTTTGGGCTTATGCAGGGGAGCAGCCGAGCGGATGATATAGACGCTATCACCGTAGAGGGAATAGGTGATAGCAGTCCGTGGCAGGGTAATAACATCTCTGGGCTGGCTGGCGAAAATCTGCAGGTCGGTAAACATGCCCGGCATGAGTCGTTGATCCTTGTTATCCATGATGGCGCGGACTTCGATATTGCGGGTGTTGCTGTCCACCCTGGCGTTAATGGCATCAATAGTGGCGATGAACGTCTCGTCGGGATAGGCAGGGACGGAGAAGTGCACGGTCTGTCCGATAAACAGTTGGGGGTAATCCTGCTCGGGTACACTGAAATCGAGGTAGAGCTGATTAATATTTTGCAGGGTAACCAGCACCTCGCCCTCCTTGAGATAATCGCCCGGCTCTATCATGGAAATACCTGCCCGACCCGCAAACGGTGCGGTAATTTTTTTATTGTTGAGGATGGCCTGTGTTTGCTCAACGGCCGCTGTCGCCTGTTCAAGGTTGGCAGAGGATTGGTCAAACTGGGTCTGGGAGATCGCATTTCGCTGCAGCAGGGATTGATCACGCTCCCAGGTCAGTCGGGCCAGCTTCTGGTGGGCCTGGTTGTTTTTCAGAGTTGCGCGTTCGATATCATCAGCCAGCTGGGCCAGTAGCTCTCCTTTGGCGACCGCCGCGCCTGCGTAAAATCCCAGCGCGTTAATAATACCGGGAACCTCTGTACGCACATCGATACCCTGTCGCGCCCGCAGAGTGCCGGTACTGGTGAGATAAGAGTGCCAGCTCTCCCCCGTGGTGACGGTTGCGGTCACCGGTATGGGCGGGGGGATATGACCGGCCATACCTTTGGCCATACCTTGCATCATCATGAAATAGAGTCCGAACACGGTTCCGAACAGTAGCCCCGTACCTGTCAACATCAGCAGCATTTTTTTATACATTGTTTTTTTATACATTGTTGTTTTCTGCTCCTGTTGGTCTGTAAAACATCATCATGGTAGTCCAGTCGAGGTGACAAACGCACATCTTTATCCGTTGTTATACCTGTTGCATAGACCTGATAAAGAGCACGGTTTCGGATAATACTTATGACAATTGTTGTGAGTAGAGGTGTATAAACGACTAGAAACAGATAATAGAGAATCGAACAGTGTCTGATATTCTGCAATTACAACCCACCGTCGTTTGGAATTACTTCAACGACATCTGTCAAATTCCTCATCCTTCTGGTGAAGAAGCTGCCCTGCGTGACTATGTGCTGGCCTTTGCGGCACAGCATGGCCTGGAAGCAGAAACGGATAACATTGGTAACGTAGTTATCCGTAAACCGGCAACCGCTGGAATGGAAGACCGTGCGGGTGTGATTCTGCAGGGTCATCTGGACATGGTGCCCCAGAAAAACGAAGGCACAGATCACGACTTCTCCAAAGATCCGATCCAGACATGGATTGATGGCGAGTGGGTAAAAGCCCGCGGTACAACGCTGGGTGCCGATAACGGCATGGGCGTGGCCGCCAGTCTGGCGGTTCTGGCCAGCACGGAATTGAAGCACGGCCCACTCGAAGCGCTGTTTACTATCGATGAAGAGCGTAGCATGGTGGGGGCGGTTGCCCTGCAGCCGAATTGGTTGAAAGGCGACATTCTGCTCAATCTGGATACCGAAGATGAAGGTGAGCTCTATGTGGGCTGTGCCGGTGGGGTTGATGTGGTCGCCGCAGGCCATTATCAGCAGGAAGCGGCGGCTGAAGGTAGCCAGTGGTTCCAGCTGTCGGTCAAGGGTCTGAAGGGCGGGCACTCCGGCTGTGATATTCATCTGCAGCGCGGTAATGCCAACAAGGTGCTGGTGAATCTGCTCAAGGCGCTCCAATGTGTGGGTGTCCGAATTTCCCGTTTGCGGGGTGGCAGTTTGCCTAATGCGATTCCCCGTGAAGCTTTTGCTATTGTTGCCGTGCCGGCGGATAAGGCGGAAGAGCTGGCCCGTATTGCTGATCAGCAGCTGGCGATGGCGCGCAGTCTGCTGGCCGAAACCGATGCCGGAGTGATTCTCACTGTTGAAGCGACTGAGGCGGCGGCCCAGGTGATGACCGCCATCGATCAGCAGCGCTGGCTGGACGCTTTCCATGCTGTGCCCAACGGTGTTGATCGTATGAGTGAAAGTGTGGAGGGGGTGGTAGAGACCTCCAATAACTTTGCCATCGTGACCCTGGAAAACGGTGAAGTGGGCGTCAAGTGCTTTGCTCGCTCTCTGATCGACAGCTGCACCGCCGAGATGGGGGATCGTATCGCCGGTCTGCTGCGTCTGACCGGTGCTGAAGTGACCCTGAAAGGGCAGTTTCCTGGCTGGAAACCTAATAGAGATTCCGCGATTCTGGCGGCTCTGCAGGGAACCTACAACGATCTGTTCGGCAAAATACCGGCCATCAAGGTGATTCACGCCGGTCTGGAGTGCGGTATTCTGGGTAGCACCTACCCGAACTGGGATATGATCTCCGTCGGCCCCACCATCCGTTTCCCGCACTCTCCGGACGAAAAGGTGCATGTGGAGAGCGTCGGCAAGTTCTGGACGCTGCTCACCGAAGCGCTGGCGCGAGTGCCGGTCAAAGCCTGATTGGAATTACTCTCAAAGCCCCGCTACTGTTTGAGTGAAACAGTGGGCGGGGCTTTTTTTTTAAATGGCCCGCAGACTTGCAAAAACAGACAAAAATAACGATAAAACAGTGATAGAAGACCATTATCACAATAATAAAACCGAGTGATGACTTATCTATGATCAGTGTTTTCGACCTCTTCAAAATCGGCATCGGTCCTTCCAGCTCCCATACGGTGGGTCCGATGATTGCCGCCCATACCTTTGCCTCCCAGCTTGATGGGGCACGGGTGGCCTCCGTCACCGTCACCCTCTACGGCTCTCTCTCCCTGACCGGTAAAGGCCATGCCACAGACCGGGCTGTGACGCTGGGGCTGGCCGGTTTTCATCCCGCCACGGTGAACAGTGATGAGGCTGGTATGATCTGGCAGACTATCCGTTCCAATAAAACCCTGGCGCTGGCGGGTCGTTACACCATGCCTTTTGATACGGACACCGATATTATTTTTGTGGATAAACCCCTGCCTGAGCACCCCAACGGCATGCTGTTTACGGCCTGTGACAGTGATGGCAACACCTTGGTGGAAACGGTCTGGTTCTCTCTTGGGGGTGGTTTTATTGCGAGGAGGGAGCAGCTCTTGGCGGAGCAGTTGTCAGCAGAACAGGAGGGGGTGGAGAAAATAACTGTGCCGTACCCCTTCGCTTCGGCACAGGCGCTTCTGGAGCAATGTGAGAACAACCAGCTCACCGTGGCAGAGCTGGTGCTGGCTAATGAGCAGGCCCTTGGTCGTGCTGTCGAGGAGGTCAATGCCGGGCTTGATCGGCTCTGGTTGGTGATGGATGGCTGTATTGATCGGGGCTGCCGCACCGAAGGCGAACTGCCAGGCGGCTTGCAGGTGCAGCGGCGGGCCCCTGATCTGTTTAAACGCTGGCAGCAGGAGGTGGATGGCGATAATTTTTTGCAGGTGATGGATTGGGTCAGCCTCTGTGCCATGGCGGTCAATGAAGAAAATGCCGCGGGTGGACGGGTAGTGACAGCACCCACCAACGGCGCAGCAGGCGTAATTCCTGCGGTGCTGGCTTTTCACAAACAGTATGATAAGCAGTCATCACCAGAGTCCATGCGTGCCTTTCTGTTGACCGCCGCCGCGGTCGGAGTGCTCTATAAACGCAATGCCTCCATATCCGCGGCAGAAGTGGGTTGTCAGGGCGAGATTGGGGTTGCGTCGTCTATGGCAGCAGCGGCTTTGGCGGCGGTCTGGGGCGGCACCGTGGCCCAGGTTGAAAATGCCGCTGAGATCGCCATGGAGCATCATCTGGGCATGACCTGTGATCCGGTCGCCGGTCTGGTGCAGGTGCCGTGTATAGAGCGTAATAGCATGGGTGCCGTCAAAGCCATCAATGCTGCACGTCTGGCGCTGTGTGGCGATGGTTGTCACAGGGTTTCGCTCGATCAGGTAATTGCCACGATGTACCAGACCGGCAGAGATATGCAGGATATATATAAGGAGACTTCACTGGGAGGTTTGGCGGTGAATGTCGTTTATTGCTAATTGTTATCAAGATGTTGCAGGTATAGAGGGATAGCCGTGTAGCTGTTATCCCTTACCTGATTTGATGGGCGAGCCGGACAGGGTACGCGAGGGGTAAATATCCAGTACTTTTTTTATAAAAGTGCTGACATCCCCGTCAAGATGTGTATAATCTGGCGACTTCATACACTTCAAAAAATTCACTTCAAATTGAATCCTGCACAGAAAGATATTGTCCAAGAGGTAGATCCAATGGAAACGCTCAGCACGGGCGGACGCTTCTTCAAAACTGAAGAACTCGAGCTGATTGAGCAGCGTCGGCTGGAGGCGCTTCTGGATATCACCACGAAGCACAGTGAAGAAGTTCAAGGTTTAAAAAGCCAGGTGGAACAGGCAGACAGCAAAGTGGTCAAGGCCGCCGAGCAGGTCAAGAATCTTGATAAGGAAATCAAATCTCTGCGTGAGCACAATCCTGATCGCATGAAGAAGCAAATCAAGCGTCTTCAGGAACAGAATCGTGCTATGACAGCAGATAACAACACCATGAAGACCAAGCAGAAACAGCTGCAGCAGCAGTTGGATGAAGCAAAAATGGAGTTGGAAAAACTTAAGGCTGATATGCCGGAAAAGCAGGCTGAGCCAGCTTAACAGCATAGTTGCCGTGGCGGGGGAACCGTTTGCGGTTTTGTGTCGCCGGACTAAAAAAGCAGCGTTCCCCGAAAGCCAGAGTCCAGTGCCTGGCTTTTTTTATTTCTTCCCTCCCTCCCTGTTACATATTCATTGTCGTCTATCTAGCGTTATCCAGGCACTCCATTGGATGTTATTCAGGCGCTCATTGATAGTGTCGTCTGTTTGTTGTCGTTTTATTAATGCCTTTATGTCGAATCTGAAGGCTCTGATCACCAAGAATCAATATATCAGCCAGTTTTTTTTTATACTTAGATCAAAGCAGTTTATAAGACACGTTGCATATAAAAATATTGTCTAAATTTTTGCTGGCGAACTTGGCAATTCCAACAATAATTAACATCGCGAATGTGATTGATGTCCCCCAACGGTCGTATTCGCAGGGCCAGTGCGTAGATCTGGTCTTGGTACTTGGATTGTGTACCAATGTTTCACTCCTAAATGGTCTTGGCCCGGTTTGCTCCCCCCAGCTGCCGGGTTCTTTTTTGCCTGCTGTTTACCTCGATTTTTATAAGCATCCATACATATACTGGCATTGTTAGGCAATAAACATGGGGCAGGGTTATGTCATCCGATAAGGTCAGCGGGCTTTTAAAGCAAATTGCGGAAGAAGGAGAGGGAACACTGCCCCCTGTTCATCTATGGAATCCGCCATTTTGCGGTGATATCGATATGGTGATCAAGCGTGATGGCAGCTGGCACTACCTGAACAGCCCGATTGGGCGCGAGCGTATGGTTCGACTGTTCTCCACGGTGCTGCGTCGGGATGGGGATGACTATTTCCTGGTAACACCGGTCGAGAAGGTGGGTATTACGGTCGAGGACGTCCCCTTTGTGGCCATTGCCGTCGAAAAAAAAGAGGTTGATGGTTTCCCCGCCCTTGTATTTACCACCCATGTTGGGGACTCTGTGACCGCCTCTGTGACACACCCCTTACGGGTCGAACGGGATTCAGGAACAGACGAGCCTGCGCCGTATATTCTGGTACGTGATCGGCTTGAGGCCAGAATTCATCGCAATGTATTCTACGAGCTGGTGGATATGGCTGAGGTGCGAACAATAGAGGGTGTGGCGTGGTACGGGGTCGAGAGTTGTGGGGTGTTTTTTCCTATAGCCCCTTCAGCGTAAAGATTCGTTGATACTTATTGCCTGGATTGATGCCGTTCATGGCGGGTAAGTGCTCATATTCCTCTGGCAGAAGCCACTTCCTGATCTCCTGAAGCTGCCAGAATCAGGTCTCGCAGCTGGAAGCTCTTTCGAGATCATTAGCCGGTATCAGTTTGTCCAGAGGCCTTCCCGCGCGGAACCAGCACAGCCCATGCTGAAACACAGTATCAAACTGGCGGGCACCGTCACTGTGGATAATCAGCGCCTTTCTGATCATCCGGATCAGGAACATTGGACTTGATCTTCGGTTTGCCCTTGTGCTTTTTCAGGTGACGAATCTCGGCGCGAAACTGTTCATTCTCTTCGACAAGTTTGTCAATCCGGGCAGACTGTTTCTCAATTAATGCAGATTGCTCCTTGACGGTGTCGAGGAGGTTCTGGACGAATGTGCGTAACGGCTCGTTGTCATTGCCTGGGAAAAGGGAGTCTGGAAAATTCATGGGGATAGATTTTAGCGAAGATTAGGGCAGATTTATTTGACCTACAGGGCTTGCTTTGCCAGTTAAATATGAGCAGTTACCATGGCAGGGGCTTTTGACACCTATCTTCACTTTCCAGAAGTTGAAGATACACCTATAGGCATGTGCGGCAGAGCTATCTTCGCTTGCAACGGATCTTGATTGCGAAGCTTGGAAGGTGTTTTTTTTAGAGTTTTATTCTTCCCGTCACTGCACTTCGTTTTCTGACTCGGATTAGCTTTTGGCTCCATCGGATTTTCCCAAGAGGCTAAGTTATCACTGATCCGCTGAAAGGTTAATTTTGTATCTGCCAGTGGTTTTTGAGCACTTAAAGCACAAGAGATCTGGATAATATAATGACAAAGGCACTGACATTTAGCCTCGGGGGTGTTGCCGTTTTTTTGTTCAGAATTTTTTGTGGTAGTACTGTGACTGGTCTCAAGTCTCCGGCCATTTACTTCCACCCACAAATGCTTGCAGTCACAGGCCTTTGGACCAGAAAATGTTTGATTACAATCGTCCGAGGACTTAAGTCCACAAACGGCTTTAATCGAATTCTCTTTGTACGAAAACTCAATATCAACGTGGCTATCGAGATTACGGCGAGTGTTTTGGTTCCTATTGGCAATGTCTTGTTTCTTCTGGGGATAACCTAAACCTGTGGCTACTGCTGACACTGTCGTTATTAGCGCTCCCGCTATTGGCGTCATTACCGCGCCCGCCATTGTCGTCGCTATCAAGGGACCAGCTGTCATTATTGCCATGCCAGCAAGTACTCCTGCTCCCAAAATTACACCAGGTCTTGATCGAAAAATACTGGGAGCCGGATACGTCACTCTTACCATTGATAGGGGACACACGATATTGTTTATTAACGTGAAGAAAAAATAGAGATACTGGGGTTTAGTCCCAGTCTCAGGGGCAGAATTCTTTACGGGAAGGATTATATAGGGAAAAGACGATTCGTTTTTGTCATAAGTTTTTCCCTTCAGATCGAAGGATTTAGAATATATAATGTCTTCAGCCCAACTGAATGGCTCTGGAAGTGCTCCCTTAAAATGGTCATCACGGTCTACAGATGAATTGTTTTTAGTTGATTGTTGAAGAAGATTGCTGGCAATTCCGTGTAATGCGGATAATAATTTTTGGGTATTGGAACTGTCTTTTTTACACAGCAGTGTGTAAGAGTCCTCTTCACCTTGGGAGAGTTTGATCCTATAGTAAGAGCTCTCTTCATTTTGGAGGCAGGCGGATCTATAGACAAAACTGGTACATTCGTAATGGTGGTGCTCTTTCGTGTAATATGCTTTATAGAATTCGGGTTCGAGATAGATAAATGTATTGTCTGCGTAGACAGAGCTACAAAGCTGAAAAACCAGAAATACATCGAGTGTAATCACCCAGTTATTTTTTGAGTTTTGTATGTGAGTCATGATTAATATAAGTTTGCTGCTGTCTAAAAATAAGGTAGCCCACAGAATAGAAGAAAACCCAACAATTGCCGGGTTTTTTGGGAGAATATTGCAATGTCTGATGACAATCACATGTTGGGATAACAGGGCCCACCCCCCCCTTCCGGTGCTATCCAGGTAATGTTCTGGGCCGGGTCTTTGATATCACAGGTTTTGCAGTGCACGCAGTTCTGGGCATTGATCTGGAAGTGTTTACTTCCATCGTCGTTTGTTATCACCTCATAGACGCCGGCGGGACAGTAACGCTGGGCTGGTTCGTCATACTCTGGCAGGTTATCTCTGATGGGCAGATCACTATCGGTGAGCACCAGATGACAGATCTGGTCTTCTTCGTGGTTGGTATTGGAGAGAAATACCGAACTAAGTTTATCAAAGCTTAGTTTGCCGTCCGGTTTGGGGTACTCAATGTTTGAACAGGCAGAAGCCGGTTTGAGTTGCGCATGATCCGGTGTCGAATCCCGCAGGGTAAACGGCAGTTTGCCATTAAAGAGATTGAGGTCAATCCAGGCCAGTCCACCTCCGGCAATAGCGCCATATTTGTGCACCAGCGGTCCGAAGTTGCGCTGTTGATGGAGCTCCCGGTAGAGCCAGGATTCTTCAAAAGCCTGAGTGCAAGACCTGACCCCGCTTCTGGAAAAATTACAGTAGGATAGCCATTGTGGACTGGGTCAGGATTTTTATGATTTTAGCTGGTGGATTGCCAGTTGCAGTTGCTTGTCTAAAGCCCCATGGTTCTCATCCATCACCTTTTTGGCCATCTGACTGGCTGCTACCCTGGTTTGAGAGTCCATTAACAGAATCTCTCCCTGTTGTCGCAAACCATCACTATTATGAACTGTGAACAGGGCGCCAGCTTCTTCCAGTTTTTTATTCACATCAGTGAAATTGAAGACGTGTGGTCCGGTAATCACAGGAATTCCCAGTGCCGCAGGCTCCAGTGGATTGTGCCCTCCGTGTTCAACCAGACTACCACCGACAAAGGCAACATCTGCCGTTCCATAGAGCACCATCAGTTCGCCCATAGTATCACCGAGCAGGATGTCAGTGTCCGAAGTGATCTTTTCTCCACTGCTGCGCTTTACACTCTTCCAACCCTGACTCTTCACAAGCTCATATACCGGCTGAAAACGTTCCGGATGGCGGGGAACAAGAATCAGCAACAGCTCCGCCACTGTTTTGCGGAGTTGTTTGAAGGCTTCGAGAATCTGCTCATCTTCGCCTTTGTGAGTACTGGCGGCGATCAGAATGCGCGCCTGTTCGCTACGCCCGATCAGCCACGCCTGTCGTAACGATAAGGATTGTGTCTGCGATTCTTCAGAGACGGTGATGTCATATTTCAGAGTGCCAGTAACCTGCAGGCGCTCTTCAGGAAAGCCTAATTCTATAAATCTTCTGGCATCGTCGTCTGCTTGTGCTGCGATAAAAGAGAGTTGTTGCAGCATGGTGCCGGTGAGGGAACCGAGTCGGGCGTAACCTTTTGCCGAACGCTCTGAGAGACGGGCGTTGGTCAGTAGTGTAGGAATGCCTCTGCTGTGACAGGCTGCCACGATGTTGGGCCAGAGTTCAGTCTCCATAAAAATAGCCAGTTCCGGTTGAATGCGGTTCAAAAACCGGTCGATGGCATCGGGTAGATCATAGGGAGCGTAAACATGGAAAACCCTGCCGTTCTGAATTTCATCGGCATAAAGTTTTTGCACTTGCTCTGAGCCGGTGGGGGTCATGGTGGTAACGACAATCCGATGCTCTGGCAAGGTAGCCAGCAGCTTTCTTACCAGTGGCGCAGCAGCAATGGACTCACCCACGGAGACCGTGTGTATCCAGATGGTTTTCCCTGAGATTGCGGGAGCTTTAAAAAATCCAAAACGCTCATTCCAGCGTTGGGCATAGGCCGGTGCACGCCAGGCCCGATAGAGCAACCTCAGGGCTATCAGCGGCAGGCAGGTATAAAAAATCAGCGTGTAGAGAGTGCGTGGCATGGGTACTGTGTTTTGTATTGGACGGTTTATTATCGACAACCCTTTGGCCTGTCCGCAACTGATTTTGTGGTTCCGAAAATGACTTGTTTTATACAGTTTCATTTACAGACTCAAGGAGTGATAAAATCGATCCAATTTGCCCTTCAATAACTGTAACAGTTGCAATATCCAACTTACTCAACTGCAACGCTTCCAACATAGCCATGATGATTACTTCTTTTTCTGGTTGGGTCCCAGAGCCAATTAACATTGTTATTTTAGTCTCTTTGCTGAGGGGGCTGGCTATAACATCATTGACATAGTCAATGAATGCGTCGTGATGACCCAAATAAATGGCTTTAAAGGCAATAGAGGGGTCTGAGGCTTCGTAATTTTGTGTCCACTCTGTCTTTTTGCGCATGTCAGTGGACATCTGTTCTAAAGAATGGTGACCGTAGTACCCCCATTGTGCCAAGGCGCGAGCGAGACCGAGACTGGGTTGTTTCACAAAATATTTCACCTCGCACCCATCTCGCTCAGGTTTCGTATTAGGACTTAACAGTACGAGAATTTCCTCACCAGTGTGAAAATAATATTCCCATATATCGTCAATTACAAGATCATTCAGGGTGACCAATTTTAGAGAGTCCGACAAGGTAGCAATAATTTTTTCGTGCCTACACGTGTCCCTGGGATCGTAAAAATAAACGACAATCCCCTTCCTTTTGCTTTTTTTAAAGCCGAGCACCATCGCATGCGTGCTTGTTAGAAGCAGGTATCTTTTGTTATCCCCATCTTTCAGTTCTGAGCCTATGCCGCAAAGGGCTTCATGAAAGCCTTGTCTGTCAAAGTAAATGGCTTCTGCTGCAATAGCTTGTCTAAAAGTGTGCCAGGTTTTATCGCTGCAAATACCTTGGTGCTTGGCCAGTTTCTCTCGCGAATCGATAGCAGTGAATCCACCAACGCCGCGGTGGCCGAATATTCCTGTTGCATAGGAATAACTGAGATGGCGACACTCAATCTTTTTACTAGATGGTTCGTCATCATCAGGGGGAGGGCATCGCAGAACATGGCCAGTACTGATACATTTTCCCTTGGAGTGATAAATCAAAAGGGAGGGTGGCCTGTTAATGGGAGGCTCATTAGGTGAATGCAGCGATTGTACTTGCGTCCACAGGCGTCCGGGCAAAGACCACAACCAGCTCGACCATGGCCGATTATAAGATATTAGCTTATTTCCTTCTTCGAGTTTGAATGGACGACCATCCTTCATCAATTTCTCTTTTTTGCTCTGAAGGTAATTAATAGGTGACGACTCTTTTCTTACCTTCTTTTTGGCACCATACTGCATGGAGTGAGGATCGGCATGTCTCTTTCTGCCTGATCGTTGCACTTGGGCAGAGGGATCAGGGTCAGTTTTTTTTACTGAGCCTCTGGCGGGCGCCTCGGAGCCGTTTCCGTTGTTATGATTCTCTGGGAAATGGGGCGGGAAAAAATAATTTGATAGTCTACCGAACATAGGAAATCCCTTCTGCTGAAATTTCGATCAGTCTGCCACCATCCTTTGGTGATATGCATAACGTGCATGTCAGAGTTCCTGACAGTTGAATAATAAAGTTCTGCCTTTCAGCCTGCCCGCAACCTTATATATACTGCTCCCCACTCAGTCAGTGAAAAGCCAGACAGTGAAAAAGCGAACCATGAACCAAGTCATTACAGCGGATGTCACTATTATCGGCGGCGGTATTGCCGGGCTGTGGCTATTCCGGCGTCTTAACAATATGGGCTATAAAGCTCTGCTGCTGGAGAACGAGACTCTGGGTGGCGGCCAGACCATCAAATCCCAAGGCATTATCCATGGGGGCATCAAGTATGCCCTCTCCGGTAACCTGACCAAAGCCTCCGAGTGTATCGCCGGTATGCCGGCTCGCTGGCTGGCGGCCATGCAGGGGGAAGGCGAACTGGATTTAACCGGCGTTACCGTGCTTTCCGATCATCAGTACATGTGGACCCCGGGCGGCATCGCTTCCCGCATGGCGGCTTTTTTCGGCAGTAAAGCTCTACGGGGGCGAGTTGAAGATGTCTCCCCTGAACAGCTGCCAGAAGCCTTTCGTTCGCCAGAGTTCAAAGGTCGCCTTTATAAGCTGAATGAGAGTGTGCTGGATGTGGAGTCGGTGGTGAAGGCACTGATTCATAGTCAGGAAGATCGGTTGATCAAGGTGGACTGGGAGAGTGATACCACCCTGAAATTGAACGAGGATCAATCGATTACCGGAATTGAGATTGTTCGCGGTGACCAGCGTACGCTGATTGAGGCAAAGCAGTACGTTTTTACCGCCGGTGAAGGCACGGCTGATCTGCTCAAACGCTGGCAGATTCACTCTTCAGAATTAATGGGGTCGGAACTGGAAGCGCCGGAGATGCAGGTACGTCCTCTGCATATGGTGATGGTTGAGCATGATTACCCCCATCCGGTTTACGCCCACTGTGTCGGTGCCGATATCGTGCCCCGTATTACCATCACCAGCCACCCTTCTGAAAATGGCCGCTGGGTCTGGTATATGGGTGGCGAGATTGCCGAAACTGGCGTGAGACGGGATGCGGATGAACAGATCGCTCTGGCTAAAAAAGAGCTGACCAAACTGATGCCTTGGGTGGATTTTGGTCGTTGCCGTTGGGGGACGTTACGAGTCAATCGTGCGGAACCTAAACAGAGCAAGTTGCTGCGTCCGGATGCTGCTTTCTGCAAATCAATACACAACGCCATGGTTACCTGGCCCACCAAGTTGGCTCTGGCACCGAATCTTTCTGATGAAGTACTCAAACATCTTGAAGAGTTGAGTATCAAGCCAGAAGGTAATGAGGGTTTCAGCGCTCCGGATTTGCCACGCCCAGCTATTACCAAACCGTTTTGGGAAGGCCGTTTGCAGGATTAAAAGGGAGTCTTACGATGAGTTCAAACTGGTTGCGTCCGGTGGCTGATACCGGGCTGATGATCTCCCCTGTCGGTTTTGGCACAGTAAAACTGGGTCGTAACGAGCAGGTGAAGTACCCAACGGCGTTTGATATTCCCGATGATGCCAAAGCCCGAGAGCTACTGGCCCTCGCCCGTGATCTTGGCATCAATCTATTGGATACGGCACCCGCTTATGGCACCAGTGAAGAACGTCTGGGATCGCTGATTAAGGGGCAGCGTGATCACTGGGTGATCTGTACCAAAGTCGGTGAAGAGTTTGAAAATGGTCAGTCCCGTTTTGACTTCACCCCTGAGCATATTCGCTTCAGTATTGAGCGTAGCCTGAAGCGGCTGAAAACCGATTACCTCGACATGGTGCTGGTGCACTCCGATGGTAACGACTGTGACATCCTTGAGCGTTACGGCTGTCTGGAGGTGTTGAACGACCTGAAAAAAGCCGGTTTGATTCGTGCCACCGGTATGTCCACCAAAACCGTAGACGGCGGTATTCGTACACTGCAACAGGCCGATTGCGCCATGGTGACCTGGAATCTCAATGAGCAGGGCGAAAAGGCTGTGCTCGATTACGCAGCGCAGCAGGGTAAATCAATTCTGGTGAAAAAGGCATTGGCCAGCGGTCATTTGGTGACAGGCAGTGATCCAGTTCAACAGAGTATGGACTTTGTCTTTGGCCATCCGGGGGTGACTAGCGCCATTCTTGGTACTATCAATCCGACCCATATGCGGCAGAATATTATTGCCGCACAATGGGCTTCTTTGGTTAATGGTTAACGCTGATGTGATCTCTTCTGCTGTCAGTTCGTCGTATCGTCCAAGGAGCTCAAAATACTGGAGATATCGAAAGCCCCCCCAGCAGCGGAACTGAGCTGTTCCACTATGGTGTTGAACACTTTCTGACGTTCGACTTCACTACCTCTGTCGATGATTGCGTTCATCGCTTCGGTGGGGTATTCGCCTGCGCACTTTTTAGCTTCATCGAAACGGTTATCAGTCATGTGCTCAAGCACAGAATGCAGCGTGTTTAACGCTGAGTTAACTGTTTCTCGTTCGGGCACTGTCAATGAACTAGAAGTAAAGGATTCCCTTCCTAATGGAACAAAAAGCTGGGGCTGTTGCTTATCGGGAGTGCTTAATAAGGCCTTTTGAAAATGCACATAGGCGAGCATTCTGCGCATAAGTCCTTTGTCATATCGCCCCATAAAAGCTGTCTCAGGTAGTCCTTCCTCTTGGTATTTTTGGATCGGCTCAGCGATGAAGGCAGAAGGGTTTTTCGATAAACTTGTGATATTGCTGTGCTCATCTGTCATCAAATACAGATTGGAAAACAGGATTAATGGCAGCAGAAAACGCACATCCCTTTCAAAGTGTTGCATTTTCATATGACAAAAGTCCCGGTAACTCAAGAGCAATTTGTTTTGTATAGATTGGCTGACGAGCTCATTGAATCTCTGGAAATTATTGTCATGAACACATGACTCCAACTGTACGCGAAGAGTGTATACGTTTCGAAGTATGTATGGATCTTGTGTCATGGTATTAACCATTTCCTTTAACTCTTCCTGTGCGTTGGCATAGAGATTTGCGCTCTCTTTGATCATTGTTTGGTGTGATTCCCTTTCTTGCAGGGATTTCCGGGTTTGATATGTTCTTCCATAAGGATTCATTCGCTGGTCTGTTCTTGTTTTTTTGATTTTTCCTCCCGTTCTGTTTGGGTTACATTTCTCTTGATCATCAGAGGGAACGGAAAGAGCTGCGGATTGGTTTCCGCTAGTGGTTGGATTCATAATTATTACTCCATAGTTTTACTCAAGTGTAGGAATGTTAGTAGACATCCAATTGGAGAAATGGTTTCTAACAAAATGGTCAGTGAAAATGGTTGTCCAACCGTTCAGGGCTTACCATTACCAGATTTGTTTCGGGTGTATTGCAGATGTCTACTTCTCTCTTCTCTTCACATTTAATCTGGGATGGTGTGGTGCTGGCTGGTGGTCAGTCATCGCGTATGGGGCAGGATAAGGCTCTTTTTGAGTGGTACGGCGTTCCTCTTTACCAGCATATGACAAACCTCCTGACCGGTGCTGATGCACGACGGGTGATGGTGAATCGTTTTGCAGATAACTCTTCTAAAGGGCGTCCTGACTGGATTCAGGATCGGATTCCCGGACATGGCCCACTGTCAGGAATACATGCGGTGCTGTGTGAAACAGATGCAGAAGCTCTAGTGATTGTGCCAGTCGATATGCCACTGTTACGGTCAGAACATATCAACAGACTGGTCAGCCATTACGACAAAAAACGCCCGGTGGAGTTTGCCGGTTACTCTTTGCCCCTGCTGTTACCGGTTAACGATAATGTACGTGTCGCGGTGGAGGAGGCAGTCAGCAGCGAAAATCGCCGGAACTACGCACTCTGGCGGCTGATCGAGAGATTAGAAGGCTGTCGAATCGATCCGCCAGAAGACCATGAACAGGCTTTTGCCAATGCCAATACACCGGAAGAGTGGCAAGCCTGTCAGTTGGTTGTTGAGTGAGCCGCCTCTTCATCGGTAATGGTGTGGAACTGCTGTAGAACCTGATGCATTAGCTGAATCTTTTGCATCAGTTTTTTCAGGTGTTCTGCATAGTCTTTGTCGTCCACTTTCATCATGGTGGTCAGATCATTGGCAGCCTCGACCATATAGGGCAGAAAACGATCCGACTCGGCAGAGAAAGGGGTGCCCTTCTGGAAAATGGCACTAAACCGACCCTTGTTCTGCTTCTTCAGCATTTCCAACTCTTCATCGGCTCGCAGTGCCAGTGGGTAGAGTACTTTGAGAGCGTCGGTCAGTTTTTGAATAACGGCTTCACGGGTTGTTTGGCTGATGCCGGTTTCGACAGTATCGGACATTAAGGCCTCTTGATGATCGGTGAGAAAAATTGCTCCCGATTATAGTCACAGAGGCTTTGATGAAAAGAGGCTGCTATTTGGTACTTTTTCTGGCAGGCTTTGCCGGTTTATTTTGCTGGCGTATGTTGCACGGTTCTGTGCATTAGCGTTTTTCTGGAGCACGCATCTATGGGACACAAAAGTGTTGTTGAATTTACTGCCCTTGCTGTTGCGGTACTGACTGTCTCAGACACCCGCACAGAAGAGACGGATAGTTCCGGTCATTTACTGGTCGAGAGTCTGAAAGAGGCTGGTCACACGTTGGCTGACAAAGCCATCGTTAAGGACGATATCTATCAGATTCGTGCTGTTCTCTCCCAATGGATCGCTTCTGATAATGTGCAGGCCGTACTGATTACTGGTGGAACTGGTTTTACCGGTCGTGACAGCACCCCGGAAGCCGTTTTGCCGTTATTTGATAAAGTTGTAGACGGCTATGGTGAACTGTTCCGTCAGGTTTCTTATCAGCAAATTGGTACCTCTACCATTCAATCCCGCGCAGTTGCAGGCCTGGCTAATGGCACTATTATTTTTGTAATGCCTGGATCAAACAACGCTTGTCGTACAGCATGGGGAAATATTATCCGTGAACAATTGGATAGCCGTCATCGTCCCTGTAACTTTGTTGAGCAGCTTAAGTCTGGTTGTTGTTGAGGAGAGTGATTATGAGTCACCTTACTCACACTCTTACTCATACGGGTGAGAGTGGCGAAGCGCGCATGGTAGATGTTGGCGATAAGTCCGACACCCATCGTGAGGCACGGGCTGAAGCCTACATATCCATGACCCCTGAAACCCTTAAGTTGGTTCAGGAAAACGGTCTGAAAAAAGGTGATGTACTCTCCGTTGCCCGTATTGCCGGTATTCAGGCGGCGAAACAGTGCGGTAATTTGATACCCCTTTGCCACCCTTTAATGTTGAACTTTATCGGTGTCGATTTCGAACTGCAGTCAGAGCACAACCGTATCCGCATAGAAAGCTGTTGTCGTTTAAGTGGCAAGACGGGTGTTGAGATGGAAGCTTTAACCGCAGCTTCTGTCGCTGCCTTGACTATTTTCGATATGTGTAAGGCTGCAGATAAAACCATGTGTATTGATGGTGTACGGGTGTTGGAAAAAAGTGGTGGCAAAAGTGGTCATTTTGTCGCTGATCGTTTTGTTGAAGAGAGGGGAAAAACAGCATGATTAAAGTACTGTTTTTTGCCAGTTACCGGGAGCGCCTTGGCTGTGATCAGCTGGAGCTGGACTCTTCTGCTGACACTGTCAGTGCCTTGAAACAGGAACTGGCTGAACGTGGTGATCTGTGGAAAACCGTGTTACTGGATCGCAAGACTCTGATAGCCGTTAATCAGGTCATGACCAAAGAGACAACCACACTCGCAGATGGTGATGAAGTAGCTTTTTTTCCGCCCGTCACTGGTGGTTAAGAAGAGTGGTGGTTAATAAGAGCGGCGGTTAATGGAAACGGTGACTAATGGAGAAAGTAATGTCTGATCCACAGATCAATGAAGCGCCAAGAGAGGTTCAGGAAGAACAGCTGGCGAGTATAGTTTTGAGTAGTCGTGTATTGTGGCACCTCTGGCATCAGACTCCCCGGCTTGAAGTGCTGGCAGAGCTTGCCGCTTTTTTGCAGGAGTGGCCTCTGGGCGAAGAGCGGGAGGATGTGCAGGCGGGTCTGGCGCTGATGACTTCTGGTCTGAACGAGGAGTTCCCAACTCTTGCAGTAGACTACGCGGATCTGTTTGTTGGTCCGAATGCACTCAAAGCTGCCCCTTGGGGCTCGGTCTACCTGACTGAAGAACAGACCACGTTTGGAGAATCTACTCTGGCGGTACGTGCCTTCTACCGCCAGTACGGGATGGAGATCGAAACCGGTGAGCGTGAACCCGACGACCATATCGGTTTGATGTTCGCTTTTCTGGCATGGCTGGGGGATCAGGGCCTGGAGCAGGAGGAAACTGAGCCTCTGCAACCGTATTTCTGCTCACTGCAGAGTTTCCTCTCTGAGCATATGCTTCCCTGGGCACCTCGCCTTTGTGAGCTGGTCGAGCAAGAGGCGACAACAGACTTTTATAAAGGTTTGGGTAAGTTGACTGCTGGCGTTTTGGTTGCTCTGGCTGAAATAACTGGGGCGGAGCCAAAGCTTGCAAGGCTTTACCGTTAAGGCACAGGATGACTGAGGGGGAGTGGTCAATGGGTGAAGGTATCAGTCGGCGAGGTCTGTTTCGCATGCTTGGTGGCGGCGAAAGCCAACCTGCTCCTGTGCCCGATATTCCAGCACCCTGCCCTCCATGGGCCAGAGATAGCCGCAGTTTTCTGGCACTCTGTGATCGCTGTGGGGTGTGCTTAATGGTCTCCGTATGAAGCCCAACTGAATGGCTCTGGAAGTGCTCCCTTAAAATGGTCATCACGGTCTACAGATGAATTGTTTTTAGTTGATTGTTGAAGAAGATTGCTGGCAATTCCGTGTAATGCGGATAATAATTTTTGGGTATTGGAACTGTCTTTTTTACACAGCAGTGTGTAAGAGTCCTCTTCACCTTGGGAGAGTTTGATCCTATAGTAAGAGCTCTCTTCATTTTGGAGGCAGGCGGATCTATAGACAAAACTGGTACATTCGTAATGGTGGTGCTCTTTCGTGTAATATGCTTTATAGAATTCGGGTTCGAGATAGATAAATGTATTGTCTGCGTAGACAGAGCTACAAAGCTGAAAAACCAGAAATACATCGAGTGTAATCACCCAGTTATTTTTTGAGTTTTGTATGTGAGTCATGATTAATATAAGTTTGCTGCTGTCTAAAAATAAGGTAGCCCACAGAATAGAAGAAAACCCAACAATTGCCGGGTTTTTTGGGAGAATATTGCAATGTCTGATGACAATCACATGTTGGGATAACAGGGCCCACCCCCCCCTTCCGGTGCTATCCAGGTAATGTTCTGGGCCGGGTCTTTGATATCACAGGTTTTGCAGTGCACGCAGTTCTGGGCATTGATCTGGAAGTGTTTACTTCCATCGTCGTTTGTTATCACCTCATAGACGCCGGCGGGACAGTAACGCTGGGCTGGTTCGTCATACTCTGGCAGGTTATCTCTGATGGGCAGATCACTATCGGTGAGCACCAGATGACAGATCTGGTCTTCTTCGTGGTTGGTATTGGAGAGAAATACCGAACTAAGTTTATCAAAGCTTAGTTTGCCGTCCGGTTTGGGGTACTCAATGTTTGAACAGGCAGAAGCCGGTTTGAGTTGCGCATGATCCGGTGTCGAATCCCGCAGGGTAAACGGCAGTTTGCCATTAAAGAGATTGAGGTCAATCCAGGCCAGTCCACCTCCGGCAATAGCGCCATATTTGTGCACCAGCGGTCCGAAGTTGCGCTGTTGATGGAGCTCCCGGTAGAGCCAGGATTCTTCAAAAGCCTGAGTAAAACCATCCAGATCTTTGCCACCTTCGTCTCCCGCCTGAATAGCCTTAAACACCACTTCTGCCGCCACCATGCCGGACTTCATGGCGGTGTGGGAGCCTTTGATCTTGGCATAGTTGAGGGTGCCGGCATCACAGCCAATCAGTAAAGCGCCGGGCATGGTCATCTTTGGCAAAGACTGTAAACCACCTTTGGTAATGGCCCGGGCACCGTACGACACCCGTTTACCACCTGTCAGATACTGGCTGATGACCGGATGGTGCTTCAAACGCTGAAACTCATCGTAGGGATTCAGGTACGGGTTGCTGTAGTTGAGGTCGGTAATCAGCCCCACCACTACCTGATTGTTCTCGATATGGTAGAGAAAACTGCCGCCCATGGCATCGTTTTCTGACAGCGGCCAACCGGCGGTATGGACGACCAGACCCGGTTGATGGTGTTCAGGAGGGACATCCCACAGCTCTTTAATACCGATGCCGTAGTGCTGAGGGTCTTTGCCTTTGTCGAGGTTGAAATCATCGATCAGCTGTTTGCCGATATGCCCCCGGCATCCTTCGGCAAACAGGGTGTATTTGGCACGTAACTCCATGCCGGGCATGTAGCTCTCTTTTTTGCTGCCATTGGCAGCGACGCCCATATCGGCGGTAATAATGCCCTGGACCACACCCTCTTCAATAATCGCTGTCTGGGCGGCAAAGCCGGGAAAAACCTCTGCGCCCAGCTGCTCTGCCTGTTCACCGAGCCAGCGGCACAGGTTACCCAAACTGATTATGTAGTTGCCCTGATTATGCATGGTCTTGTGGGTGAGCGGGTGGGGAATCTGTTTGCCGTTGGTGGCGCTGGTGAGGTAGTGAATATGATCCTCTGTCACCGGTGTATTGAGGGGCGCGCCACGCTCCTGCCAGTCGGGAAAGAGTTCATTCAGTGCCCGTGGCTCGAACACTGCGCCGGAGAGGATATGGGCGCCAATTTCAGCGCCTTTCTCGACCAGGCAGACACTCAGTTCCTGTCCGGTTTCCCGGGCCTGCTGCATCAAACGACAGGCCGCCGCAAGACCGGAAGGGCCAGCACCCACGATAACAACATCGAACTCCATGGATTCACGTTCCATAACGAACCTCCTGCATGGATCCTGCTTATAATCCCTGCTTGTAATTACCGGGGAGATGAAAGATCAAACACCCGTTTGAATTTTCACCAGTATACTGGCAGGATTTGGAACATGCTACGGCATATACGTAGGGCTTGAGTGTCAATACTCTAATCAATACTCTCACAACGAGGAAGGCTGTATAAAGTATGAAGGTTCTTGTAGCTGTTAAGCGCGTGATTGATTACAACGTCAAAGTGCGCGTCAAGTCTGACAATACTGATGTCGATCTGACCAATGTAAAAATGGCGATCAACCCGTTCTGTGAAATTGCGGTTGAGGAAGCCGTGCGTTTGAAGGAGCAGGGTGTTGTCAGTGAAATTGTTGTGGTTTCCATGGGAACAAAGGCCTGTCAGGAGCAGATTCGCACCGCTCTGGCACTGGGCGCTGACCGTGGTATTCAGGTAGAAACAGAAGAGAAGCTCGATTCCCTGGCGGTAGCCAAACTGCTCAAGGCGGTTTACGACGAGGAGAAGCCGGATCTGGTCATTCTGGGCAAACAGGCGATCGACAGTGATAACAATCAGACCGGTCAGATGTTTGCAGCACTGGCTGGCCTGCCTCAAGGCACATTTGCCTCCGCAGTCAAAGTGACCGAGGGTAAAGTCAATGTCACTCGGGAGATAGATGGCGGTCTGCAGACGGTCTCCCTGAATCTGCCGGCGGTGGTCACCACCGATCTGCGTCTGAACGAACCCCGCTACGCCTCACTGCCCAATATCATGAAGGCCAAGAAGAAACCGCTGGCTGTAAAAACCCCCGCCGACCTGGGTGTCGTCATTGCTCCTACAATCACCCTGCTGAAAGTTGAAGCGCCGGCTCAACGCCAGGCGGGTGTCAAGGTGGGCAGCGTGGAAGAGCTGGTCGAAAAACTCAAGAATGAGGCGAAGGTGATTTGATGAGCATTCTGATTTTAGCGGAACACGACAACGACAGTCTAAATGCCGCCACGCTGGCGGTTGTCACTGCGGCCAAAAAAATAGGCGGCGCTATTGATCTGCTGGTGGCAGGTTCCCGTTGTGGTGCCGTTGCCGAACAGGCTGCCAAGATAGACGGCATTAGCAAAGTATTGATGGCAGACAACGACGCTTATGGTCATCAGCTGGCCGAGAATGTCGGTCTGCTGGTGGCGGAGCTGGGTAAAAATTACAGCCACGTTCTGGCGGCAGCGACCACTACCGGCAAGAATGTGGTGCCTCGGATTGCGGCTCTGCTGGATGTGGATCAGATCTCCGATATTCTCAGTGTGGAGAGCGCCGACACCTTCACGCGGCCGATCTATGCCGGTAATGCTATTGCTACTGTGCAGTCTTCGGCGGCGATCAAGGTGATTACTGTGCGTACCACCGCTTTCGACAAAACGGCCGAGAGTGGCGGTTCTGCCACAGCCACTGTAGAGCCGGTCAGCGCAGTGCACGATGCCGGCCTCTCGGCTTTTGTGGGTGAGGAGCTGGCGGAGTCTGATCGACCCGAGCTGGCCGCGGCCGGTATTGTGGTCTCCGGTGGTCGTGGCATGGGCAATGGTGAGAATTTCAATATTCTCTACAAGCTGGCGGACAAGCTTGGAGCGGCTGTTGGCGCTTCCCGCGCCGCGGTGGATGCCGGTTTTGTTCCCAACGATATGCAGGTGGGGCAGACCGGCAAGATTGTTGCACCGGAATTGTATGTCGCTGTCGGTATATCTGGCGCCATTCAGCATCTGGCGGGAATGAAAGAGTCGAAAATCATCGTTGCCATCAACAAAGATGAAGACGCACCTATTTTTCAGGTGGCGGACTATGGTCTGGTTGCTGACCTATTTGAAGCGGTTCCCGCTTTGATTGATAAAGTATGAAGTGTCATAGGCTCTCAATAATAGGCTCTCAATAATAGGTTCTCAATAATAGGTTCTCAATAATAG
>CAMRBW010000037.1 GCA_947040555.1 uncultured Oceanospirillales bacterium | reverse complement strand
AAGTTGATGCCGTGGTTCTCCACATTGCCATGAACAGTGGCACCGTCCATCACGCCAATACCGAAAACGTTGCCATTATTAATCAGGTTACCGTCAACTGTGGCGCCATCTTTCACCGAAAGTTCATCAATATGGGTAAAACCATCTCCTTCGGGATTATCTTCTCCGAAGTTATTGACCACATCCCCTTTGACATGGCCGCCGTTCATAACGGTAACTTCATCGAGCTGGCCATTATTGATGACCGACTGCTCTACGATGGCACCATCAACCATGATCTGATCGACTTCACCATCGTTGATAATATTGCCGGCCACCGTGGCGCCGTCTCTCAGAGAGATCGACCCATCAATAAAACCCTCATTAGTAATATTGCCGGCCACCGTGGCGCCGTCTCTTAGAGAGATCGACCCATCCACAACACCCTCATTAATAATATTACCGGCCACCATGGCGCCGTCTTTCAGATAGATCGTCCCGTCAACAACGCCATCCATCCTGTTGTGAATATCACCACCCACCCGGACATTGACGCCGGACAGTTCCATGCCTTCTACATAACCATTATTGATAATGGAGCCATCCATCCCGACAAGGCCGCCGCCAGGTGTATCGACAATGCTGATATAACCTATCATCCCGGCATTGTAGATATCGAAAGAGATGCGGGAGCCATTGCGGATATTAATGCTGTTGACACCATCAAAATTAACAAACGACCCTTCAAGAGTACCGCCGTTCATCCAGAAATCGCTGACGCCATCCCCATTGAAGACATTACCCTTTACATAACCTTCTATACCAATGTCGTTTACTGGAACGTTGGGAGCTATATCACCCTCACAGAATTCACCGCTGGTGACATGAATATTATTTTCTTCGTTGGGTGAGGGGCAGGTTTCCGCCGCCGCCGGAGCAGCCATACTTTGAATGGTTAGAAAAATGGCGGAGCTTAACAGGGTGTGCTTAAAGATATTCTTGCGATTATTGTCCATAATGCCCACTTTTTTTATTATTAAAGTGTCGTCTGCAATAATGAATACAAATCAATGTAAGGCAGTAATTTCCGACTATTTGAGTCAACTATAACGGGTTAAAATTTATAATAAAAGGATATAACCGGTATTTACATGCATATAATAATGGGCTTTCTGTTCAATGAATAACCAAAAAATATTACGCTTCGCGGCATTGATTATTATTGTTCTGGTCGTTTTATCAGGTTGCCAGGGGCTGGGGGGTATGCCAAAGGTAAGCCCTGGTGATTTTAACCATACTCTCACCGAAGGCATCTTCCACCACGGCGAGCTACCCGTCTATTTCTGGGCTCCATCCCGGCCAGTCAGTGACACTCTGCGTATCTATATAGAAGGCGATGGCAGGGCATGGTTACGTTCAGGCCGCCCATCGCTGGATCCAACCCCCGTTAACCGACTGGTGCATCAATTAATGCTGCAAGATCCAACTCCCGATCTTGCCTACCTTGCCCAACCCTGCCAATACGTCAGCAATGATAGCTGCAATAACCAGGTCTGGACCTTTCAGCGTTACAGCCAGAGATTGGTGGAAACTATGGATAAAGCCGTCTCTTCCCTGAAAGAAAAAGGCGACTATCAGTACGTGGAGTTTGTCGGTTATTCCGGTGGAGGGACTATCGCTCTGTTACTGGCTGCCCAAAGGAGTGATGTAGCGGCTGTACGAACAGTCGCCGGAAATCTTTCTCCCCGGTTTTTCAATCATTATCACGGCGTATCTGCAATGCCTGCGGCGCTGAATCCGGTGGCATTTAAACGACAGCTGTCTACAACTCCGCAGATTCACTTTGTCGGCTCCAGAGATGCAGTTGTGCCCGGGGTGATCAGTCAGCATTACATGGAATTCTTTACTGATGCCTCCTGCATTCGTATTGAGACGGTGCCGGCAGACCACCAGACCGGCTGGATTGAAAGGTGGTCATCACTGTTAGACAAAAAACCTCTGTGTGACCGTTAAAACAAAACTGTCGTTTACCCGCCATTTAAAGCGGCACTCCTGTGCCAGCCTTTAAGTTTTGTTGCTTAAGCAACAAAACAGGCGTACCCTGCGTCCAGATAATGTTGTATAGGCAACAAAATGAGTGACAAAATCTATCGCTACGCCGTGTATACCGTGCTTGGTTTCGCCGGCCTTTTTTCCCTGTTCCTGATCGGCTCAGATAACTTCGCACCCTTTACCACCCAGGCCACGGTAAACCGAGCCATTGTTAATATTGCCCCGGAAGTTTCCGGCGTAGTCACCGACGTTTTTGTTAACAATGGTCAGCAGGTGAAAGCAGGAGACCTGTTGTTCAGCCTCGATAAAAGCAGCTATCAGATTGCTCTTCAGCAAGCAGACGCTGAATTTCAGCAGGCTCTGGAAAGTGATGCCGCCAAGAAGCAGGAGATGATCTCGGCCCGACAAGTTCTCAAGCAGCGGGAAGAGGAGCGGGAAAACGCTGAAGTCAGGGCGAACCGTTATCAGGTGCTGCGGAAACAGGGAAGTATCAACCAACAGGCATACGACGATGTCCTGACTGTTGCCAATATTGCCAGTAATGCCGTAGAAGTGGCCAAGGCCGGGATTATGCAAATTCAGGCTGAACTGTCGGCGGACAATCAATCAGCCGCCGTCTCTCTGGCTGAGGCCAAAGTGGCTGCTGCCAGCCTGGATCTTGCCAATACCGAGGTGCGGGCAGAGACCCGCGGTATTGTCAGCAATCTGCAATTAGAGAGCGGAACCTATGTGAACAAGGGCAGTGGTGTTCTGTTTCTGGTCAGTGACAGCCAGGTCTGGCTCAATGCGGACTTCAATGAAAAGGGCGTTGCCCATCTGACCCCGGGGACCCAGGCCGTGATCTCCTTTGATGCCCTGCCCGGTGAGACTTTTACCGGACAGATAAGCAATCGGGACAGTGCCGTCTATGACAACACCTCCCTGAATAATCAGCTGGCTAATGTCACCAATGACAGTCGCTGGATTCGGGAACAACAGAAAATACGCAACCGTATTGCTATCAACGACACTATTCCAGAGTTGATTTCCGGTGCCAAAGCCAGCGTTATGGTGAAAAATGGCAATCCTCTGGTGGACGCCATTGCGACCGGCTGGATTACCCTGATCTCCTACTTTCGTTATATCTACTGAGTGACGTTTGTATGCTGAACAGGAACAACGCAACTCACGAAGCTCTCAGGATAACCCTGACCATTACTCTGTGCATGCTGGCAGGAAAGTGGCTGGATTTTTCCTCTCCGGTCTACTTTGCCCTGTACCCGACCATTGCCATGACCAAGGGTCGGGACTTCTCCTGTCTGGGGTTATACCGGATGTTTATGCCAACGCTGGTGAGCGCATCCCTTGCTCTGGTGGTTTCCGAACTGTTCTACCAGCATCCGTTCATTATCTGGACGATCAGTCTGGTCGCCTTTGATCAGCTGCGCCGGCGAGCGGATACACCACAAAAGCTCGGTGCCATGCTGATGCCGACTTTTAACTGGATACTTATTGTCGTTTTTTCTCAGCAGACGACCATAAATATACCGGAGCGTATTTGGGAAATTATGGCGGCCATGGGTATGACTATTGTTATTGTCAGGGTAATGGCTGCGCTGTTTCCGGTGACCTCTGGCAGCAAACAACCGTCATTGGTGGTGGAACCACACCCGGTCAGCTTTCGTCATCGGCTGGTCTCTCTCACCCTTATAGGCCCGGGGCTGGCCTTTTTGATGACCGTAGACCTGCTTTCAGCCACCTTCTGCATGGTACCAGTGATCGCAGCCGCCACTCAGTTCTCCCGGAACCAATACCTGAACGTGGTCAAACATCGTGTCGTTACCCAGCTGGGGGGATGTGCCATTGCCGTAGTCTTCGCCCTGTTAATGGCCGGGCACCAGAATATCGCCAGCTTTTATGCCATCGACCTCGGGTTGCTGATATTTGCTCTTGCCAGACTGATCAGTCGCTCAACCGGCCCTCTGCGAGACACCCACTGCGACGCCCTGCTGGCAACATTGCTGCCGATCCAGCTCTATATGAGCAATACCGGCTTCGGGCTGTCCGGAACCTTTCTCAGGGCGTGGGAGTTGGCAGTAACTCTTGGTATATTATTCGCCCTTCATACAATCACCCAGCCATGGTTAACACGTGATAAAAAAAATCTCCTTACCACCGGAACTTGATAACAACATGCCGTTTATCATGGGGCTGGCCTATAAGCAGTTTCGAACCAGAGCCAATCAGTTATTGGTAACCGAGTTTGATCTTACCCTTGAGATGCTGGGGGTGCTGCGGACTCTTCACCACCTGGGCGAAGTACCGCAGCAGGCCTTATCGGAAGCCCTGTACCGGGAACGGTCCGTTATTAAACGACTGGTGGATAACTGCATCAAACGGGAGTTGGTGATAGCCGGTAAAAAAGCAGCCAACCAGAAGGCTCGCTATATCTCTCTGACATCAAAAGGTCTGGATACAAAAACTGCAGCAGACGGACGACTACAGCAGGTTATTTCAGAGTTTTTCTCGCCCCTGCTGCCGGATGAACAGGAGCAGTTGCTCTCGTTGTGCAAAAAGTTGGTACAGAATGGCGTCACTACAGAGTTTTGAGGATATCTGAATTGACTGAGCAAGGCAGGGACAGACCCGTATTCCGGGTCTGGATTTTGATTCATTAGCCAATAATCTCACCGCTGCCAGCTATCCTTGACTACTACATAAAACTACCGGTATTCAGGTACATATTCATAGTGATTTTCCCATACTCCGGTTTTTCACCTGATTTAATAACAACCTCTCTTTTAATACTGAGTTTGGATTCGTCATCGTATTTGATAATATCAACAACATCATCCACTGATAAACTGACTCCGGATTCCATGGCATAGGAAATGACAACTTCCTCACCATTACGACGAACATCTATGGAGTCCTCCAGATCTTTCGGTGACAGCGTTCCAAATGAAACTCCAATCTGTAAACAATTATGAAGATTATTAAGTTCGTTCTGATTGATATGAGAGATCACCTCCATCTGCGTTTTTTCCGGCAGGTTGCTCAGTAAACAAATTATATTTTCCTCGAATTCTTTCTTAGCATTCTGTTTTTTCGACTCATCCACATTATCATTACCAATAGATTTTCTCTCAAACATTAAATCCGCGCCATTATATAACCTATAGTGATTACGGAGAAGATCTTTTTTGGTCTGAGAAGCTATGATAATTTTCTTGTTTTTAGATAATGCTTCTAACATCTCTTTCATATCTTTCTCATGATGTTTATTAGTAACTTCCCGTATCTCCGGTTCTCCACTATTAACATCCCGATCAAAAGTGTGCTTCGGTTTCAGTGCGGCTTTAACTATTGATGTCTGCAGCTCTCTCACTGTCTTCTCAAGGGACTCCCTGTTCATGTTCTTACTAGAACTCCATAAATTTATATATTCCTTTGGCATGAGATCAATGGTCTCCTTTAGCCTTTTTTTTATGGCACATAGCTCTTCAAGGATTGCGCCTGGGTTCTCCTTTCTAGATTCAATGAACTCATTTATCTTTTTATTCAACTGTTCACACAACGAAGGATTATCACGGGTGCTTTTTGATAACGTTTCTATTAGATAATCTATTTCCATTATTTCCATTGCAAGCTTGTCATGATTTGAAAATTCAAGAATTACAAAGTCATTTTCTCCAACACCACTTTTGTTTCCTTTATTTAACTGTATTCCATTGCGATCTTTCAATTTTTTATTATGCGTCGACGAGGATTCGGAAGTTTTTTTATTATCGGCTTCTACTTTTTCAACGGATCTTCTGTTGTTTGTAGCCACTTTACTATCTGTCTCTGGCGCTGGCTGCCTCTATAATAATGACAAGTTATTCACTACTGGCATTGATTCCATAATAGTATCTCCTTTCTTTTTTAGTACGCCGAAAAATTCCTCGGCAATCTTTCCCTGATGATGGGTCCAAGAATACTTCGTTGCCGTCAGAGGGCGCAATACGACTTAAGTCCACTCAGGCATCTGTACTACTGACCGATACCATCAACAAGAGTCGATAAAAAATCACGCCATTACGAAACCCAAGCCAGAGGAAGAAGCCATCCATGAATTTTCAAGAAATACTCAAACCTACCGCCCGAAATATAAAAAAAGAGTGGCGGACACTGGGAATAGACAAGATCGGTGCATCCAAGCACGAATACGGGATAGCCCTGAAAAGTCACCTCCAGACCATAAATAATCAAACCGTGATCCTCTCCGCACTGCTCACTCCAAGCATCAACAGGCAGAAGAATGTCAATATGATTGTTGATATTACCTTGCCCAAAAGCGGAGACCTGGAGTCTTGCCTTGGTGCCCTGAGCGCATTTATGCAGCAAACCACGGCCTTACTTAACCCTATAACCCTCCTGGTTGATATGCGTACCAGTCAGATTATCTTGCGCCAGTGCCAAATTATGCCCATTGCTCATCCACCAGCCACCACAGCCTTTATCAATGCCATCCAACTGTTGGTTCCCTTGCTGCAACCGATCATTAACACTCTCTGTCAAACCAATCCCTCTCAGGATGATGCCCGTGAGCTGGCTAATCAGTTTGTTAACAGTTTCCAGGGAGCCTTGAAGAATGAATCCACTCTATAAACAGACCATCCACACATTCCTGACCACCAATAAGCTCAATCCACAGGAGCGCCCCCCACAAGATGGGGCTGAAAACTGGGTCTTTGATATTGCCGAAAATCTGCAGAGCGAGCTGTTCTGCTACGAAACGCAGCCTAACGATATTAGCGCAATCCTCATGACCTCGGTACAGATCAAACCCAACGACAATGCGACTATGCTGGCGGCGGCGATCTGTCCGGCACTGGCACCTGCTGCTATTGTTATTATCGATAACGTGCTGTCATTACGGTTGATGGTACGGGGCGACGTTCAGAGCATAGGGGCATTGCTGGAAGAGAGTATTATGATTACCCATCACATCATCTCCTCGATATTCCCACACATTGTGAATCTCGCTGATGGAAAAACCCCCATGCAGAACGCCATGATACTGGCGATGCAGGCCCTTCAGGGCGGAGCGCAGGGCAAACAGCCCGATCAAGTGGACGATCAAGTGGACAAGCCGCCAACAGATTCCTAATCTCTCTGCTAATAAAAAAAAGCGGTGTCAGCAGACACCGCTTTTTTTATGAGCACTCTTACCACATCAGATCATCAGGAATCTGATAATCGGCGTAAGGATCATCGTCATCCCCTTCATCCTGCTCGCTCTTGTTGTTGACCAACAGGTACTTGTCGGCTTCATCGGCCAGACGCTCGGCCAATGTCTCGGCCACCTTGCCGGAGATCAGTGCGTAGTCATCCTCACCCAGTCTGGCGATGGCAAGACGACCGCAGGTCAGCTCCTGCACCTGTTTATCTTTCAGGTACCACTTTTTGATTTTTTTGTTATCCACAAAATTATAGGCAGTCTCACCATCCTGGCGGGCGACACGGTTGCTCTCAATAATCTGGCGCACCTGAGCCTGCTTCTCTTTTTCCACCCGCTCGGCTTCACGCTGGCGGTTCAGATCTTTATCTCGCTCAATCTGCTGCTTGCGCTCGTCGTCCAGACGGCGACGTTGCTCAGACTGGAGATCAACCCCCTGCTGCTTCTGTTGCTTCTTCTGGGTGCGGGCCTGCTGGTGCTGTTTTTTGCTGGCCACACCCGCTTTCAATAACTGGTCTCTAAGGGAACTCATGGGATTATCTGATCATTGATTGCCAAGGGAGACCGGAATTATACAACGGCACGGCCAACGGGAAAGCATTACAAAATCCTGAAGGATAAATAAACAGGATAAATAAACAGCATGGAGAGCTCTCCGGTGTACCGGAGAGCCCGTCAGTCAATATCACTCATTTTCGAGCGAGAGCAACGTCGCATTCCCTCCAACAGCGGTGGTGTTGATCGTCAAAGTACGCTCGGAGGCAAAGCGGTACAGGTAATGGGGGCCGCCGGCCTTCGGACCGGTGCCGGAAAGCCCCTGACCACCAAAAGGTTGAACACCGACCACCGCACCCGTTTGATTGCGGTTGATATAGGCGTTACCGGCGTTGACGGCCTCCTGAATAAACATCGATTTTTTTTCGTTACGGCTGTGTATGCCGAGGGTCAGGCCATAGCCGGTACTATTGATCTGTTCGATCACTGCGTTCAGCTGATCCGCTTTGTAACGAATAACATGGAGAACCGGACCAAACTGTTCCCGCTCCAGTACGTTGATATGGTCGATCTCAAAGACGACAGGGGCGATAAAGTAGCCCTCTTTCGCCATAGTCGGCAACTCGCACTCTGCCAGCAGTCTCGCCTCGGACTTCATACGGTCGATATGCTGCTGCAGACCGGCTCGGGCCCGTTCATCAATCACCGGGCCAATATCGGTCGCGTGATCACTGGGGTCACCGATCACCAGCTCGGCCATGGCACCTTTGAGCAGATGGATGATCCGGTCGGCAATATCGTCTTGTACATAGAGCACCCGCAGGGCAGAGCAGCGCTGACCGGCACTGCCAAAGGCGGAGAGCACAACATCCTTGATCACCTGCTCGGGCAGGGCTGTTGAGTCAACGATCATGGCATTCTGCCCACCGGTCTCGGCGATCAGAGGGATGATAGCCCCTTCCCGTTCGGCGATGGTTTTGTTGATAATGCGGGCCGTTTCCGTAGAGCCGGTAAAGGCGATACCCGCAATACGAAGGTCAGACACCAGCTGTTGTCCAATATGACCATCCCCCGGCAGCAGCTGAATAGCTCCCACAGGGAGCCCGGCTTCAAGCATAAGTTCAACCGTTCGGGCGGCGATCAGACTGGTCTGTTCGGCAGGTTTGGCGATAACGGTATTGCCCGCTGCCAATGCGGCGGTGATCTGGCCAAGGAAAATAGCCAGAGGGAAGTTCCAGGGGCTGATGCAGAGGAAAACACCACGACCGGTCAGGCGAAGTTCATTGGATTCCCCCGTCGGCCCCGCCATCACCACAGGGCTACCAAATTTCTCGACACCCTGAGCAGCATAGTAACGGCAGAAATCAACGGCCTCCCGCACTTCATCGATAGCATCGTGGATGGTTTTTCCCGCCTCCTTATGGCAGAGGGCGATCAGTTCTGCACGGTGAGCCTCCAAGAGATCGGAGAGGGCGATCAGTTTGGCTGCGCGTTGGTCCGCGGGGGTCTGATTCCACCGCTTAAAAGCGGCTGTGGCCGCCTCAAGGGCTTGATCAATCTCCACCTCCGTCGTCCAGTGCATATGACCTGCGACACGCTTCTCACTACAGGTCGTGTTCGTGTTATAGGGGCAGATGATAGTGGTGGCTTTGGCCGTCTCGATCTGCTGACCGTTAATGATCGGCCCTTTGTGCCACTGCGTGTTCATAAACGACTGCACCTCGTCGTGGAAGGGCCGGCAGATCGATTCGATATCAATATTGATGCCGCTGGCGTTGCGGCGCTCTTCACCATAAATAGCATCCGGTAGCGCAATGCGCGGATTGGCGAGATGCTCATGACTGGTCAGCAGATCAGCCGGATGCTGAGTCAGGGATTCTACCGGCGTTCTGGCATCAACCAGACGGTGTACGAACGAGGAGTTGGCACCGTTTTCCAGCAGACGGCGCACCAGATAGGGAAGCAGCTCACAATGGCTGCCAACCGGCGCATAGATGCGTACCGTCTTTTGCTCCTGCTTTGCCACCAGATCATAGAGCGCATCACCCATACCGTGCAAACGCTGGAATTCATACTCGCTACTATTATTTGCCGCCGCCATGGTGAGCACACTGGCAACAGTATGGGCGTTATGGCTGGCAAACTGCGGGAACAGCAGGCCTTTGGCCTCATCAGAGAGCAGGAATTTTGTACACACAAGATAGGCGACATCTGTCCCTTCTTTGCGGGTATAGACCGGATAACCAGGGTAGCCTTGCTGTTGGCAGAGTTTGATCTCAGTATCCCAGTAAGCGCCCTTCACCAGCCGTACCGGAATCATATCACCTTGTTCACGAGCCAATGCCGTTAGCCAGCACAGGGTCGGCAGTGCCCGTTTACTATAGGCTTGAACCACCAGACCAAATTTGCCCCAGCCCTGACAATCCGGGTGGCGATAGAGTTGTTCAAACAGCTTCAGGAACAGTTCGTGGCGATCCTGCTCCTCAGCATCAAGATTAATGGCGACATCGCCCGCTCTGGCAGCACGGATCAAGACCAGTACAGAGTCCAGTAACTCATCCATCACGCGCTCGGTTTGGGTCACCTCATAGCGGGGATGCAGCGCTGAAAGTTTGATAGAGATGCCGAGCGGGGGAGAGCCTTCCACAGCGGGTTCAGCAGCGATGGCTTCAATCGCCTGCAGATAGCTGGCGTGATAACAGGCCGCATCTTCGGCCGTGAGTGCAGCCTCACCCAACATATCGAAAGAGTAGGTATGACCCTGTTTGCGGGCCTGATGACCATTGCGCAACGCCTCCTCGATTGTACGACCAAGTACAAAGTGCTTGCCCATGATCCTCATGGCTTGATTGACGGCCTGACGTATGACCGGTTCACCCATCTTGTTGACTAGACGACCGATGACATTTGCAGGGTGATCCTCTTTGCTGCAATCCTCTTTGCTGCGATCCTCTTTGCTGCGATCCTCTTTGCGGCAATCCTCTTTGCTGCGATCCAGGGAGATAACCTTGCCGGTCAGCATCAGCCCCCAGGTTGAAGCATTGACCAGCAGTGAGTCACTCTGGTTCAGGTGTTTGTCCCAGTCCGCAATGCTGAGTTTGTCCAGGATAAGAGCATCGGCGGTCTCTGCATCGGGAATACGCAGCAGTGCCTCCGCCAGGCACATCAGCAGGATGCCTTCCTTGGTGTCGAGGCTGTACTGGAGCAGTAGGGCATCGATCATATGAATGGCGTTGTCGCTGGCGCGCACCTGCTCAATCAGTGAAGCCGCTTTAGTGGCAATCGTCGCCCGCTGACTGCTTTTACTATTAATACTATTGCTACTGTGCAGCTGCTCCAGTAGCTCTTGCAGCCATGAATTTTCGTCCACGCAGTAATGGGGAGAGATGAATTCGCGGATCTGCTCAGGGGTCTGCTGCATAAAAGCAGCTGTGAACGCATCACAAGCTTTGAACATGCCCACTTCCTCTATTGGTTGTTATTTATGGAGCGGATGTCATTCGGCAATGATCATTACAGAGCGAAGAGTATCGCTGCTTCTGGATTGAGACAATACCTGTGATTCTCTCCTCGCTGCTGGCGAGGGGCTGCTGGAGAGGGGCTGCTGGAGAGGGGGCTGCTGGAGAGTCCGCTTACAGTGATAATGGTACATCCTACGGGCTCAGGGCTACACGACTTCTCAGTTATAACTCAACTTTCCGGTTTGATTACACCAATACTCAAAGCAAAAAAAGCACGAGTGACAGCATAAAATTAACCTATGAGAAAAAATTCTGATGCAAACTGTGTCAATCCACGCCAAAGGTGCATGACCAGTGCCTGGTATTTGTTTGCCACAACAAATCAGGCAGTGATCGTCATGGTACCAGGAGCCAGGAGCCAGAAACCAGGAGCCGAGAGTCGAACTATTCTCAGACCGAACTATTCTCAGACAGTCTCTCAGTCCCACCCACTGTCTTGCGAAAGGGTTACGCAGTGAATGAACCTTTTGAGTACTTTATTCTGGAAATGGCCATTATTTTTGGCGGAGCATCGATTTTGGGTACGCTGTTTGTATGGCTGAAACAACCCATTGTTTTGGCTTATATCTGTCTTGGCATGCTAGTAGGCCCCTACGGGTTTGGTTTCATGGCAAACAGCAGTCATATAGATGCTGTTTCCAGGATAGGCATTATCCTTTTGATGTTTCTTCTGGGGCTGCACCTGCACCCCCGTAATTTGTTAAAACAGCTGAAACAAACGGCACTGGTTACATTTATCTGTCTTTCACTGACCGGAGTTGTGATCTGGCTGGTCCTGCTTTACGGGCTGGGGACAAATCCGGTTGAAGCCGCGATTGCCGGTTTGGCTTTGGCATTTTCCAGTACGGTACTGAGCCTGAAACTGATTCCAGCTACAACCCTGCACCATCAAAGAACCGGAGAGGTAATGATCAGTATTCTTCTTTTTGAAGATATTCTGGCCATCCTGACGATTTTGGTGCTTTACAGTGCCGAGGGCAGCAGTATGTCCTGGAATGCCATGCTGTTACCGCTCAAAATGGCCCTGTTCAGTTTCGCAGCCTGGGCTTGTGTTCGCTATGTACTGCTCTCGCTGTTTCTACGTTTTGATATTATTTCTGAATATATTTTTCTGGTCTCCCTCGGCTGGTGCATGACGGCTGCAGAGCTGGCCCACACCGTAGGGTTATCCCATGAGATTGGTGCTTTTATTGCCGGAGTCAGCATCGCTACGTCACCCATTGCCGAAGTCATTGCCGAGGGGCTCAAGCCGGTGCGGGAGTTTTTCCTGATCCTGTTCTTTTTCTCCATTGGCGCTCAGTTTGACCCGTTTTTAAGCTACAGAATGCTGATAGCGATTGCGGTGGTCTCCCTGGTTGTTTTACTTATGAAACCACTGTTGTTCAGTTTTCTATTACAGACCCTTAAAGGCGAGAACCGAAACAATGCCTGGGAGATGGGGCTTCGGCTGGGGCAGAGCAGCGAATTTTCATTGCTGTTGGCTTTCGGTGCCGTAAGCGCCGGACGCATCAGTCAGGAAACGGCTCTGCTGATTGAAGGTGCTGCGGTTGTTACCTTTATCATCTCCACATATCTGGTGGTGTTCCGCCTGCCAACGCCGATTTCACCCAATCAGGCGTTGAGAAGGGATTAGCTGAGTACCTACCAACACGCAACCGGAACGCTTTGCGTGCCCGCCCTATATCCCCGCCCGATTGGCCGAGGATATAAGGCGTTTTTGCTAAAGCCCGATAAAAAAAGCCCCGGCTCTGTTTCCAGAGCCGGGGCTTTTTTTATCACAGGGGGATTAGATCACCCGCATGCCAGGTATGGCACCTTCATGGGGTTCCAGAATCCACAGGTCGGCACCACCAGGACCGGCGGCCAGCACCATACCTTCGCTCATGCCGAACTTCATTTTACGGGGCGCCAGATTGGCAACCATAACCGTGTGCTTGCCGATCAACGCTTCCGGTGAGTAGGCCGCCTTGATGCCGGAGAACACATTGCGCGTGTTTTCTTCACCCACATCCAGCGTCAGGCGCAGCAGTTTGTCGGCTCCTTCTACGTGTTCGGCATTGACAATTTTGGCGATACGCAGATCAACTCTGGCAAAATCACCAAATTCGATGGTGTCGGCAATCGGCTCTTCCAGAGTACTCTTTTTAACGTCACTCACTATGGCATGGTCCTCTTTGACAGGGACTTCTTGTTGGCAAGTGGCAGGGGCTGCATTGGTATTCATGCTCTCCAGCAGTTTTTTGGCATCATCCATCATGGCATCAACTTTGGCCTGCTCGACACGGGTCATCAGCGGCTTGAACTTATTGATACCATGGTTGAACAGCAGGTGCTGGCTATCGGCCCAGTTCAAGCTCTCAACGTTCAGGAAATCTGCGACTTTCTCGGTCATGGCCGGCAGAACCGGCTTCAGGTAGATCATCAGCAGGCGGAACAGGTTGATACCTGTTGAACAGATGTCGTGCAATTCCTGATCTTTGCCCTCTTCTTTGGCGACCGTCCAGGGCTTCACTTCGTCGATCCAGGCGTTGGCCTTATCGGCCAGAGCCATAATCTCGCGCATCGCTTTGCCGAACTCTCGCTCTTCATAGCACTGGGCGATGGTGCCGGAGGCCTCCATAAAGGCTTTGCTCAGTTCCGGGGCACAGTCGGTGCCGGAGAGCTGGTTGTCAAAACGCTTGGCAATAAAGCCGGCGTTACGGCTGGCGATGTTGACCACTTTACCCACCAGGTCACTGTTCACGCGCTGGATAAGATCCGCAGTGTTCAGATCCAGATCATCAACCCGGCTGGAGAGCTTGGCGGCGTAGTAGTAACGCAGATACTCCGGATCAAGATGGTCCAGAAAGGTGCGAGCCGTGATAAAAGTGCCCCGGGATTTAGACATCTTCTCGCCGTTGACGGTCAGATAGCCGTGCACACTCACCGTAGTGGGCGTCCGGTAACCGGTACCGTGCAACATGGCAGGCCAGAACAGGCAGTGGAAGTTGACGATATCTTTACCGATAAAGTGGTGCACTTCGCAGGGGGAATCTTTTTTCCAGTACTCGTCAAAATCCAGACCTTCGGTGCGGTCACACAGGTTTTTGAAGGCAGCCATGTAGCCGATAGGCGCATCCAGCCAGACGTAAAAATACTTACCAGACTCACCGGGAATTTCAAAACCAAAATAGGGCGCATCACGGGAGATATCCCAATCCTGCAGACCGCTGTCCAGCCACTCAGCCAGCTTGTTGGCGATCTCTTCCTTGATGGTGCCGCTGCGGGTCCACTCTTTCAGGAAGGCATCGAAGTGGGAGAGTTTGAAGAAGAAGTGTTCGGACTCTTTATCGATCGGCGTCGCGCCAGACATGGTGGAGTACGGGTTCTTCAGATCAGTCGGGCTGTAGGTGGCGGAGCAGACTTCACAGTTGTCGCCGTACTGATCTTTGGCGCCACACTTGGGACACTCACCCTTGATGTAGCGGTCGGCCAGAAACATCTTTTTTTCCGGGTCGAAGGCCTGAGTGATGGTACGGCTGGCGATATGCCCGTTCTCTTTCAGTGCCAGATAAACGGCAGAGGAGAGTTCACGGTTCTCTTCGCTGTGGGTGGAGTGGTAGTTGTCGAAAGCGACATGAAAGCTACTGAAATCGGCGATACGCTCTTTGTTGATGCGTGCGACGGACTCTTCCGGAGTGATACCCAGCTTCTCGGCATGCAGGCTGATGGCTGTGCCGTGGGCATCATCGGCGCAAACAAAAGTACACTGGTGGCCGCGCATTTTCTGAAAGCGACTCCAGATATCGGTCTGGATGTATTCCACCAGATGTCCCATATGCAGCGGACCGTTGGCATAGGGGAGAGCACCGGTAACAAGAATTTTGCGCTGTACGGGTTGCGCTGAATGTGGTGCGGCTGACTGTTCAGACATAGGGGGAACAACATCTCCGGTAGAGCAACCTGCTGGCCAATAGCTCGTGCAGATCGAAAAATACAAACGAATATTATAAAAGGATGGAGGGGATTGGGGAAACTATACAGGGAAACTATACAGGGAAACTATACAGGGAAACTATACAGGGAAACTATAGGGAAACTATACAGGGAAACTATAGGGAAACCATGCAGGGAAACTATAGGGAAACCATGCAGGGAAACTATAGGAAAACCATACAGGGAAACTATACTGAGAAACCAGAGCAAAACAGCGGCTGGCAGCGAGATAACCGTAGGTGGATTCGGCTTTTTTTCAAAGCTCTTTTAAAAGCTCTGGTTTTTGTGGTGTATTCGGTTTTTGTCGTTTGTTTCCTGCCGCTATTGAATATAAGGTTGCAAATACAGGTGGCTTCACGCCCTCTCTGCGCGGTAAACTGAAGAGTACTGCTCTGTGTTTCTTGTTCTTTTGTAATGCTCTTTTGTAGTGTTCTTTTGCGTTGTTTTTTTGTTTGTGTGGTGCATGCCGGGAATGTTTATGGGTGACCGAAGTTCTGACAATTTGACCCGCCGAATGTATCGGGAAGATAAAGCCCTGTGGGAACTGGGGCTGGAATCCGAACGGGTGCAGACAACCGGGATAGAACCGATGGTGACTGAATCAGCGCTTGCGCTCCCAGGGCAGGCTCAGGTCGGCCACGGGATTTCGAACCCGCCGCCTGCCCTCTACCCTCACCAGAGCACTGCTGCGCTTCCGGATGTGAATGCAACCCGTAGCCGGATTGCGCGTCTGGCAGAAGAGAGTGCGGCGCTGGATGATTCTGTTGAGGCCATGACTCAGGATGTGGAACACATGACGGCTCTGGTGCTGGAGCAGGAGCGCCAGTTGCAGATGCTGAAAGAGAGCGTACGGGAGCAGCAGGAGCAGTTGAGCCTGAAGCGGATGGAACAGCAGAATCAACATCAGACGCTGGCTGATGCCAGCCATCAATTAGAGAGCGAGATTCAGCAGCTTCAGCGCTACGAACAGGCACGTATTCGGCAATTGCAGGTACCTCCCGTTCCCGCACAGGGGCATCAGCCTTCCCAAAACCATCAGCAGGTGTCAGCACAACCAGATATTCTTATGCGACACCGTGAACGTTCAGGGGGAGGGACGCCTCAGGCACGGGTAACACCACTACCGGAAGATTATCAGCCAGCGGGCTGGTGTTACCAGAAGCTGCTACAACATGAGGGCATTCCTCAAGAGTATGCCCAGCGGCAACTGGAAGACTTTAAAATGTATTGGCTGAGTACCGGCGAAGCCAGGAAGGCCTGGGATTATCGCTTTGTAAAACACGTTATCTACCAGTGGCAGAGGGAGAAAGGTCAGGGTGAAGACAGGACAGTACGTCGCCAGCCAACAACTGAAGAACTTACAGACCGCAGCTGGGTCGGTAAGTACGACTTCGACCTCGACCTCTAGGGAGGGGCGCACCAAAACGCAGCACTCGCAAGCTGATGTTTACGATGCAGTAAACTACGCCTTCACATTGATGCGTGATGCTTTTCCCCAGCATTTCCTGAAGGCTTTTCCTGATGAAGAGTCACGGACAAGGGCAAGAAACCTTTGGTCACAGTCCATGATTGATGTGCATCCCGTAAAAATTAAAAGGGCAGCTGGTAAATTAATCAGGGAAAGTAAATTCCTTCCTACGCTCAGTGCACTGCGCAGCCTCGCAACCTCTTCCACGTACAACGATCTTGGTCTCCGTGCTCCCCAGCAGGCCTACTACGAAGCCTGCCGGGCCACCAACAGAACCCACACCGGCCCATGGAGTCATATCGTCGTTTATCTGGCCGCTCGGGAGACCGGCTGGATGCTGTTGGAAAGCGAGCCGCAAACGGTTGCTTACCCTGTTTTTGAACGCAACTATGAGATTCTCTGCAACCGACTGATGGCCGGAGAAAAGCTCGATGCCGACATCAGCAAAGGGCTGGAAAATCATACCAGTCGCGATGCCTTGCGCCGCAGCAACGTAGCGGCAGAGCAGAGGTTGCGTCAGGAGATGGTTGAACATGGGATCGACCCGGACGGGGGCAGAAAAGAGTTCCTGCGAACCATGGCTGACCTGAAACATAGCTGACTGCTCACATAGCCGGTAACATAGCCAGCCTGTAAAATCGATTTGTCGCCGGATTTTCCGGCAGAAAGTGTCAGATCAGGATGTAAAATGACGATGACCATTTGTTCCCGAGACACCATTGAAACAGCTCTCCGTGAACTTCAGGATCCATGGCTGCAAGACTCCCTGCTTAAGGTGGCGGAGATTGAAGAGCTCAAGGTATCCGATGACAGTATCAATCTGACTCTGGCGTTGCATTACGCCTGCTCCGGGGGGCAGAAGCAACTATTGAAACTGGTCCAGAACCAGCTACGCTCTCTGGCCAGAGGTGCGACCGTATCGGTACGTTTTGTGACCCGTATTGACGGTGCGCCCCGTCGCAGCGAAGAGCCAGGCCTGAAAGATGTAAAAAACATCGTGGCCGTGGCCTCCGGCAAGGGGGGGGTTGGTAAATCTACCACAGCGGTCAACCTGGCGCTGGCCCTGGCCGCAGAGGGTGCCAGGGTGGGTATTCTGGATGCCGACATCTATGGCCCGAGCATCGGCAAGATGCTGGGTGTTGACGATGAAGAGCGTCCTGGCGTTGATGAAGCCAATGGCCAGCAATTCTTCCGCCCGATCGAGGCTCTTGGGCTGAAGGCCAACAGCATGGCATTTTTGGTGACGGAACATACGCCAGTGGTCTGGCGTGGTCCGATGGCCAGCGGTGCGCTGCTGCAACTGCTCAACCAGACCCTGTGGGGTGAACTGGATTATCTGGTGGTGGATATGCCTCCTGGTACCGGTGATATTCAGCTGACTCTGTCCCAGAAAGTGCCGGTGGCCGGCAGCGTGATTGTCACCACGCCCCAGGATCTGGCACTGCTGGATGCGCGCAAGGGCATCGAAATGTTCAAAAAGGTGGATGTCCCGGTACTGGGTGTGGTTGAGAACATGGCTGTCCATGTGTGCAGCAACTGCGGTCATACGGAATATCTGTTTGGTGAAGGCGGCGGTAGCCGTATGGCCGACGAATACAAAACGCCACTGCTGGGCACCCTGCCCCTGTCCATGTCGATCCGTCAGCACGCCGATGCCGGGCTGCCAACAGTAGCGGCTTTCCGGGGCGAATCTGCAAAAGACTCCTCTGAAACCCAGCTCTATCTGGATATGGCTCGTCGCACGGCGGCGCAACTGGCCGCACGCAACCGTCAGGCCGCGCCGGCACCCACTATAACGATTGCTGACGACTGATCAAAGATTCAGGACTGGGGGGATAACCATGCGACTGAGTGACCGAGATATCAGGGCTGCACTAGACAGCGGGAAGATTATCGTCGAGCCGCGTCCGACCGATGAGCACATTTCCGGAGTCAGTCTTGATCTGACCCTGGGCAACAGCTTTCGGGTATTTAACGACCATGTAGCACCTTATGTGGATCTTTCCGGCAACCGTGAAACCATTGACCGCACCCTGAACTCCATTATGAGTACCGAAATTGTGCTGGAAAAGGGTAATGCCTTTTTCCTGCATCCGGGGGAGCTGGCTCTGGCGGTGACCCATGAATCCATCACTCTGCCGGATGATCTGGTCGGTTGGCTGGATGGCCGCTCTTCTCTGGCAAGACTGGGGTTGATGGTTCATGTGACGGCTCACCGAATCGATCCGGGCTGGAGTGGACAAATTGTGCTGGAGTTCTTCAATGGTGGCAAACTGCCGCTGGCGCTGCGCCCTGGCATGCAGATTGGTGCCATCAATTTTGAAACCCTGTCCAGCCCGGCAGAGAGACCCTATAACAAACGGGTCAATGCCAAGTACAAAGGTCAGAACGGCGCGGTTGCCAGCCGTATAGGCGAAGATTCTTCTATTTGATTCAACCCCTTTGCAAGAGGCCCGGCAGATAATAGCCTGCCGGGCTTGTTGTGGGTTATGCGCACGACTCGCCGCTAAAGGAGCAAGATTGCGTATACACTGCGTTCCGGATGAGTGCTAATAAAATCATCAATAATCTGTTTTTTTCGAATACTTCCCAATACCAGCGACATCTCCTTTTTAATTGATCAAGAAGCTTGGCGTCTAAGTCATTTTGAATCAGGCTTTACCTGCCAGTGTGTCGTCTCCCCCCTTTGAATGGCGGTTAAATATCACTAAACTGGCAGACATTAGAAAAATAGTTGTGTGGGTTATTCGTGCTCGGAAAGTATGGTTTTTTGGGCTTTTGTACAATACAAAAAATATGAGTTTACTCACTATGAAAATAGGAATTTTGCAATGTGACGATGTCAGACCGGAACTGTTACCGGCTTATGGCAACTACCCGGTCATGTTTGAAACATTGTTCAGCAAGGTCGATGCAGATTTTGAGTATCAAACATGGCGGGTTCTGGATGGTAAACTACCAGAGTCAACAGAGCTTTGTGATGGCTGGTTGATTACCGGTAGTCGTCATGCGGCGTATGAATCCCATGACTGGATGCTCCCCCTCTTTGATTTTATCCGCACTCTGCACCAGCAGGATAAAAAACTGATCGGCATCTGTTTCGGTCATCAGGCGGTTGCGGAAGCACTTGGGGGTACGGTTGTTAATTCCGACAAGGGTTGGGGGCTGGGCGTTGCCGAGAACCAGGTTGTACAGAAGAAAAGTTGGATGCAGCCCGGGACCGAGACATTCGCTCTGCTGGTCAGCCACCAGGATCAGGTTGTTGAGCCAGGAAATGGCGGTGTCACTCTGATCGAGAGTGACTTCTGCCCTCACTTTATGGTGCAGTACAATGAAAATATGCTCACTATTCAGGGGCATCCGGAATTCAGCTGCAGTTTGGCCCGGGATCTGATGGAATTGCGCAGGGAGTCTGTCGAGAAAGATGTGGTTGATGAGGCCATTGCATCATTGCTTCAGCCTGTAGACGACATTATCTGCGCCCGTTGGATGGTACATTTTTTTAAGGGGTTGTAGACCCCGGTTGTCATTCCCGCTTTTGCGGGAATGACATCGCTGTCAATTATGAGCGTGCAGCTCTTCGTTCAGTTCGAAAGCGGTTTTTTTGGCCAGACACTCGATAGCGCCACTCTGGGAGTTGCGCCAGAACATCAGGTCTGATTGATTCGCCAACGTGATGGCCTTGACCGTTCCCACAGGCTTTTTGTCCTTGTCCAGTACCGTCACCTTGGAGCCAGCGGTCAGGTAAAGACCTGCCTCAATGGTGCAGCGATCCCCCAGAGGAATATTGATTCCGGCATTGGCACCGATCAGACAGTTGTTGCCAATAGAAACCACGATATTGTTGCCGCCGGAGAGGGTGCCCATGGTGCTGCAGCCACCGCCCAGATCCGAACCTTCACCGACCCAGATACCGGCAGAGATACGACCTTCCACCATATTCTTGCCTTCGGTACCGGCATTGAAGTTAACAAAACCTTCGTGCATCACCGTCGTCCCTTTACCAATATACGCACCCAGTCGTACACGGGCGGTGTCGGCGATCCGCACACCTTTTGGCACGACATAGTTGGTCATGCGCGGGAACTTATCGACGCTCTGCACATCCAGAACCCGCCCCTGAGAACGAGCCTGTAACTGGCGGTGGGGGAGTTCTTCCAGATCAATAGCACCTTCGCTGGTCCAGGCGACATTGGGCAGCAGCGGGAAGATACCCTCCAGATTGATGCTGTGAGGCTTGACCAACCGATGGGAGAGCAGATGGAGTTTAAGATACGCTTCCGGCGTGTTGTTGAGTGTGGCATCGGTTTCCAGAATCACCAGCACCCGTGGGTTACTACTGGTTTCCAGAGAGCTGAGCACCAATGTCTGTTCCAACAGATTGCGCTGCAAAAACAGCTCTTCAAGGGCGTGGCAGGTGGCACTATCCAGCTCAATCACTTGATTGCCACCGGCATAGCCGGTCACCGCGGCAACGGCTTCAACCAGTTCGGGATTTGGCTTGTGCTGAGGTGCCGGATAGAACACTTCCAACCACTCACCTTTGTTGTTTTTAGTGCCGATACCGGCTGCTATGCTAAAAAATTCTTTGCTCATGGGGAGAAACAAGATCCTTGTCTTTTTTCGCTTAGGCTGATCGATGATTGTAGTGGGGTTGTTAGTGGTCTGTCATTAGCCGCCGTTATTATCCAAAGCCTGCTGCCACTGTTCCGTCGCAAAGCCGAGCAGATAACCTCCCTCTGCCAGTGAACCCAACAGTGGTCGTTTAATCATACCGGGCTGTTCCAAAAGAGCGTCCAGGGCACGCTCTGCGTTCATGGCATGACGTTGCTGTTCCGGCAGTTTGCGCCAGGTGGTGCCTTTGCGGTTGACCACATTTTCCCAGCCGAACTCATCAATCCGGGCCTTCAGCCAGTCCCGGTCAAGCCCCTCTTTGCGGTAGTTGTGGAAACGGTATGCGAGACCCTGTCCATCCAGCCATTTGCGGGCTTTTTTTAGGGTATCGCAGTTGGGAATGCCGTAGATGGTCAGCACGATTCTGCCTCGTATTTGATACGGTTATTGGGCTGAATCATACCATATAGACCAGACCGGCAAAAAATATTGCCGTCGCTCCTATTTCCCTGATGTGGGAGAAAGGATTGAGGAGAAAGTATACCTGGTTTTTATGAGGCTCGTATTGGTGCCTATTAGCTGCAGAACATCCTCATGAGTTTCTCTTTTCCGGTGACTACAGCACGACATTCTAACAACAGACTGGCAAAATTTCTCGACCACACTTTTACCCGCTACCGTCCCTTCATCCGCTACTAAGTCGACGATCTTGCCCGAATCATATGTGTATTCAATGCCAATAAGCGTGTAAGAATTGTTATCTGCCTCACTGCTTAACGGCTCACTGATTCGTGCATAGACGTTTTGTTCATATGGCAAATAGGAGACGACAGCTTCTTTTGGCTCTACCGGGTTGGTCGACGTAGTGCCAATCAGCACATTTATAGTGTTTGGCTTTTTGCCCTCACAATCTAAATCATTAGTAATACTGGTGGCTTTATTCAGTAAATTCTCGATGCTGCTAGTCAGGTCTTTCGTGGTTATCGAACCGATTTCTCCTCTTTTGACTATATTGAACAATTTTTCGATGATCTCACTGAGCTTTTCTCCTCTTGGGTCACCCCATTTGATGTTAGATTTTTTTTCACTAGAAAAGATAGTGACTTTTGTTATTTTTTTAAAAAAATCCACTGATATATTATCGGCTTCTATCTCTGCGGGAATAAACTCAACATTTGAGGGTGTTATAGTAACAGCTTCTTGATGGCTTAGTTCCGCCGCCCCTTGATCTTCACTAATGACTTTGTACCTTTTAAAAACGATTTTTCCCGCGTAAACCATCTGGGAGAAACTGAAAAATAGCAATATAAGAGCAAGAAAAAAAGAGCCTGATCTGACAGTCTTGGAATACATCGTACGCCCCTTAAATGTACAAAACTGTTTTTTTATAGACCACTGAGGCTATTTTTTCTTTTTTTTCATTGTCTGCGCCCTGTCTCCTAAAAAAAGACAGAACACAGATAAAGCAAAAATATAACGTATTCGTCGTTTAGTCTGCCAGTCTGGTCAGCACACGCTGCAACAGACGGATGCGGGGTTCGATGGAGTCCAGCACCAGGTATTCGTCGGCTGTGTGCAGACCACCACCGATCGGGCCGAAACCATCCAGAACCGCATCGCAGACCAGAGCGGTTGTGTTGCCATCGGAACCACCGCCGACCGCCATCCACTCGATATTGATACCTTCTTCTTTGCCGCACTCCTCCACCAGAACCATCAGCTCTTCGGTTTTGGAAGAAGTGGTCATGGCCGGCTTGTAGGCATTGCGGGTGAGGGTGACGGTTACACCATCAATGAATGGCTTTTCAACCATGGCCGCCAGTTTCTCTTCAACCTGAGCGTACTCTTCATTGCTCCAGAAGCGGATATCCAGGTCAGCTGTCGCTTTTTCGGCAACCACGTTACTCGCAGTACCACCGGAAACTACACCCATGTTAAAGGTGGTGCCGGTTTCAAAGTTAGTCATGGCACTCAGGGTTGTTATCCAGTGGGCCATTTCGTGGATAGCACTGCGACCTTTCTCAGGCTCGTTACCGGCGTGAGCGGCCTTACCTTTAAATTCGATATCGTAGCCAGCAAGACCTTTGCGCGCTTTCACCAGGGCACCGTTGGCACGGGCAGGCTCGGCAACCAGCACGGTTTTGGCGTTTTTGGCGACACTCTTCAGCCACTCGGCGGAGAAGTTGGAGCCGGTCTCTTCATCGGGGTTCATGCAGATGCAGAGGGAGAGTTTGTCGAGAACGGTTTTGTCCAGACCACGCAGGGCGTAAACCACATTCAACAGACCGGATTTCATATCAGAAACACCGGGGCCGTAAGCGTTGGTTTCATCAAACGTCATGGGACGTTCAGCAACCGTGCCCACAGGAAATACGGTATCCATATGGCCGATCAGCATCACATCGATATGATCGGCTTCCGGCTTGTTGCGCACTTCCAGACCGCAACCGGCTTTATCCAGCGCGACACGCTTAACATTCCAGCCCATGTGCTGGTATTTTTCGGTCAGGATATCGGCCACCTGTTCAATACCGGGGAGGGTAAAGGTGCCACAGTCAACGTCGATCAGGGGGCGCAGTTCATTCAGGTAGGCTTCAACAGAAAAGCTCATGTCGGTTCTTCATTCCGTGAATTGTTGTAATAAAAAACAGGACAGGGAGCCGAAGCTCCCTGTTGAAAAGTCAATCAGACCAGAATGTTCATAATAAACATGGCGACAAAGGCGTTAATGATGCAGATCACAAACATCGGCGGGATCAGACGACCTTCCGTACCGACCACACCCAAAATACGACCCATGTACTGGACGATGGAGCCCATCAGATAGATTGCAGGCGCGAGGATGGCGATATGTTCACCACCCAGAATACCGCCTTCGTACAGACCCATGACTACACCGACAGCGCCGCCCATGGACATCATGGCGCTCATCAGTACCGCCGCGGCTTCACCGGGCAGACCAACCAGACCCATAATCGGGGCGAACACCTTGCCAATCCCCGCCAGAGCACCGGTAATCATCAGCGCCTTGATGATGATAAATGCCATCATCACGTTGGGGATGGTACTGGTCGTGGCGATGGTCCAGCCTTTGCGGGCACCGGTCACAAAAATATCGGTGATCATTGGTTTAGCGTTTTCAGCGGACATCAGGCTTCGCCTCCAGCAACAGTCATTTCGGTTTCTGTGGTTTTACGGGAGGTGACTTTCAGGTAGATGCGCATCAGGTTGGCACCGAAGATTTTGGTGACAAACATCACCGCCACGCACAGGCCGATAGAGGCAGGCACCGCCGGCGTCGTACCGTCGGCTGCCATCAGGGTGAACAGGACCGCACCGGAGGAGAAGAAGTTGACGATCATGGCGCCAGCAGAGAACTGGAACATGGTGAACACATCACCTTCTTCCTTGGTCATCTTGCCTTCATCGATCAGACCACGGGTCATGGAAGAGCCCGCGTCGGTGGACTGCAGAGAGGCGATCATCGCCAGGCCGGAGTCACCGGAGATACCCAGCAGTGGGCGCAACAGAGGGGTCAGCAGTTTACGGGCCGCTTCCAGAGCGCCGAAGTGCTGCAGCACTTCAATCATGCCCATGGCGAACATAACGGTCGGCACCAGGGTCAGGGCAAAGATAAAGCCATCTTTGGCACCGCTGCCGCCCTTGCCACGGAAGTCGGACATGGCCGTTCTAATACCTTCTGCGCCATCAGCCACAGAGGCGGCCACCTTGCCGAAGCCACCATTCAGCGTGGTGAAATCGAAAACACCGTACCATTCATTGGTTTGCAGCAGTCCGGAGAAGAATACAACGGCAAACGCCAGTGCAATCAGACTGCCAATAGTGACCTTCTGGTCCTGTTGGGCATTCATGGGGGGGATAACCTTGGTCAATCAGAAAGCGGCTAATCATACTGAGCTGGCGTGTTCGGATTTTGACCAAGGTCATGGAAGGTTTGTAAAAAGTGAAAAAACTAAGGAGGAGGGATCTGATATTGACGTTTAAGCGCAATGGCACTGGGCTCAAACTCTTTACTCAGCTAAAAAAGAGGCAAGGATTCCCTGCCGAGTCTGACTCGGAATTAAACGAGACGCATGGTAAGGAGATCTTCCAGGCACAATGCGCCCTCAATAATGCCCAAAGCCACTGCCGGAACTTTGCCTGTGGTCCAATGGGGCCGGACGAAGTTGTGGGTGATTTGGTGAACGTCGAGAGTGCGCTGCAGTCCTGCCTTGCACTTGGCGCAGGGCACTTGGCGTAAATGTTGGTACGTCGCCGAAAGGCGCTGTTACGTCGGTGCAGGGCAGCATTTTGCGCTTCGACATGATTGGCGTGGATGATGAAGCGGCTGGCTCGCTCCATCACCACGACCGTCCAGCCTTCGGATTGGCTCGCCTCGCCCCGTTCTCCCACGACTGTGCGCCAACAACTGTGCGCCAACAACTGTGCGCCAACAACTGTGCGCCAACAACTGTGTAGAGATCGTCGCCTTCGAAGGTCAGACTGATGAACTCATGACAAACCGCATACAGCATCAAAGGGGCTTTCTGTTCAGCAAAGCGTTTTTCCCAGCGGCTGACAGTGTTCTTATGCATACCGAAGACCCGTGCGGTCGCACGCAGGCCAAGCCCCTCGCTGCGTACACGCAGCACACCGGCCACTTTGCTCAGCGGCGACTTGATCTGCTCCATAGGTGTGCCGTGGGTCTCGGAGAAAATCGCCGCACAGCCCTGACAACGAAACCAGCTTAAAAGTGTGGGAACCAGAAAAAAAGATCGGCGCTCCAGCCCTTATATAAGGGAGTCCATAAAGAGCGGGGATCCCTCCACATCCTCCTCCTCCACATCCTCCCCCAACGGTAAGCCGTCTTCCTCGGGGGGGGTGCACCGAAATACGTCAAGTGCGCCTAGACCTGCGGATTTTATGACATTGAACGCAGAAGTTGCTATTGAGGAACAAGAATTCCAACTCTTTGGCCGCGGGTAATTACGGAAGCGTGTGCGTGCATTATTATACCATTTATAGAAGAATACTACCCCTGCCGCAACGCCTATGAGACCTCCTCCTCCTGCTGCCGCAGTGGCGGCGTAAATAGCATTATTATTCCCGCTTGTATTGGATTGATAAGCCGAAGGGGAGTTGGAAAAACCTATAGTGGTGTTACCCGGAGACATGTATCCAAATAATGTGGCCTCAGTGCCATTAACCAAACCCCGCAGGCTCGTGTTGTTAGATAATCTGGGTGACCCGGTGACATTAACCAAACCCCACTGGCTCGTGTTGTTAGGTAATGTGGGTGACCCGGTGACATTAACCAAACCCCACTGGCTCGTGTTGTTAGGTAATGT
>CAMRBW010000036.1 GCA_947040555.1 uncultured Oceanospirillales bacterium | reverse complement strand
ATGAAGAACAGAACGAACGACTACGTCCGATACATCAAATCTTTGCATAAACTCACAACACACTTTTAACGTGCCGCCACTATAAACCATTAACCTTCGCAGGTCATGGGTATTTTACCCAAATTTGCAGCCGGGGCACTGGGCTCACACTATTCGTTCAGCGAAATAAAGCGCAAGGAACCCTTGCCATATCACGACAGTCACTGTTCAAAAAGTGTAGGCACATTTTAAAGCTGATTGGCTACAAGCCAGTAATATCAAGGGGATCATATGAGAAACGATTGATTTTGCCTATAAAACTTGAGGAGTTACTCGTGACAGCCCGGTGCTGGTTTTGGCTCTATTTTAGTCGGTCAAATGGTGTGAGCCCAGTACCCATCGCTCACGTTAGAACTGGACCTCCCAGTACAAAAAAACCGGACAATGTCCGGTTTTTTTGTATGCCCCTGATCCTCATCAGAGGAATAGCGCCTGAAAGAGCTGGCCGCCGTGTTTGCCATCGAAGTCTGTGCTTATGCCGTAATGTGTAAGCTGTAGCGGCTTGAACACAGTGCCGCTACAGGTAGTCTTTTGGAGTCTGACAATAAATCGAACTATCAACCAGCTTCAGCCAGAACCAGACCTTCCGCTTTATCCAGTTCATCCGCTTCATTCAGTTCATCCGCTTTATTCAGCATTTTGCGAATGATGACGGAAGAGCCAAGGGCAACAACAACCATGGCGGCCGCAGCAACAGTCAGCATGAAGAAATAGTCACCGTAAACCGTCTGTACGAACTGCTGGGTAACTTCCTGACCTTTCTCTATAGCGATAACGCTGGAGATAACGGCACCAACTATGCCGGACAGAGCCATGGCAACCGAGAACAGACTCACAGAGAAACCTTCGATGTGCTTGGGCGTTACGGACAGAATAAAGGCAACAACCAGACTGCCAACAATAACTTCACCAAAGGCCAGGAAACCGTGGATAACCAGGAATACGTCGGGGCTGATGATCATATCTGCGTTCACACCTTTAACCGCCATGGTCAGGACGCCAAAGGCCGCAACAGTCAGAACAAAAGAGCCGGCGATCTTGGTCGCTGTGGACAGGTTGACGCCACGCTTTTCCAGAGCATTGAATATAGCTGCGATAACAGGACCGGCAACAATACACCACAGTGGATTCATAGCCATAGACGCTTCCGGTGCCAGAGGGATGAAGCCCAGCAGATCACCGCGCATAGTATTGATGGTAACCATAGTCATAGAGGTCATCATCTGGCCGTAGTATACAAAGAAGGCAGTGGTCAGCAGACCCATAATCAGGATAGTACCCATTCTCAATGCGTCGGCTTTGCTCGCCTTGAACATCAGAGAGATAAAGTACAGAACCGCAGCAGCACTGATAGCGTAAACGACATACTTACCGGCTTCCATGTTAGAGAACATGAAGAATACCATGCCAATCATGGCGGCAGAGAGGGCCAGGAAGATAGCCTTGTTTTTGGTACTCACAGGAGCCTGATCGATATCGGTACCGATTTCTACCAGAGGCTTGTGGAAGATAACCAGCACGGCAGCAGCCAGAATAGCCATGATAGCGGACAGAATAAAACCACCGCTAAAGCCGACCACAAGGATGAATATTGGGTACAAGTATTGTCCCAACAGTGCCCCTATGTTGTTTACGGAGTAGTTGAGGGGATAGCAATTGGCAAAATCCTCCTCACTCTTGAAGGTACGCTTGTACAGACTTGGGTAAGAAGGAGACATCAGGCCACGGGCGTAAGACGCCAGTGCAATACCAGACAGTGACAGAGGAACACTCAGGGCTGAAGCCCCTATAACCAGCAGACCATAACCGGCGGCGAAACTTATATAAGACAGGGTCAGGGAACGCTTGGAACCCAGAAATTTATCGGCAATAAAACCACCGGCAACGGCAAATAGTGGACCAATAGCAGAAAACGCACCAACAACCATCATGGTGTCCGCTTCGCTGTAGTTCAGCTTCTCCAGAAAAAAACGGGTCAGGATAATCATGACACCGTAGAAAGATAAGCCAAACATCATTTGGCAGAACATCATTGATTTGTTCAGTCTATTCCACATAAAGCCACTGTCATCTCACTTAAGCGGGTGCAATAAACTTGGCCTCTGTACAGAACTGCATTCATGGAGCAGATGATTCAGCTGGCAAAGGACAAGTATATTGAATCCGTAAATTAAATATTTGATGACTAAGTTTGCTGATGTTTTCTAACAAAACCTATTGGTTAAAGTGCTGTTTTGAAGCGGTTTTCTAATAAAAGAAAACGGATAAATACATATTTGGCCAGCGTGTGACTTTTCGTGATGTGTAAAAAGGGAGCATAAATACTGTCTAAAGGAGAGAAATAGGGAGAGAAATAGGGAGGAAAGGAATAAGACATCCACAAAATTTGATACTGAGCCTGTTCTTGAGATATTTTGCGAAAGAGATCCCATGCAGTTTGCAGGTCTTTTTCAGACTGGCAAAGGTATCACGATACTTCCTTCCCAGGGCGTTACCCTGACCAGTACCCTGACCAAAATTGGATTTTTAAAATGTGGTTAGTGAAGGATAACGCTGAAGGGCTTGGTATGAATGGCGTCCCCACCAGGACTCGAACCTGGATCGATCGCTTAGGAGGCGACTGTTCTATCCTGTTGAACTATGGGGACTCGGCATGCTTTTACACAATAGCCCACGAAGATCATGTCGTCACGTAGGCACTGCCACGTCGCTATTTTATGAAGTGTTGCCACGGAAAACAACTACTAACTGTACCTAATTGTCGTATCTGTTCTTGCTTGTTAGTCTTTCTGAAATCAGGGGCTATTCCGTGTTCCGTTCCACGGCTCAGTAAAGAAACAATCGCCTCTGGAGATACCGCTTCCCTTTCAAGTGCCGACTCTCGATACTAGACACTGCTCCACGAAAGCTATTTTTCCCTGCTCAGTGTGTTTATGCCCTTCTTTTTAGAGCGTAGAGAAAATAAAATTCAGGTGTCAGAGGCTGTTGAGGTTCTGTTTTGTCGTTTGATAGAGCTGAACGCAGTCCTTGTTGGATGCGGATTTCAATTTAAGTGGACGAATGCATAGTCACGCCTCGACAGGTATACGCTGCAGAGCACCGACTCGTGGAAACGGAATCCGAAAAGTTTCTGCAAAATGGATGATAACAATATCAGGTCTTTTCTGGCTTGACACAATATGAGGATGAGGTTGGTTATGTTGAAATCGATGCGCCGTTGGGCAAGTTTGGGATGTTTGGTGATGGCGGCTACTGCCAGCACTGTCTCTGCCCAGGATGTGGTCTCTTATGACGATCCACTGGAAGGCATTAACCGGGTGAGTTTTACCATCAATGAAACACTGGATAAATTTATCCTGAGACCTGTTGCTGTCGGTTATGACTACATAACACCAGCGCCGGTTCAGGGAGCTGTTGCCAACTTCTTCAAAAATCTTGGAGAGATCCGTAACGCCACCAACTCTCTGCTTCAGCTGGAATTTCGGGAAGCGACAGTGACCACCGGACGCTTTCTGGTCAACAGTACAGCGGGTGTTCTGGGTCTGTTTGATGTCAGCTCAAAGTGGGGCGTAGAGCGTCAGTATAAAGACTTTGGCATGACGCTGGCGCGCTGGTACGTACCGTCAGGCCCGTACCTTGTGCTGCCACTGCTTGGCCCGGCGACGGTACGTTCCACCGTCGGTCTGATTCCCGATATATCTCTGGATCCGATGACCTATGTCACACCACGGAGCGATAAAAACCTCCTGCAGGCGGGTAACCTGGTCAACATCCGCACTCAGCTGCTGCCTCAGGAGGATCTGATTGTTGGTGATAAGTATATATTTTTGCGTAATGCTTACCTGCAGCGTCGAGCCTATATTATCACCGGTGAAAAGCCGGAGGATGATTTCTAGAAAATAGAGTGCGAAGAGAGGGCAGAATATTGCTCTTTCTTCGTTTATCGCCTTCACTACCCCGTTCGCTCCTGTTCTTATGGACTGCTCTTGTAGACTGTTATTGCGGGCATGGGAACATGGGGGTAATGTCAGGGAAAAAACGAAATGGTTCGGGTATGAGCAGGACAGATAACCGATTACTGGTCATTGATGATGATGCCATTGTCCGCGACAGCATTTCGGCCTATCTTCTGGACAGCGGGTTCGAGGTACTGGAAGCTGAGAATGGTGAGCACGGGCTGGAGGTTTTCAGGGCGGAATCACCTGATTTGATTCTCTGTGACCTGCGTATGCCCAAACTGGACGGTCTTGGGGTTTTGAAGAAGGTGCGAGAGGAGTCGTCCGAGACACCCTTTATCGTGGTCTCCGGGGCGGGCATCATGGCGGATGTGGTCGAGGCACTTCGTCTGGGGGCCAGTGATTACATCATCAAGCCCATCGTTGATCTGGAGGTGCTAGAGCATGCCATCAACCGCACACTCGATAGCGCCGAGCTGGTCAGGCAGAATCGTAAATACCGCGAAAATCTCGAAGAGGCTATCACCTCGTTGAAAGAGCACCTGAATATTCTTCAGGAAGATCATAAGGCCGGGCGGCAGGTGCAGATGAAAATGCTGCCTCCAAAGCCTTTCCATTTCGATAGCTACTCTATCGATTACAACATCTGGCCATCACTCTACCTGAGTGGTGACTTTATCGACTATTTCCCCCTCGGCGAACACTGTTTTGGTTTTTATCTCGCCGATGTCTCCGGGCACGGTGCCTCATCGGCATTTGTAACAGTCATGCTCAAACATATGTCCATGTCACTACTGCAGGACTACAAAGCCCGAGGACAAAAAGAGCAGGTCTATCCCTCCGTGGTGCTGTCCATGATTAATAAAAATCTGCTGGCCAGTGGTTTGGGAAAGCACGCCACTGTTTTTGGGGGGGTTATCGATACCAAAAACAAGCAGTTGATCTATTCTGTCGGCGGACACTTCCCCCAACCGATTCTTTCCATGCAAGGGCAATCACGCTATCTGGAAGAGCGGGGGCTGCCGGTTGGACTATTTCCTGATGCCAAGTACACTGACATCACGGTTGACTTATCCGGACCGTTTACTTTAACTGTCTTCTCGGACGGCATCCTGGAGGTGCTGCCCCAGCACGATCTGAAAGAGAAAGAGCAGTTCCTTCTCGCAAATATTGATGAACAGACTGACTCAGTGGATACGGTTATGTCCCGGCTTGGTGTTCAGTTTTTGGATGAAGCTCCGGATGATATTGCGCTACTGGTGTTAAGCGGAAAGATGGAATGACTTCGGGAAAGATCCAGTACGCCGAGACTCACGGCGCATTTATTCTGAAATTTATCGGGGATGTGCGGTTAACTCTCTCCTCAGCCCTCGATAAAAAACTGGAATCTATTATACAGCAGCCAGATATCACCTCGGTGGTTATTGATCTGACGGAAACTCAGGGTATAGACAGCACCTCTCTCGGTCTGCTGGCACGGCTCTCTATCCAGTCCAGCGCCCGATTGGGATTTGTACCCACCATTCACTCCACCAATGAAGATATTAACCGTATCCTGATAACCATGGGCTTTGATCAGGTCTTTATCATTGTGCATGAGGTGGGAGACAGCAGAAAACCTGTGATCCTCCACGATCTGCCTTGCAGTGAGGAGAACTCGGATCAAGAGATTATGGGGAAGGTCATCACAGCCCATAAAACCCTGATGGATATGAACGAGCGTAATCGTCAGGAGTTTCAGGATCTGGTACAGCAGCTGGAAAGAGACAAAACCACGGGATAGAAGCTATAGGCTGGCTTCCTATCCCGTCTGCATCTTTCGTTTGGTATATTCCGTTGGGTAAGTCGTTTTACGCCTTGGCAAAGGCCGCTAAAGTCTCCTCCAGTTTCACCTGATCGGCGGCGAAAAGCCGGATGCCCTCTGCCAGTTTTTCGGTGGCCATGGCATCTTCGTTCATCGCCCACCGGAACGATTTCTCTGCCAAAGAGTCTGCCAGAGAGGCACCATTCTGGTTCTTATCCAGCTGATCGGCACACAGCTTTTGCTCCACGGGATCGGTACTGGCTTCCAGTTCAGCCAGAAGTGTTGGAGCAATGGTGAGCCGGTCACAACCTGATAGCTCAAGAATCTGACCCACATTACGGAAGCTGGCTCCCATAACAATGGTGTTGTAATTACAGGATTTGTAGACATTGAAGATTCGAGCTACCGACTGAACCCCTGGATCTTCATTCGCCGGAAAGCTCTCCCGTCCGGTCTGTTTTTTGTGCCAGTCCATAATTCTGCCGACAAAAGGAGAGATCAGGTAGGCGCCGGCATCGGCACAGGCGATAGCCTGGGAAAAACCGAACAGCAGGGTCAGGTTGGTCTGAATGCCCAAACGCTCCAGCTTCTCGGCTGCGCGAATCCCTTCCCAGGTCGAGGCTACCTTGATGAGAACCCGCTCTTTTTCCACCCCGATCTGCTGATAGAGATCGATCAGGCGCTGGGCCTTTTCGATGGTACCTTTGGTATTAAACGACAATCGTGCATCTACCTCGGTGGATACACGACCGGGAACCAATTGAACAATCTCTTTGCCAATCAGTACAGAGAATTTATCTGTCGCATGATGCAGCATATCTGTACTGCCACGACCGTGTATTTTACCAAACTCAATAGCTTGCCTCAGATGCTTCTCATAAGCAGGCAGAGCCGCCGCTTTCAATAACAGTGTGGGATTAGTAGTAGCATCCTGTGGCTGATAACGCTTAATCGCTTCGATATCACCGGTATCGGCAACAACAGTCGTGTACTTTTTGAGTTGTTCAAGTTGGTTTGTCATTAGCTGTGACCTGACTCCAGTTCCTCCGGTGGGCAGAGCAAACTGGCTTCACGCAGTAGCTCTGCCATCGCACCTGGTTTATGGGCATTTTCACTCAGCAACCGACGAAAGCGACGTGCACCCGGTAAACCATTGAATAAACCCAGCATATGACGGGTTACGTGGCTCAGGGTGTGTTTGTCACTGTCGGCAATATGTCGCTCAATATAGGGTATCATCTTTTCAATGATCTCGTGGCGTGATTGCCTGTTCGCCCCGTGACCACTCATTTTTTGACCAAATATGCGGGCATCCGCCTCTGCCAGAATCCACGGATTGTTGTAGGCCTCACGGCCGATCATAACGCCATCGACAGACTTCAGATGTTCTTCTGTCTGCTCAAGCGTGGTGATGCCACCATTCAGAATAATTTCCAGATCAGGGAAGGTCTGCTTGAGCTTATAGACCCAGTCGTATTTCAGAGGTGGAATCTCGCGATTCTCTTTCGGGCTCAACCCTTCAAGAATCGCTATACGTCCGTGAACGACAAAGGTAGTGCAGCCGATATCGGCAATCTGCCCGACAAAATCGACCAGCTCCTGCCAACTCTCCTGACCATTGATGCCAATCCGGTGTTTTATTGTGGCCGGAATGGAGACAGCATCCTGCATCGCTTTCATGCAGTCCGCGACCAGCGCAGGCTCTTTCATCAGGCAGGCGCCGATACGACCATTCTGGACCCGGTCACTCGGGCAGCCCACATTGAGGTTAACCTCATCGTAACCCCACCGCTCGGCCATACGGCTGCACTGGGCCAGGTCAGCGGGGTCACTGCCGCCCAGCTGCAGGGCCAGAGGATGTTCGACCTCGTTGTAACGGAGGAAACGCTCCTGGTCACCATGGATCAACGCACCGGTCGTCACCATCTCACTGTACAGCAGTGTATTGCGGGAGATCTGCCGCAGAAAGTAGCGGCAGTGGCGGTCAGTCCAGTCCATCATTGGGGCAACAGAGAGACGACGATCAAGGGATTTTTGAGATTGCATACTAAAAACAACACATAGGAATTCAGGACATTATTGAGCCGGCAAATATAACCGAATATAGCAGCGCTTACTTTTTTTATGGTTTTAAATGACATCATCACAGGTAAACACGGGGTAAAGTCAGCCTGCGATCACCGGTTCTCGCTGCCAGCAGCTGATGAAAACGGTTCATCTCTGCCTCACTGCATTTCTCCCAATCGAGAGCTTCTCCGACAACGCCGTGATGCTGAAAGGCATTCAACTTGACCTGTACGGTATCGGGCAGTGAGTTGAGTAGCTCGGCAACAGGTTCGACTTCGGTATCCAGATCGCTTTTCCCTGGAATATGCAGCAGTCTCACTTCGTGTAATTTGCCGACCCTGGCCAGATATTTGATCGACGGGATAACCCGATGATTATCACGACCCGTTAACCAGCGGTGGGTGTCATTCTGCCACGATTTAAGATCGATCATGGCTCCGTCAAGACAGTGGGACACTTTCTCCCATGCGCTTTGGGGAAGATGGCCATTGCTGTCAATAAAACAGGTCAGATGTTTGAGTTCAGGATCACTCTTTAAGGCTGCAAAGAGTTCAATAATAAATGGCAGCTGAGTGGTCGCTTCACCACCAGACACCGTCACACCACTAAGAAAAAAGCGGTGCATGCGAACCAGTTCCCGTATCTCCATAACGGTGTAACGCTTGATTCTGGGGTTGGCGTTGTGGGTACACACATCCGTGCACTTATCACAGTTAGTACACTGCGCTTCATGCCATAGCACCTTGCCACGTTCATCCATGGTCAACGCTGCTGTCGGGCATGTGGCAATGCAGTCGCCACAATGGTTGCAGTGGTTGATAGTGTGAGGGTTGTGACAGGTGATGCAGTTGAAGTTACACCCCTGGAGGAAGAGAACCAGGCGGTTGCCTGGTCCATCCACGCAGGAGAACGTCAAGATGCGGCTGACCAATGCCTGCCTGTTTGAGCGTTCATCCATGTACGTTTACTTTCTCTTGGTTATGAATAGATTATTGGTTATGAATAGATTATTGGTTATGAATAGGTTGGGTTATAAACAGGGTTGCTTTCAAAGCTTACGACGCGCGGTGCACGATCAAGAATGCCGGTGTTTTTGGAAGCTTCTGCACCCAGCCAGGTAGTGTTCGTACGCGAACCTTCGGCAGCAAATTTCGCGATAGAAGAGAGCTTGACCATATAGCCGGTAACCCGTACCAGATCGTTGGAGGCAACGTTGGCGGTAAATTCACGGTAACCGGCATTCAGCGCACCCTTGCACAGGTTATACATGGCTTCGGGATTGGCTTTCACCGTCTCATCGATGGTCAGAATATCGCTGATACCGGAGGTATAGTACTGGTGCTGACTGGCGGTTGTCTGTACGTAGCTGATGGGATCTGGTTCGGTACCGTAAGGGATACGTACGCCCGGTGTGGCATCGGTATCAAGGCTTATACCACCTTGGGCGTGTAATACTGCTCGACCATTCAGACCATATTTGACCGGTGAGTTGTCCACGATTTCGGCCAGTTTGGCAGAGATGTCGTGGGCCAGCTGACGGGCCTGTTCATCGTAACCATAACGGACAGTGGTTCCCTGTTTTTCAAAGAGATCAGTGACCGCTTCCGCCATGCCGTAGATGCCGAACATCGGTGCGAAACGTGACTCTTCGATCAGACCTTCAGTGGTCAGGAAGCCTTTGAAGAAGTTGGACTGTTCATGGAGATAACTGCTGCGGGCGTCGATCAGTTCGACCATCAGGGCGCTGCAAGCAGGCAGAACATTGTCCAGAAAATCTTTTGCATCTTTGGCTTTGGCAGCGGCTCTTCTCAGGTTCATCCGCACCAGTGTGTTGGAGCCACCGGCCAGAGGCAGAGAGTTGTAGCAGCTGACAATACCGAAACGCCTATCGCCGTAACTACCGGCATGCATCGGATAGTTAGCGATATGAGGCTTGCTGCACTCACAAATATTACTGGCAGCCTGACGCAACAGATCATCGGGAGTGATGGCAGGATCGTACATAAAGGTCAGGTTGGGAGCGATCTGTTTCAGCTCCGCATCGACTCTTAAAATTGTACGACAGATGATGTTATCTTCCGGGCCGATGTTGGCATGCATAAACGCATCGGGCAGGGTACGGTCCAGCATAATCCAGAAATGCTTGAGCTTCTGGTGGATCTCGTCCTCGCTGAGATCACCGATATACGGCATCAGTACATCATCCAGCTGCCCAATATAAACCGGAATATTGGTCACTGATGGTACGTGATGGTAGATGATGGTGAGCATATTGAGCGCATCATCAAAATCTTTGGCCGGCTCCAGCTCCAGATGCTTCGAACCCTGAGAGAGGAATCTGGCATAGTCTGGCAGTACATAGCGGGGCTTAAACGGCGCATGACCTTCAAACATATCGCACAGAACGCCCTCTTCCATAACGGTTTTAACGGCCTCAGAGACCGGCATATAGGGCAGTTCGGCTTCGGCTGTCAGGGCAAGAAACAGATTTTTCTGTCTGGGAGAGAGATTGGCATCGGTAATAATTTCCTGAACACGGTTCAGGAACGGGCTGTTGCACTCGGACATTCCGGTCACTCCTTGGGAATTAGGCGGAATAGTAAGCGAGTTTGCAGCGTGTACCAATTGATATTGAACGCAAAAGTCCAGAGCACCGGCAGCATAAACTACCGGTGTTTTTTGCACGAGGACAGAATTATTCGCCCTTGATGCGCTTGATCAGAGAGCCGCCGACAATGACCGTACCGACAAAGCCAGAGGCCAGAACCATAGGCAGTGCTGAATAGACGAGAATAGTCCAGATCATTCTAATCATTCTATAGTCCTTCCGTTAGTGACCCCGGCCCGGAACGCTGTTCATATCAGGCAGCATTCTGGTTTTGTTCTAAGGGGAGCATGATCCCACCATGAGGCCGTGCCAAGTAAGTTTTTCCAAATCTATCCAAATGCTCGCAGGCCCATGCTTTCCAAGATAAATTACAGCCTCGTAACTCCTTCTTATTTTCAGAGTGAGGAGTCTTTTTGATCATAAGATATGCTATTTTTAAGTTGTCTATTTTTCCCCGAGAAGTAAACCCAATCTTTTGCGAAATCGTATTAGTCATAGAATATGAATGAAGATTAGCTTCTCCATTACTAGAAAGGGTTAGAGTATTTATGGCGGATGCGGTTGTTATTTCAGGGAAACGGAATATTTCATTGCCTACGTTATCAGTGGCGTACATATTTATGTACTCGTGTCCATTTTCTCCTTCTCCTTCTCCTTCTTCTTCTCCCTCTCTTTCTGCTGCGTGCTTATTGATCTTGATAATAAAGGCAGTAGCAAACGTTGTCTTGCGGAATTTATTTTGAATACTATCCATATTCAGGACTTCAGCATCGCACTTGTTTACTATTGGACTTATGTCTATCTGCATATTGTCTAGATTCATCGACCAGAGTGTGAAAGGTTTGTCCCGCTCTTCATGATAGTCTGTATCTCCCATTTCTTCGTACAGATGACTTAGTTCTCCTCTGCGAAAAAAAGAGCATAGGGTTTTACAGCTTAACGGAATACAGATCATATTAATATTTTCTATATCACGATAAAAAAAACCAATGTCGTTATCAGCGTGTGTTCTTTTGAGTGTTTGTGACCCTACAGTAATCTTTTTATTTAGACTGCATAAACATCGCACTTGGTGCTTTTTTATATCCCTAGCTAACGGCCGGCGACAATGATCACATTCTGACAATTTCGGGACATTTAATTTAATCGGGACACTTGATTCAAGCTGTTCAGCACGTCTCTTCGTTGCTGTTTTCTTCTTGGCGGTTGTCGTTGTTTTGGCTTTTCCGGTGCTGCTGCTGCTGCTTGCATTGGTGTTGCTGCTTAGGTGGGTCTTTATCATGATAAATCTCTCTTTTTAAATGGATAACAGGTTATGTGACACTGTTTATCCCTATTAGTTGGTTAGGTGTTTCGATAAAGTTATTTCTGCTGTCAAAGAGGACAGCACTCCCCTTTTTGGCTCGAAGGGCTGGCCCAAAGAAATAAGGCCCGTTAGTTCTGTCTGTCGGGTGGTCTTGAGTTCACAGGGCTGTATGTGTATTGTTGCCCGTTTTAGCCCTGCCGGCAGCTACTCATAGCCCACTGGCAGAGCGGCTTAAAGACATTCAGGAGCGTATTTCATGCGTGTGATTCTGCTGGGCGCGCCGGGCGCTGGTAAAGGAACCCAGGCTCGCTTTATTACCGAGCAGTACGGTATTCCCCAGATCTCCACGGGGGACATGCTGCGTGCAGCCATCAAGAACGAAACCCCACTGGGTCTGAAGGTTAAGGCGGTGATGGATGCCGGTCAGCTGGTCTCTGATGACATCATTATCGATCTGGTCAAAGAGCGTATTGCTCAGGACGACTGCGCCAACGGCTTCCTGTTCGATGGTTTCCCGCGCACAATTCCCCAGGCTCAGGCTCTGATTGATGCCGGTGTGGCTATTGATCACGTTCTGGAAATTGCGGTGGATGATGAAGAGATCATCAAGCGTATGAGCGGTCGTCGTGTGCATCTGGCCAGTGGCCGTACTTACCATGTGATCTTCAATCCGCCGAAGCAGGATGGCATCGACGACGAAACCGGCGAGTCGCTGATCCAGCGTGACGACGATCAGGAAGAGACTGTGCGTAAGCGTCTGGACGTTTACCATGAACAGACCAAGCCTCTGGTCGGCTTCTACACGGACCTGTCCGGGAAGGAAGACAAGGTAAAGCTGCACGCTGTCGCCGGTGTGGGTTCTGTAAAAGAAATCACCAAGGCAGTACTGGCCTCCCTGAGCTAATACGTCTGGCGAGCCGATCTGTGAAAAACCGCTATTCAAGGCGGTTTTTCACGTTTTGAGTCCGTTGAAGGCTCCTTCTCCTGTTTGACGAGCGATATTCTGATCATGGCACTGATACTTTCTCTTGATACGGCCACTGAAGCCTGTTCCGTGGCTCTCTATGATACCCACTGCGAACAGAGCAGTGTGCAGGAAATCTACGAGCTGATTCCCCGTGAGCACAGCCAGCGGCTGCTGCCGATGATCGATGAACTGCTGGCAGCACAGGGCGTCAGCCGCAGCCAGATTGATGCACTTGCTTTCGGGTGTGGTCCCGGTGCCTTTACCGGCGTGCGGATTGCCACCGGAGTAGCGCAGGGGTTGGCATGGGCGCTGGATCGCCCCGTGGTGCCGGTCTCTACGCTGGCGGCCCTGGCTCAACAAGGGTTGCGTTGCCATGGTGCCGCGCAGGTGCTGGCGCTGATTGATGCCCGTATGGATGAAGTCTACTGGGGGATCTATCAGGCCAATAGTGCCATTGCCGGTGGAACTATAATGACTCTGGTGGGCGATGAGCAGGTGACTGTACCAGAGAAGCTTTTTTCACTGCTCCCGGAACCGGTTCAGAAAAATATCGAGCAGGTGACAGGCATGGGCAGTGGTTGGTGCTACCGTGACCGGCTTAATATAGCGGTTGCCCGGGATGTTGAGCGGGCTTATCCCCATGCGGCGGATATCGCCCTGCTGGCTGCTCCGATGTTTGAGGCTGGTGAGGCCGTTCCTGCCGAACAGGCACTGCCGGTCTATCTCCGTGATAATGTGGCATTAAAGAAGAGCGAACGATAAAAATGGATACTTTGCATCTGCTTATATTGGCCCTGATTCAGGGCATTACCGAATTTCTGCCGGTCTCCAGCTCGGCCCATCTGGTGCTGCCTTCCCAGTTACTGGGGTGGGCTGATCAGGGCCTGGCGTTTGATGTGGCGGTGCACGTGGGCACGCTGAGTGCGGTGTTGCTCTATTTTCGTAACGATCTGCTTCAGATCGCCAAAGACTGGACCTTGAATGCGGTTGGCAAGGCGCCCGCCACGGTGCAGAGCCGCCAGGGCTGGATGCTGATCTGGGCGACAATTCCTGCGGTAGTGTTTGGCGGTATTGTGTCTGTCACCGGTCTTGATGATGCCATGCGCTCCCTTGCGGTGATTACCGCAACAACCCTTATTTTCGGTGCGCTGCTCGGCTTTGCTGATCGTCGGGGTTCGCTGACTCAACCATTGGAAGAGCTGACCCTGAAGCAGGCGATGATTATCGGCTTTGCCCAGGCGCTGGCGATTATCCCCGGAACCTCCCGTTCTGGCATAACGATCACTGCCGCCCTGATGCTGGGTCTGACCCGTGATGCCGCCTCCCGGTTCTCATTCCTGCTCTCTATTCCCATTATCGTAGCGGCGACAACATTGGTTGTTCTCGATCTGGTGACTTCCGGTATTGCAGTGAATTGGTTAGTACTGCTGTCCGGTGCGTTAGTGGCGGGTATCAGTGCTTACCTGTGCATTCACTACTTTCTGGCCGTTATTAACCGCATCGGCATGATGCCGTTTGTTATCTACCGGCTGCTGCTGGGTTGTAGCTTGCTGGCCGTGATGTTCGCTTAAAAAACTTTTACCACAGAGGCACAGAGAAAAGACTGTTAATAAAGGATTCTCTGTGCTTTCGTGATTCAATCTCCCCCCCTGTTTCTGTCTTTTCTCTCTTTTTTTTGGAACTAGTTATAAATTACATGGTCTTTTTAATATGATCGAAATCGAAAATGGATGATCGAAAAGGGATAATCGAAAAGGGATGATCGAAAAGGGAGTAGAATATGAAGATTGCGTACACTGCAAATTTTTTTAAGGTTGAAATCGTAACTGAGAACCAGGAAGATTGTAATCGAAAACCTTCTGATTCAAAGCTCGAAAACAGTAAGGAAAAAGAAAGCACTGCTAGATTGGATAGATGGAGTTGTTGTGGCTGTAATACAATTGCATATAAAGGGAAATATTATCGTGGTGATCTATTTGGGGTTAAGAGTACACGCAAAACTTTAATTTGTTATGGGTGTGTGAAAGCTGTAGTAGAAAAAAAAGCAATCATTAAAAATCCTTATGGGGGTTCAGGTGTCTTTGATGAAATTAACGATAGTCATATTATAAAAAAAATCACATCTAGTGGCGTTAAAGAGCCAGAGCTTACTAGTATGAGTGATAATGATATCGAGTCGATTGGCAAATTAATAGTGAAATGTCCAGATGTAGAATGCACAAATACAAATGGTACGCATGCGTTGTCCAAGATAGATAGTCATATAGACGATGAGCATCCATATGCTAACTTTGAAAAATACACAATCAAGTTTAATGATGAAAATAATAATTTAAAAAGTTGTGAATGTAGTGATGATATGGTGGCGTCAGCCGGTTTAAAAAAAGAAAGATGGGTTGCCTTTTTAGTAGCCAGTGGACAACAGACTCACTCGGGGTCACAAGTGGTGAACCCGACCGGAAAACGATTGTCGGCCCGCTCAAAAAGACCAAAATTGGTGAATGAAAACCAATTGGAACACAGTTGTAAGTGCAGGAAAACCACTACTGGCGAACTGGTGCGTAAGCCCTGTAAGATTGCGTACACTGCAAATTTTTTTAAGGTTGAAATCGTACCTGATAATGTTAAAAACGTACCTGATGAGGTTGGAATCGTAACTGAGAACCAGGAAGATTGTAATCGAAAACCTTCTGATTCAAAGCTCGAAAACAGTAAGGAAAAAGAAAGCACTGCTAGATTGGATAGATGGAGTTGTTGTGGCTGTAATACAATTGCATATAAAGGGAAATATTATCGTGGTGATCTATTTGGGGTTAAGAGTACACGCAAAACTTTAATTTGTTATGGGTGTGTGAAAGCTGTAATAGGAAAAAAAGCAATCATTAAAAAACCTTATGGGGGTTCAGGTGTCCTTGATGAAATTAACGATAGTCATATTATAAAAAAAATCACATCTAGTGGCTTTAAAGAGCCAGAGCTTACTAGTATGTGTCATAAGGATATCGAGTCAATTGGCAAATTAAGTGTGAAATGTCCAAGTGTAGAATGCAAAGCTAGTAAGTTTAATTTGTCCATGATAGATGCGCATATAGCCAATAGTCATCCATATAATGAATTTGATAAATATAAGATCAATTTTAATGATGAAAGTAATAATTTAGTGGCTTGTGAATGTAGTGATGATATGGTGGCATCAGCCGGTTTAAAAAAAGAAAGATGGGTTGCCTTTTTAGTAGCATATTTCATTAATGCTCTGGATAACCACTAAAAATGGTGCCTGATGTGCCTGATGTGCCTGATGTGCCTGATTTGATGGCGTTCTCGTTGTCTGGCGGTCTTGAGTTAATAAGGTTGTGTGTGTATCTTTGCCGACAGCAGTGATGTTTATCTAAAATATTTTTTCCAATCTTTTCCTGTAGTTGAGATTGTTCCATGGATGCTTCTCTCCCCCCTGCCATTCTGGTTACCCCTGATTCAGATCCCGAACGAATAGCTGCTCTGCAAACAGCGACCGATCTGGAACTGATCGAACAGACAGCCCCAAAATTTATCCGTGAGCAGCGCATGGTGCTCTGGTTCAGCCCCGACGGTCTGGCGCTGCAACAGAGTGGCAAAGGTGCGCCCGGGCCGGTGGTGGTTGATTTTGTTGGTGGTGCCGTAGGCCATCGTCGTAAATATGGTGGTGGTAAAAGCCAATCCATAGTCAAAGCTGTGGGCGTTGCGGATGCAGGCCGGCAACTGACCGTACTGGATACCACCGCAGGCCTTGGGCGTGATGCTTTTGTGCTGGCGACCATGGGTTGTCATGTCACCATGATCGAGCGTTCGCCAATGGTGCGGGCATTGCTGGAAGATGGTTTGCGACGGGCGGCCGACGATTTTGAGGCAGGGCCTATTGTTGCCCGTATGTCCTTGCTTTCTGGTCATGCTGCTTCTTTGATGCAGGATATGATTGCCGCAGAACAGAAGTTTGATGTCGTTTATCTTGATCCGATGTTCCCTCATCGGGAAAAATCCGCAGCGGTAAAGAAAGAGATGGTGCTATTTCAGACCCTGTTGGGAGCGGATAGGGATGCGGATGACCTGCTGGCTCCTGCACTGCAACTGGCTGCCCATCGAGTGGTCGTGAAGCGACCGAAGCATGCTCCTGATCTTGCCGAACAAGAGCCTGGCTATCGGCTTGAAGGAAAGTCAGGTCGTTTTGATATCTATCCGTTAAAACGCTTCTAACAAGCGAGGCTCTGTAGGGGGCATGATATTGATACCCCCCCTCAAGTCATGCAGCAAGCCAGTTTTTGGTTGGTCGACTCACCAGACACCGTTGGGGGTACGCTCACAACGAATCTACAGAGCATGCAAGTTTAGAATCGTTTCCCTGGATGGAACATCATATAGCCGAAGAGGTCAGATTCGCTGAGTTCGGCAATAGTCTGTAGGTAATCGACCAGCTGCATGTTCTGGGGGAATAGAATAAATGCTTCATTCGTTGTGGACAGGTTCATATAAAACATATTGTCCCACCGGACAATTCGGTAACCGTGATTTTGGCTTTCCGGTTGATCCTTGTGGGCAAAATTGATGGCTAAAACATTGCCTTCAGAAAATTTTTCCAGAAATTCAGGGAGGAGACTCTTTAAGCTCCCAATGGGATTCGAGTTTTCAGTGATGATATTGATGGTATGAATTGAACGGTGATAGTTGCTGATAGATGAAGAGATCTCGGTTTCGTTTTTCACCGGTATCTGCTGTTGAAAAGCCAGATTTTGCAAGATCAGAGCGTATCCGGTTTCAATCCGTCTTTGCAGCTGTAGTAGCTGGCGGTGATAGTCAAGTGCATCTTTTTCGATATCTTCCATGGCGACCGAAAGACTGTGCATAGCGGTGCGCAGGTTATCCTGATTCTGACTGTTTATGTGGCTTGAAACATACAAAATGCCCGCAGCCGAACTTAATGAGATGGCCGTATAACAGGGTTTAAATACGAAGGCGTTGAGCACACTCATCATAAATAAAGCCATGGATGAATAATTGTTGAACGGCAAATAGCGAGCTGTAAAGTCGAGATATCGTTGACTCAGTTCAGTCTGGCGTTGAGTCAAGTTTTGCAGTTTTTGTTGCAGGCTCTTTGTGGGTTTTTTAGTGATAGGTTCAGCATCCTGCAATATTTGTTCCAGGACATTGAGGTTCTTTTCATACTGTGCGTACTGTTCCCTGGTAAGCCCTTGAACAGCACCCTGTTCAAGGGCACGAAAAGCGGTGAGAATAAATCTGATATTCCTGCGTATGGGCGTTGCGTAGGTCTCGATGGCTTGTATTCGCTCCTTGATTCTCGCCGCCGATGAGATCAGTTCGATATCTGTAGGTAATGATGCCTGACTCCCAACAGTCAGTACCATGGCCGAGATGCCACAGACTGCCAGCAGACACTTTTGTAGAGATTGCATGCACTTGATCATGATTGCTCCAAGTGGGAATTTCATTGCCTACAAAAAAAAGCAGATGTTGATGAGAACGGCAACTGTGGGAACTGTCTTTTTACCATGGTTGTGTATTGGATGGGGAAGGATGTAGGTGAGGGCATGATCCCGGGGAATCAGGATCATACCCATGCCAAAAAAGGAGAGCCGAAAGATTACTTTGTAATAACGGGCTTTGATGACCGGTTCAAGGTGACCTGACGAATGCTGTGACGCTCTTCGCTGGGTAACAGGCGTCGGGAGTCTTCCGCCATGTCGGCAATCTCGTTACCAAAGGTCAGTCGACCATCGTCGTTGATAGCGAGTAGATCGTGGGTACGGAGTTCATCAATGAAATGACGGAACAGATTTTTATCAAAGAACTCCGGTGCATTCAGACCGTGCAGCATCGACAGCCGCTGGGACATCTCGTGGCTCTGCTTTTCCAGTTCATCAGCATCAATACTGCCACTGCCGTTACGCAGCAACAGACTGATCACCACAAAGTAGCGCTCAAGAGCTTGCTGAATGGCTCGGGAAACGACCATCAGGGTGACAAAGGCGGCGCTACTGGAGTCTGGTCGACGGAAACTGGTGTCTTCCTGAGTGAGTAATCCGGCTTCAGTCAGAGCCTCCAGCCACCGGTCGACAACAGTGGTCAGCTCTGTACTATTCCAGCGCAGGAACAATTCCGCCTTCATATAGGGATAAAAATTCGAGCAGTAGTGCTGAATTTCATCCCGTTCCAGCACATAGGTGTTGGCAAACAGACGACAGATAAATGATGGAATGGCCAGCAGGTGCAGGATGTTGTTGCGGTAGTAGGTCATCAGCACCGAGTTCCGCTCATCAAGACAGATGATATCGCCCAGGGAATCGGTCTTGCGCTGTACCATGTTCAAAGCTTCAACCGTTTTGATCATGGTTTCGCCATCCAGTTTGGAGCTGGTGACATGGCCGCTGTAAGGGACTTTGGCCAATAGCTGGTTCAAGGCATTGAGCAGTTGGATCAGCTCCTCTTCACCCATCGCCTGCCGAGGAGTGTTCAGCAGTGCCATAGCCACCATGTTGACCGAGTTGATAGCCGCTGCGGTGTTGATATGGCTGACGATCTGGATGCCGAGATGATCGGTTACCTGCCACAGCCACTCCGGACGGTAGTCCTGATCGTAGCTCTGCTCCTTCCAGTCCGGCTGATGCTTGTTAAGGAACTCGGTCAGCAGAATCGGTTCGCCAAAGTTGACGTGGGCGTGACCAAAGTTCTCCTTCAGCGCGGCGAGGGTTCGGAAGACATCGAGTGGGGACTCTTTCTTCTTCTCCTTGCCACGGAGCTCGCCCATATAGGTCGAGGCTTCCAGCACTTTTTCATAACCAACATAGACCGGTACCAGAGCCAGTGGCTTGCTGTGGCTGCGCAGATAGCTGCGCAGCATGATGGAGAGCATGCCGGTCTTTGGTTTCAGAGTGCGTCCGGTGCGGGAGCGTCCGCCTTCGATAAAGAATTCGGTCGGAAATCCACGGGTGAACAAGGTGTGCAGGTACTCATGGAAAACCGTGGAGTAGAGCGGATTCCCCTTGAAGCTGCGGCGAATAAAGAAAGCGCCACCACTGCGCAAAATGGAACCCACCAGTGGCATATTCAGGTTAATACCTGCGGCAACATGGGGAATCTGCAGACCCCGGTAGTAGAGTGCGTAGGAGAGTAGCAGATAGTCCATATGGCTACGGTGGCAGGGAAGGTAGACAATTTCATGGCTCTTGGCCAGCTCCCGCACCGGTTCGATATGGTTCACTTCGACCCCGTTGTAGATTTTATTCCAGAACCAGGTCAGCAGGATGTCCATAAATCGGACGACAGGGTGAGAGTAGTCGGAGACGATCTCATTGGCGTACTTTTGTGCCCGCAGATAGGCTTTTTCCCGGGTGATTTTTTTATCTTCCATCTCCCGCTGGATTGCACGACTAATAACTTCTGAGTTGATCAGACTCTCCACCAGAGTACGACGGTGGGAGAGGTCGGGACCGACAACCGAGGTATGGAGCTGACGGAAGTGAACCCGCAGTATCCGATGGATCTTGCGCAGGGTGCGTTTCTCATCCAGACCGTCGTCAACCAGTTCGCGCAGGGAGAGTGGCGCGTTGAAGTGGACCAGTGTCTGACGACCATGGAACAGGACGGCCAGCAGCTTGCGGAAACTGCTGCCGACGTTGTAGTTCCAGGCGAAAAGTAGCCTGAATGCGGACTGTTCTTTATCCGGCTGGCGTCCCCAGAAAATGGAGACCGGTATGATCTGTACGTCAGAGTCCTTATGTTCTCTGAGTACGCGTGCCAGACGTATAAGTCGGGGTGCGTTATAAGACCGCTGACGTTGAAGAATCAGACCTTCCGGTTTAGACAGAAAAAAGTAAGCGTGTTGCTCATTTATGTCTTCACCTTCCAGTGGTGCATAGGGACGAGGCAGACCGGCTCTGCGGCACTCCTTGTCCAGCACCAGCAGATCGGAAAGTGAACGACTGCGGAGTACATAGATGACAGGCTTTCGGCTGTCATTTTGCTGCTCGGCACCCTTTTTCTCAGGGCTGCTGTCCTGTTTCTCAGGCAAGGACCCCTGCACGGAGGTTCTTACCCACAGAAACATCAGGCGCTGCAGGAGATTAAAAAGGTATCGACTGATACTGACGGTGTTTTCCATACTTGCTGTATTCAGACTGGTAGACGACTGTTTTAAAATAGTTAGAAGAAAAGCTTGCTGAAAGTCGGTATAGAAGCGTTATACCGATGTAAAAGCTCTATTAAAGAGCCACGTATTTCAGACAGGCTTGTATGCTGCCATGCAAGGGAGAATGTAGCACTCCCGGCCGGCTCAGGATGGCCAATCAATCAATTTTTCAGAACCATGTTCACTGATTTCAAGCCACTCATCGGTATTACCAGCAAATTCCTGCCAGAACGAAGCGTTACAACGGACTCTGGCCCGCAGAGCTTTGTGGGCATCCCGGGCACATTCCGCATCACACTGCCAGGGTGTGCTATCGGCGTCGAACCAGATACTGGTCCAGGCTTTGCCGGCCGCATTTTCCACAATGTTCACCGGAATAGTCTGCCCAGTGTACACCACTTCAAGATTGGTGCTGCGACCTTTTATATCAGGTTCGGAGCAGCTGTCAAAACAGTCATTCAGCCATTCAAGAATGGCATCCACAGGCTGCTTCATCAGGTAAATTTCAATATCGGTCTGGTTTTCCATGGCAGCCTCGTAGCCTCCGGATCAGGTGGCGATCAGGGTTGGTAAATTATAGTGTAAAGACGCATATCCAGCCGACACTGCAGCCGGTTCAGTTGTTCCAGCTTCTCTTTCTGGGACGGTTTTATGTGCCAGTAGTGAGGCGTCATCGCCAGCAGATCAAGAATGGCCTCTGCACTCTCAAGGGTCAGAGTGTCCGTGATGGTTTCATGGCTGACCAGTTTAAATGGCTCAGGAATCTGGGTAAGCAGTTTGTCTTCCGGATAAGATCGCACATCGTCGTATATTTGTTGACGCAATTCCAGCAGGTGATCTGGCCCTGGGCCGAGTACCAGAATATGACCGTTGGCTTTGAGTATCCGGCCAAACTCATGCCAGTCTATTCTGGAAAAGACACTGACAATCAGATTAGTGCTGTCGTCTGTTAACGGAATATCGGCAACGCTGGCGACCAGCCACTGTGCCTTGGCGTCGGCTTCCCGGCTGCGGCGACAGCAGGACTGAATGGCCGGGCGCGAGATATCAAAGCCGGTTATGCTGGCGTCGGCGATGTACTGACCAAGGCGCACGGTATAGTAACCTTCACCACAGCCTGCATCGACAATAACCGGAACGTTCATATCTTTGGAGGCCGCACTCTGAAGACAGAGACTCGCTTTTTTCTCCAGAGCTGTTGCCGGGGTATTGTAGAGCCCCGTGTCCAGAAAGCGACTGCGAGCCTGTACCATTTCGGTACTATCACCAGGATTGGCACTGCGCTTTTTATGGACAGGAAGCAGATTCAGATAACCCTGACGCGCTCGGTCAAAGCGGTGTCCGGATGCGCAGCAGGCTCCGTCCGGGGTAGACGCCAGCAGCTCCTTGCAGACCGGACAACGTAAAGTGGAGGACATGTGTTTGACCAAAGATAAAATGGGCGTAGTTTACTGCCCCCCACGCTGACCACAAGTTCTATCTTGTGGAATTTCAGACCGTCGGCAGGAGATTTTCCAGAATTTGCTGGTAAATGGTGGACAGCGTATCCAAATCTTCCGCTTTTATCCTCTCATCAACTTTATGAATAGTGCTGTTACAGGGGCCGAGTTCTATGACCTGGGCACCGGTGGGCGCAATAAAGCGACCGTCCGAAGTGCCTCCGCGGGTGGAAAGTTCTGGTTGGTAACCGCAGACGCTTTTGACAGCCTTCACCGTCGCCGCGACCAACTCGCTTTCTGCCGTCAGGAAAGGCTGACCGTTCAGGTTCCAGTCAATGTGGTAATTCAGATTGTGGCGATCAAGAATTTGCTCAAAACGGGTGCGCAAAAGGGTGTCAGTCTGTTCGGTAGAATAGCGGAAATTGCAACGGACGTTTAATACCCCCGGAATCATGTTGCCGGCTCCGGTGCCGGCCTGAATGTTAGAGACCTGGAAGCTGGTAGGAGGGAAGAAGGCGTTGCCTTTGTCCCATTCGACCGCAATTAGCTCCTGAAGGGCGGGAGCGAAGCTGTGTATCGGGTTCTCGGCCAGTTGGGGGTAGGCGACATGCCCCTGAATACCTTGAATGGTCAGGGTGGCGCCCAATGAGCCCCGACGACCATTTTTTATAATATCACCCACTTTGGTCGTGCTGGAGGGTTCTCCGACCAGACACCAGTCAATTTTCTCTCTACGTGCTGCCAAAACCTCGATTACTTTTTTTGTTCCACAGGTGGAGGGACCTTCTTCATCGCTGGTGATGAGCAGGGCTATTGAACCGGTGTGTTCCGGATGCTCAGCAATAAAGCGCTCAAGAGCTGTAACAAAAGCGGCAATGCTGCCTTTCATATCCGCCGCCCCGCGCCCGCACAGAAAGCCTTCATGGAGTGTGGGTTCAAAGGGGGGGAATTGCCACTCATGTTCAGGGCCGCTGGGAACCACGTCGGTATGACCGGCAAACACAAACAGTGGGGACCGGTCACCCCGCCGCAGCCAGATGTTGTTGACGGTGCCGTGATGGTCGCTGAACACCATGTGCTCGGCTTTGAAGCCCAGGACCTCAAGACGTTCGGCAAGCAGTTGCTGGCACTCCGCATCTTCAGGGGTGACCGAGGGGCGGGCGATTAACTCCGCGGCCAGCTGAAGGGTGGATGAGAGGGAGGACAAGTGAATGTGGACAGAGTCTGGCATGGCACGATTCTTCTGATTTTATGGTTTTTTTCACTGATGATCATAGCAGAATGGACTTGAGTTTGATTCCCTGTGCTTTTCTGCACCATACTGAGTAACAAGTTTAAGTAAGCATATTAATAAGCAACTATAAAACCTTTTAGTCTGGGGACGTAACGCATGAATCACATACAGCTTTTGCTGACCTATTTTCCGGAGGAGTTCGCTGCAGTGGTTTGCAGGCACTCACTTATTTACGTGGGGATTATGGAGAAAGAGGAGGAAGGCATGTACCAGATTGGCTGGGCTATGTACTTTTTCGAGGATGTGGAACATAAAGTTCCTGATAGTCAGCAGCCGCTCTATTCGCAGAAGGATCTGTCGCTGTCGCCGGATGATCTCAATGCTGTGCTTGATGCGTTTCAGGGGATCCCTTCTCTGTATGGCGATGATGAAATCTCTTGTAACTACAAGTTAATTCTCTCCCATTAATACCCCTCTTCGGGATGATATACCGATCCTTTCAGTCAGACTGGAATCATCCAGTCTGACTCTGTTTTCCTACTCCATATCGTGCATTTGCAGATCCAGAGCCCGGGTAGAGATGTGAATCTCTGCGGCGCATAGCAGCAGCGATAGCAGCAGCGATAGCAGACAGGCACCAAAGACCAGCATGGCCCAATAGTTCATGCCGAGATAGAGCAGAAACATATCAATAACACACAGGATAAAGCTGAGGATTCCCGCCCCCTGCATGTGCTTGATCAGCATAAGTCTCTGGCGAAGATTGGCGATCTGGCCGGAGAGATGGGGCTGATCGGGGTTGGCTTTATAGCTGCTGTGGAGGCTGCGGATCAGGCTGCTCAGGGCCAGAAATTTGTTGGTGTAGGAGAGAAATAACAGGGATATGGCCGGGAAAAAAAGTGCAGGAGTGGTCAGATCCGGGGTGTTCAGTTGAGGGTCCATGGCGAGTCCTTTTGGTCAATTACCTATGAAATACCGCTTTATGCTCAGCTATCTATTGCGGAAATTCCTATCGTGGAAATCCGAAGTAGCGATCCAGGGTTTGGAGATCACTCGTGGAGGTGATATTAAAGAGGTGATATAAAAAAGATGCACGCTTACTACTGCCATTCAGGCATTCAGGGGAAAATAAAAATAATGATACGTGTAAAAGCCTTCACTCCGAGCCCGGAGAGATGCTCATGATGGAACGTCTGATCTCCCGGTTCGCGACTCTGGCCGCCACACTCATGTCACCCCATCCAGCATGGCAAGGTATGGATCGTCAGGCACGGAAACTGATGACGCTGATGCAGAAAGTTTTCCATCCGGATATTCACGCCCCGGCAGACCTTCGCCGAATGATCCATTACAGCGCCTCGTTGTGGAATATTCCTGCAGAACGCTTTGTCCATACCCGTGATGAAGTCCTGACTGAGGATCTCAGCCTGCGCTGGTACTTTGTTGAGGGAGAGGAGGTCGATAAGGAGAAGCAGCAAGGGCTGGTCTACTTTCATGGCGGCGGCATGGTAGTGGGTGACCTCGATAGCCACGACCGCCTTTGTCGGCGCATTGCCCGTATTCGACGGATGACCGTCGTGGCGGTGAACTACCGTCTGGCGCCTGAACATCCCTTCCCGGCCGGTGCAGAAGACGCCATAACGGCATGGAACCATGTTGCCGGAGTCTGGGAGGAGCAGGAGAAAAACATCAAGCATTTGGGAATCGGCGGAGATGGTTCCGGCGGCTATCTGGCGACCATGGTCTGTCAGCAATATGTAGACTCTACCCTATCGATCCAGCCTGATGTGATGCCTGCGTGGCAGTGGCTGGTCTGCCCGGTCACGGATTGTCGGGATCGAAGCAGTGACTCCTGGGTGACCTGCAGTCAGGACCTGCTGTTTACCAGCAAACTGTTGGGGTGTTTTCATGATGCCTATGTTCCTGATCGGAAGAATCACGCTCTGCCCGCGGTTTCGCCTGCGAGTGCTGCCAAAGATGTACTGGCACAGTTACCCGCAGCGGCGGTGATCACCGCAGAATATGACTCCTTGCGAGACCAGGGCTCCGCTTATGCAGAGCTGCTGCGCTCAGCCGGCGTTGCGGTCATCAGGCATCATGAGGAGAAACTCCCCCACGGTTTTATTCACCTGGGTGGCTTCTCGGAGGCTGCGTTCATGGGAGTGGACAAAGCTATCGCCCGGATCGACATGCTCTGCTTGCAGGCGCGCAGAACCCTGCCGGTCAATGCTCCACAGAGAATTGAGCGAGTTGACAGGGTGTGAGAGTGCGCATGTGAGAGTGCGCATGTAGCTTGCCCACCAGATTTCTCGTATGAATAGACAAAACCTGCTGCCAGAGTAATAAAATACCGTACACTGTCTCTTTTCATATGTTACGAATGTTGTGTTATGAGTGACGAAATGATGTGTCGAATGGGGTGCGGTGCCTGCTGCATTGCACCTTCTATCTCGACATCTATCCCGGGCATGCCAGAGGGCAAGCCAGCGGGTATCCGTTGTATCCAGTTGAATGAGAATAACCTTTGCCATCTATTCGGACAGCCGGAGCGACCTGCGGTCTGCTCTCAATTTGCGGCCGACAATATGACCTGTGGTGAGTCCAGGGATGAGGCGCTTTTGCGTATTGTGGCGCTGGAACAGGCGACAATATAAAAGATGTAAGAAACAGACAGGAAGCAGCGATTATGTCAGAGGATAGCGTTGTGGAGACTTCCGATGAATCACTGAAAACACTGGCCATGCGCACCGGCAAAGTGCTGAGCGGTGTCGGTCATCGACTGGTCACGGCCGAGTCCTGTACCGGCGGCGGCATCATGAAAACCATGACCGATATTCCTGGCAGTTCCGGCTGGTGTGAGGGCGGTTTTATCACCTACACCAACCGGGCTAAACAGAGGCTTCTGGATGTTCCCGCTGAAACGCTTGTTCAGCAGGGTGCGGTGAGTGAAGAGGCTGTCAGGGCCATGGCCGAGGGCGCACTGGCCAACAGCGACGGGACTCTTTCCGTGGCGGTCAGTGGTATTGCCGGCCCGGACGGTGGTTCAGTGGCGAAACCGGTCGGCACAGTCTGGCTGGCCTGGGCGGAAAAGGAAAAGGGCATACAGACTGAATGCTGTCAGTTTACCGGTGACCGGGATGCGGTACGTCGGCAGGCTATTCAGCGGGCACTTCTTGGTGTGATTGCCATGTGCAGGAATTGAGAGTGCAGGAATTGAGAGT
>CAMRBW010000035.1 GCA_947040555.1 uncultured Oceanospirillales bacterium | reverse complement strand
TGCGACCCAATGATTAACAGTCATTTGCTCTACCAACTGAGCTATCAGGGAATGGCCTGTTGAAACCCTTATTTCCGGTGACTGCCTTGGCGTCTCCGTCATGTCTCAACGGCGGCAAATAATAATGATTTTGAGATTTTGGTCAAGCCCTTTTTACACCTGCCATACTTAAATCGCATTTCTTTTGGGAACTTCTGGTGTTTTACTTGGTCTTAACTTTAACAACAACAGGGATGGAGACTAACCAATGGACTCAAAAGGACCAACGGGACCAACGGGAACACACAAAACACCCACGCCGCCCAGCCCTACCAAGAAACCATCAAACTCTCACAGCTCATCAACAGCCGAGCGCAGCATACCTGTTTCCAACTCAGCCCGACCGGACACAACATCCTTACATGACCGGTCGACTGCTACATCGTCTGACCCAGGCTCTCTTTCTTCAGTCTCTAAGGGCTCGCATACGAGGAAAGCACATACTACCAACGAATGGGCAGCAAGGGACATCCTGACAAAACAGCAACTACTGGCCGCCGTTTTGCCTGATTTAGAGAAGATCTGTGAAGGAAAGTCCGTAAATCGTAATGACTTTGCTGTCATTTACATCGATGAACACGGTAAAGAAACCACCCTATTTCCAGCAGCAGAAGCACAACCGGCAGAGCAAGCCATGCTGGATGTCTTGAAAAATCAGCTCCAGCGTTTTCTGGATCCGCGCTTTGACTCTGAAAACAATAAAAATGCCATTCAGGAACGACTTGATCAGGTAAACACATCGCTGCAGGAAAACAGCCTATCCACCCAACCCCTCGAATTTTACCTGGATCGTCTGCCGACTGAATTACCTGCTATACCTGATTTCACAACACCGTCAGGGTCTACCTCAACACCGGCTAATGGTGTCGAAGCCAGAGATAGTCAAAGTTCTCAAACAACTGACATATCTCACACTGAAGATCAGAGTTCCCACTCCTCACCAGGAACACCATCCGTAACGGTCAGAACTAAACCGTCTACTGCTAACGCACACAGCAACGCAACTGTGAGTCACTCGCAACCGCAACACGTGGAGAGTGACAGCTACACCCCTACGCTTACTAAAAAGGAAGAACAGTTTCGAAGAACTCAGGATGAGCTGCAAAACTATCAGCAGCAACTGACCGAAAGCCAGCAAAGAAATATAGCAATTCAACAACAACTGAAAAAAACCCAGACTGAAAACGAGCAGAACACCAAATTTAGTGAACATTTCAAGCAAGAACACCGTAATATGGGAAATGATATCAGCAAGTTGAAAAAGAAGATTCAGCTTAAAGATAAGCAACTATTACAGACTCAGCAACAGCTGAAAGCCGCCGCATCAAAAATCGCCGCAACGAAAGAGAATCTAAAACGTAAAGAGCAACAAACTAAGAAACTCAACACTCAATTAGAAACGCAAACATCTGCTGCTGCCAAACAAGCGACAGAGCATCAAGAACAGCTCACCCAAACGACACAAGAGCTCAAGAACAAGGAGCAAGAACTAAAAAAACTTGAACAGGAAATTTTCAGACACAAGGATGAGCAGAGGAAGGCAACAACCAACAATTTGCAGACACTTAAATCGATAACCGAAAAAAATGCAGGACTACTAAATGAAAACGTAAAAGAATTAAAAACTTCAAACGCAACAATTAAAACTCTGGAAAAAGAGCTGAATCTCCAAAAGCAACAAAACGCCGATCTTCAACTTCAGCACCAGGAATATCAAAACATACAAAAAGCAGATGGCGAGAGAAAGAAACATAGTCGTGCATTAAAAAAAGCCGAACAAGATCTAAAAGATGCCAACGAGAAAATCGATAGCCTAAAAATACAGCAAAAAACCATAACAAAAGAACTGGAAAAACTTCAATCTCAAAACATTGCACTTACACAACAGGCAAGTGAAAAAGGTGAAGAACTGAGCCATCTCCAAAAGGAAATAAATAGTATACAAGAGCACTCAAAGCAACTTGAGCAAGAACGAAACGAGACTATTACAAGGCAAGAAGAATATATTAAAGAGGATGAAAACAACAAAGAAAAACTCTACCGACAGATAGAACAACAAGACAAGGAACTTAGAGTACTGCGACAAGAAACAAATGAGGAGACCACTTCTGCAAGTCATGAGCAAGAACTTGACAATATAATCAGACAAGAGCGTAAGACTCTTGAGAAAGAGAGAGAAATACACCAAAGCAGACTAAAAGAATTCAAAAAAGAAGTACAAGACATGGAACAGGAGCTAGAAGAAAAAGCTAAAGGAGTAATGGAAATAAAGCAGCTCAAGCTAGAGGTTCACACACTCAATGAAAAATTAAAGAACTCTGAAGAAAAACATCAAGTCGAACTGAAAACCATACCAGAAAACTTCGCGTACGAAGCCGCAGAAGGATGGATCAAAGTCAAAAAACAACATGAAGATAAGATCGAAGAGCTGACCTCCGAAGTAAACGAGCTCAAACAAAAGCTCCTCACATTAAACAGTCTTCTTCTGGCACAAAATGACGGTTCCAACAGTACAGGCTCCCCGGAGCAAGACGCCCGCTCCGAGGACAATGATACAACCTCTTCCGGCTACAGCAGCAACAGCAACGATGAATTATGAACAAGCACTAAACAAACACCATCTGCCCATCCTGCTCATCAATCGTAATAGTTGAGCCGGGAGGGAACTCCCCTTTCAGAATCGCCTGAGCCAACGGGTTTTCAATACTGCGCTGAATCGCCCGTTTCAGGGGTCTGGCCCCATAGACAGGATCAAAACCGGCTTCAGCGATCATCTCCATCGCCGCTTTCGATATCTCCAGAGCAAGATCATGCTCCTCCAGTCGCTCACGCAACAGGTCAAGCTGAATATCGGCAATACCGAGAATCTGTTCCTTCGCCAAGGGATGGAAGACCACCAGTTCATCAATCCGATTCACAAACTCCGGCCGGAAGTGCTGACCCACCACCTCCATCAGTGTACTCTTGACGGTTTCAAACTCATCATTCTGTAACGTCTGAATCAGATCAGAACCGAGGTTGGAGGTCATCACCACCACGGTATTGCGGAAATCGACAGTACGGCCCTGGCCATCGGTCAAACGACCATCGTCCAACACCTGCAGCAGAATATTAAAGACGTCCGGGTGCGCCTTCTCCACTTCATCCAATAGCACCACACTGTAAGGACGGCGACGTACAGCTTCGGTCAGGTAACCACCCTCTTCATAGCCCACATAACCGGGAGGCGCACCCAGCAGACGGGCAACCGAGTGCTTCTCCATAAACTCGGACATATCGACCCGTACCACCGCTTCTTCCGTATCAAACAGGAAGGCGGCGAGAGCCTTGCACAGTTCGGTTTTGCCCACCCCGGTGGGGCCGAGGAACATAAAGGAGCCGTTAGGACGGTTAGGGTCAGAAAGCCCTGCCCGGCTGCGGCGCACAGCATTGGACACCGCATGAATGGCCTCATCCTGACCAATAACACGACCGTGCAGCTCTTCCTCCATACGCAGCAGCTTCTCCCGCTCACCTTCCAGCATTTTATTGACGGGAATACCGGTCCAGCGACTGACGACATCGGCAATCTCTTCGTCGGTCACTTTGTTACGCAACAGCGTCATCGGTACGGTTTCCGCATCCTGAGCCAGTTGAATCTGCTTCTCGACCTCCGGCAGCCTGCCGTACTGAATCTCAGACATTTTGGCAAAGTCACTGGCACGGTTGGCCGCTTCCAACTCCAACAACAGCTTCTCTTTTTCTTCCTTGAACTTCTGGGCACCGGAGAGCACTGCTTTTTCCGCGGTCCAGACCTCATCAAGATCAGAATACTGTCTCTCCAGATCCGAAATTTCACTATCAAGAACCGCAAGACGTTTTTTGGAAGCATCGTCCTGCTCTTTCTTCAGCGCCTCTTTCTCGATTTTCAGCTGAATCAAGCGGCGTTCGAGCTTATCCATAGACTCCGGCTTGGAGTCGATCTCCATACGGATACGGCTGGCCGCTTCATCGATCAAATCAATGGCCTTATCGGGCAACTGTCGGTCAGTGATATAGCGGTGGGAGAGCTTGGCGGCCGCGATAATCGCCGGGTCGGTGATATCGACATGGTGGTGAACTTCATAACGCTCTTTCAGACCACGCAGTATGGCGATAGTGTCTTCTACCGAAGGCTCATCCACCAGCACCTTCTGGAAACGACGTTCCAACGCGGCGTCTTTCTCGATGTACTGACGATACTCGTTCAGTGTCGTCGCCCCCACGCAGTGCAGCTCACCACGGGCCAGTGCCGGCTTGAGCATATTGCCAGCATCCATGGCCCCTTCCGCCTTACCGGCACCGACCATGGTGTGCAGTTCGTCAATAAAGAGGATGACCTGACCTTCCTGCTTGGAGAGATCATTGAGCACCGCTTTCAGGCGTTCTTCGAAATCACCCCGGTATTTGGCACCGGCCAGCAGTGCGCCCAGATCAAGGGAGAGAATACGTTTATTACGAATACCTTCCGGCACTTCGCCATTGATAATCCGCAGCGCCAGGCCTTCGATAATGGCGGTTTTGCCCACACCGGGCTCACCGATAATGACTGGATTATTCTTGGTGCGACGCTGGAGCACCTGCACTATACGACGAATTTCGTCATCACGACCAATCACCGGATCGAGTTTACCCTCTTCAGCACGGGCGGTGAGGTCAACGGTGTATTTCGAGAGGGCATTGCGACTCTCTTCGGCATTGGCATCATTAACGCTGGCTCCGCCGCGCAGGTTTTTGATGGCGGTTTCCAGTGCCTTTTTGCTAACACTCTGGTCACGGAGCAGCTGACCCATAGGCCCGCTATCATCCATCATCACGATCAACAAGGTTTCACTGCTGATAAACTGGTCGTCGTTTTGTTGGGCCAGCTTGTCGGCAAGGTTAAGTAGACGAATAAGATTCTGGGAAGGCTGCATATCACCGGTCGGGGTTTGTACGACGGCGAATTTATCGATAATACCCGACAGCCCCTGGGCAACAACCGCAATATCAAAGCCGACCTGAGCCAGCAACGGTCGCACTGAGCCGCCCTGCTGATCCAGCATAACCTGGAGCAGGTGAGCCGGTTCAATACCGGTGTGATCCTTGCCGATAGCCAGAGACTGGGCATCTGATAGCGCTGAGTGTAGTTTGCTGGTTAACTCTCGCATTGCCGCTCCCTCTTAATTCATGTACAAAATCTGTTATCTATGAATATGAGGGTGATTGGATGATTTTCAAGGTGTGGTGTCTGGATCACCCCTCCCAGCAGGACGCAATACGGATCACAGCCGGAACAAGAAAAACGACTGGGCCTGTCAAACTGCCAGCCAGACCGCCGTCAGCATACGTCCACTTGTGACACCATCCCGTCGATAGGAATGGCAAAGATCAGCATCTTGAAAGGTGCAGTACTCATTGCCGCCATAAATATCGGTCAGCCCGATAGCATTCAGCCGCTGTCGTGCGAGCAGAGTGAGATCAGCAAACCAGCGATCACCGTCGCCTTTGATAAAAGCACTGACTGCCCCGACATCATTGGTAACAAACGCCTCCCGCACTTCCGGCCCCACCTCAAAATGGGGCTGACTGATGGCCGGACCAAACCAGGCCATCAGATTCTCAGGTGCTTCGTCCAGAGCGACCACCGTGTTTTCCAGCACTCCGCCAGCCAATCCTCGCCAGCCGGCATGGGCGGCAGCGACTTTGGTGCCGGTTCGGTTGCAGAAAATGACGGGCAAACAGTCCGCCGTGAGCACCGCGCAGGGGATATTACGCTGGTCGGTCCAGACCCCATCCGCTTCCGTACCAAAGGGAACGCTGGCAGACACCACCTGAGAGCCATGTACCTGCATCATCCAGCAGGGCTGGGTATTCCAGCCCCACTCGGCAACCAGCTGATCGCCCCAGGATGATAACCACGCCCGGCGCTGCCCTTCCCACACTGCGTCACGAGGGCCATTCATAAGCGGCCCCTTTGGACTGTTCCGACGGGTGGAGACAAACGCACGCACATTCGCAGGTGCAGGCCAGTCCGGAATCAGGTAATCATCCTTCACGATCATTAATGGTTATTCCATAAGCGCCTGTGTATCTTCTTCGAGCACATCCAGCAGAGTGAGAAAATCCTCAGGCAGTTCACTCTCCCACTCTATGTACTCTCCTGTGGCCGGATGCACCAGTCCGAGCCTGCGAGCGTGTAGCGCCTGACGGTCAAAACCCTTCAGCATAGCCACCAGCTCCGGCGTTGCCCCTTTTGGAAAACGAGGAGCACCGGCGTAAAGAGTATCACCCACCAGCGGATAACGCAGGTGACTCATATGCACACGAATCTGGTGGGTGCGGCCTGTTTCCAGCTGCACCCGAATATAGGTGTGACCACGGAAACGTTCCAGAACCCGGTAGTGGGTCACCGAGGGCTTGCCGCTGTGAACCACCGCCATCTTCAGACGGTTGGTCGAATGACGACCGATGGGCTGATTCACTTCAGCGCCGGCGCTCATCACACCGTAGACCACCGCCTCATATTCGCGACTCACCGTACGTTCCTGCAGCTGCTCTACCAGATCGGTCTGCGCCTGCAGGGTTTTTGCCGCCACCATCAGGCCGGTGGTGTCCTTATCCAGACGGTGAACAATACCGGCACGGGGCACAGAGGCGATATCCGGGCAGTGGTAGAGCAACGCGTTCAGGAGGGTACCGGACCAGTTACCTGCGCCCGGATGAACAACCAGACCACGGGGCTTGTTAATAACGATGATATGGTCATCTTCGTAGACGATATCAAGAGGAATGTTCTCAGGTTCCCAGCGACCATCATCTTCAAGTTCTGCATTCAGAACCAGACGCTCACCACCGTAGAGACGATCCTTCGGACGCTTGGTAGCACCGTTTACTGTCAAGGCGCCGGAACGAATCCACTCCTGCAAGGAGGAACGGGAGTAATCTGAAAACACCTGTGAAGCAATCTGATCCAGGCGTTTGCCACCCAGTTCTGCAGGTACAACAGCTTCAAGGTTTATCTGTTCAGCCATAAATTCGAGCTAATATCCCAGTGAGTTAAGAGGCTGATCGTTCACATTTTCGTAAACGGCCAGCCCACAAAAAAAACAAAATAGCCGTTACAGCCGTTACAATAGTCGTCGAGAGACGTCGAGAGAATTGTCAAAGCACCAGCCATAGCTTTACAGTAAACAGGCTAAAGCAGGAGACTCAGCAGTTTGGCAAGCCCTGATGCTGTGATTAGCCCCTGCGCTGTGATTAAATAGGCTGGTTGAGTAGTGTATCACAGCAAGTCTGACTCAGGGGCGGACGGAATACACCGAACAAGTACTCCAGGGATAACTGATGCGACCAGCAAAACAATTATGCGTACTGGCTCTGAGCCTTCTGCTCACAGCCTGCTCCAGCCAAGATGTCAAGGTGCCGGAAAACCTTACCGAGGCGCAACTTTATCAACAGTCCAATGAACAGCTGGAAGCAGAAAACTTCTCAGCGGCTGTCGATACGTTGCGGGCTCTCGAATCCCGTTATCCGTTTGGTCCTTTTGCCGAACAGGCACAATTGGATCTGGTCTATGCCTACTTCCGCAACACCGAGCCGGAAGCCGCACGGGCCTCTGCTGAGCGTTTTATTCGCCTGCATCCTAATAACTCCAACGTCGACTACGCCTTTTATATGCGCGGTCTGGCATCCAACACCGCCGACCTTGGTCTGATTGAGCGTTATCTTCCGGTCGATATTTCCGAACGCGACCCCGGTCAGGCACGCCAGTCCTTTGCCGAGTTCACCGAACTGCTGCGGAGATTCCCGAGCAGCCGTTATGCCGCCGATGCCCGTCAGCGTATGATCGCCCTGCGTAACCGCATGGCGCTCTATGAGATGCATGTCGCTGAATACTACATGAAGCGCAAGGCCTATGTGGCGGCGATCAACCGTGGCCGCTACATCGTCGAGCATCTGCAGGGCACCACCGCTGTTGAAGAGGCGCTCGGCATCATGGTCGAGGGCTACCAGCATCTGGGTCTGAACACACCGGCCAATGAGTCGCTGGCGGTACTGAAAACCAACTTCCCCACCAGCAAGATGCTGGACAAGGACGGTCAGTTTAACGGCTATCGTGTCTACAATGATGTCGATCCGGGGCTGCTCAGCACACTCACCTTCGGCCTGCTGGGGGAGGACACCCCGAAACCACCCAGCATGTCTGCTCATCAATAGCAGGAATTTGCTGAGTGGTTAAAAAGAAAGGCCTGAGCGATCAGGTCTTTTCTTTTTTCAGGATTACATCGAGGAACAAGAGCTATGTCGTCTACTACGAAATGTACCAAGGTAAAGTGCCCGCAATGTGGCAAATCCGTAGAATGGAAGCCAGAGAGCAAATATCGTCCCTTCTGCTCTGATCGCTGTCGTCTTATTGATTTGGGAGCCTGGGCGGCCGAGGAGCATAAAATCGCTGGCAGTAGCCAGTTTGATGATTTTATGTCGGAAAGTCTGGATAATCCTGAACACTACTAAAAACAGTGCCACAGTTTGATCATCTGACTGTGGCACTCAGGACGTTTCACCGAATTAAACGATGCAGAAATGGGATATCTGTCCGATTTTTTTAAACAATTATATCCATGTGCCCTGTTTCTGATCATCTGTCACATGTTCTGAACGATCATCCGTTTTGGCTCTCTATTTGCCTCATTACATCATCAATATCTGTGTCAGTTTATTGGTCAGACACAGTGCTTTCATCATCAACTCTGAGTTCACTCTGTAATACTTCTATTCCCCTATCCAATTTTGCTATTTCCTTTTTGATCTTTTTGCTTTCTGTATTAAGTTCAAATACCTCTTTCGTCAACGGCAGCTTTGGCAACCCTCCAAGGATATTATACAATTTTGCATCAATCTCCCATCCTTCTTCTTTTTTGGAAGTCAGTTGTTTTTTTAATTCTTGCAGTTCCTCAGTATAGGATACCCTTATTTTACTGTATATTTGCCGAATCTCATGTAAGTCCTTCTTGATACAATCCAACCCTTCTTGTAGCTTTTGAGGACTGTCCACCCCGGAATATTTATTTTGTTTGTCAGGCTGGCTTGTAGATACCACCCCACTTTTTTCATTTTGCTTTTTTCCTACTGGGGAATTTGCGTTTTTGTAATCCTCTTCCACGGAAACACTGGGCTGTGTGGAAGCTGACACTTGGTTTGCCCTACGATTTTGATCAACCACCTGTTTTAATTTTCTTTTGAGCACTATTTTTTCTCTACGAAGAATCAAGAGATTTGTACTATTCAGCACATTACAATTTTTTTTGACCTCCTTTATTTCTTTATCCTTGGAATCTATCAATTCTTTTAATTCGGATGCGTCTTTTCCACTCAAAGTCGAGCCTTCCAGAGGAAGAGTTGTACCGTCGACCTCCCTTATTTTGGCGCCTGTTTGCCGATCCTTACTGAAAGGAGCCAGGTCTTCTTGTATCTTTTGAAGACCGCCCCCCCCGAAGGATTTATTTTGTTTGTCAAGCTGGCTTGTAGATACCTTCCCATTTTTTTCATTTTGCTTTTTAGTACTTTGATGGGCATTCCCGCTTTCTGGGGCAATTGAAACAAATTCATCCTTATTTGTGATTGTTCGTTTTTTTATTGACCCATCTAATTCGGCATTTTTTTTAGATGAAAAGGTTGATTTTGCAGCAGTAATTATTTGTATTCTTTTATCAGCCCATGAAAAAGCTTTCTCCAAAGTTTTAACAATATTAAAATCAGCCACCTTATATAAATTTAAATTACTGTTAATCACATTTAAAATACCCATAATCTTATTACCCCTTATTAAATGTTGTTTATACGAATATTATTAAGAATATGGGAAAAAGCCCCATTTATCTGTAGAACTTTGGTCTTATGAAGAACGATAAGCCTCCTGAGCCAGCATAGCTGTCGCCTCTTCTCATTTTTCTACTAACCCAGACAAAGCAGACTTTCAATCAGCTAATAGCTGAAAACGGTTCTCCCCTGGTCTGTTTCTTCGCCTCCACCTTATAAGACGGCAGAAGTATTTTTTCTCATTACCTTCCTCAATCACCTACCTCCCTGCACAAAATCCCTGCATACCCTCCTGACTTCTGCTGCTTTTACCGAACAGTGCCAACTTTACCAACAAGGTCACAGCTCATACTCAAAAACACATACCTTTTTCAGTGCTTTTACCGGTTATTGTGAAAAGCCCATCGGGGTATAAATGTATGGCTATTACACACTATTCTTTAACCGACTGATGGGAACGCTTTATGGAAAACTGGCTGGACAAAACCATCCTTGCACCAGTGAAGCGTCGCAGCTTTATGAAGTGGGGAACGGCCATTAGCGGTGCGGCAATTGTCGGCTCTGCACTGCCACTGAAAGCCACAGCCTCCCCATCAGCTGAAAAGAGCGTGATCGCTTCCGATAAAAAAACGACATGGTCCGCCTGCATGGTGAACTGTGGCAGCCGTTGTGCTCTGCAGGTTCATACCGATAACGGTGTTATTACCTCTATCGAATCCGATAACCGTGGTGACGACAAGACATTCGGAAAGCACCAAATCCGTGCCTGTCTCCGTGGTCGTTCCATCAAGCATCGTGTCTACAACCCTGATCGTCTGAAATACCCGATGAAGCGGGTGGGTGCCCGTGGCGAAGGCCGCTTTGAGCGCATCAGCTGGGACGAGGCGATGGATCTGATGGCAGACAAGCTCAAGTACACCATCAATACCTACGGCAATGACTCCATATTCTTCACCTACGGCACCGGTACTCAAGGTTACCGTACCGATGGTCAGCACGCATTCAAGCGTCTGATAAATATGGTGGGTGGCTATTTGGCCTATTACGGCAACTACAGCTGGGGTCAGATTCAGTACGCCCTGCCGTTTACCTATGGCTCCACAAAATCTGCCGCCACCGGCAGCTATACCTCAGAAATCAAGAACGCCAAACTGCTGGTAATGTTCGGCTACAACCCCGCCGAAACTCGCATGAGTGGCGGCGGCGAAATCTACGAACACACTGAGGCTCTGCGCGAAAGTAATGTGCGCACCATTATCATCGACCCACGCTATACCGATACCATGCTGGGTAAAGAAGATGAGTGGATCTCCATTCGCCCGGGAACCGATGCGGCACTGGTCGAAGGCATGGCTTACGTGATGATCACAGAGAAGCTGGTTGATCAAACCTTCCTGGATCAGTATTGCCAGGGATTCGATGAGAAGACCATGCCAAAAGGTTCGCCTGCGAACGGCAGTTACAAGACGCATATTCTGGGACAAGGCGCGGATGGTATTGCCAAGACTCCCGAATGGGCCGCAAAAATCACCGGCATTCCGGCGAAAAAGATTATTCAACTGGCTCGGGAGATCGGTACAACAAAACCGACTTATATTGTTCAGGGTACCGGTATTCAGCGTCAGGCTAACGGTGAACAAACAACCCGAGCCATTGTTATGCTGCCGATCCTGACCGGTAATATTGGTCTGCCAGGTACGCATACCGGCGATATGCCGGCTAACTACAGCTACCCGGTGCCAACCCTGCCCCATGACAGCAACCCGGTTAAGGTAAAGATTCCCTTCTTCCTGTGGACCGATGCCATCACTCGCGCCCACGAGATGACTGACAAGACCGACGGCATTCAAGGTGCGGAACGCCTGGAGAACCCGATCAAGTTTATTATCAGCTATGCCGGTAACATGCTGGTCAACCAGCACTCTGATATTAACAAGACGACAGAGATCCTGCGTAACGAAAAGCTGGCCGAGTTTCTCGTGGTTATCGATAACCACATGACGCCAAGCGCCCGTTTTGCCGATCTGCTGCTGCCGGACATCACCACTATCGAGAACACCGAAGTAAGCTCCGACGGCTACGCTTCCGGCTCTATGGGGGCGGTTGTGCCACTGGTTCCAGCCATTAAGCCGCTGTACGAGTGTCGCAGTGCCTATGAAATGTGTACCGAACTGGCCAAGCGTTTCGATATCGAAGAGAAGTACACTGAAGGTCGTACCCATGAGCAGTGGGTCGAGCATCTATACGACGGAGCTCGTGCGAAAGATGCACGACTACCGGCGCTTGAACAGCTACAAAAAGAGGGTCCGTTCCAGGTTCTGGCATCAGAAGATGGTCGTATAGCACTGGAAGATTTCCGTAATGATCCGGTGAAACACGCTCTGGGCACACCGTCCGGAAAAATCGAGATCTACTCCACCAAACTGGCCGAGATAGCTGAACAGTGGCAGCTGCCGAAAGGCGACGTAATCAGTGCGATTCCACAGTATGTGACCACCTGGGAGAGCCATCTGGACCCCAAGACCAAGGACTACCCACTACAGCTGGTTGGTTTTCATACTAAGGGTCGGGTTCACTCCACTTACCATAACGTTGCCGTATTGCGTGAAGCGGTGATCGATGGCGTATGGATCAACCCAATTGATGCTAAAGCCCGAGGAATTAACAACGGTGATCCGGTACGTCTGTGGAATGATCGCGGTGAAACACGAGTTCTTGCCAAAGTAACTCCGCGCATAATACCCGGTGTAATGGCCCTGGGTGAAGGTGCCTGGTATCGCCCTAACCGCAAGGGAGTTGATATGGGTGGCGCGATTAACACCCTGACGTCCCAGCGTCCAACACCACTGTCCAAGGGCAATCCCCAACACACCATGCTGGTTGAGATAGCCAGGGTTCAACCCTGATTCTTGAGACTGGCTAAAGAGAACGCACTGATGACCCAACTCGGTTTTTATGTCGATACCAGCAAGTGTACCGGTTGCAAAACATGTCAATTGTCGTGTAAAGATGATAATGATCTGCCCGTTGGTGTGAACTGGCGACGTGTTTATGAATATGGCGGTGGTGACTGGATACAACACGAAGACGGCACCTTCTCCAATGATGTTTTCGCTTATTATATGTCCATTAGCTGCAACCATTGCGCCCAGCCAGCTTGCACCAAAGCCTGCCCGACGGGTGCTATGCACAAGCGGGAAAAAGATGGTCTGGTGGTTGTAGACGGCGATGTCTGTGTAGGTTGTCGTTACTGCGAAATGGCCTGCCCTTACGGTGCGCCCCAGTACAGCCATGAAAAGAAGCATATGACCAAGTGCGATGGTTGTTATGACCGGGTTGAACAGGGCAAGAATCCGATCTGCGTCGAATCCTGTCCACTGCGGGCACTGGAGTTTGGCCCAATCGACGAGCTGCGTGCTAAATATGGCGACTGTGCTGATGTGGCACCACTGCCGAATCCGTCGCTGACCAATCCGTCAGTGATTATCGGCACCTCTCGTAATAGCCGCCTGACCGGTGACAAGACCGGCCGCATTCAGAACCCAACCGAAGTAGGGCTTTGAAATAGGCCAAAAGGGCTGTTTCCGCTTGAGGAATAGCCCGATCCCCCCGTAGCTCGCTGGCACAACTACATTTGATAGTCTTTAATGTGGCTGTAGATAGGGGGATCAACATGAAGGTAGTGATAACAGTTTATTGCGCAATATTTTCCCTGTGGCTGATAAGTTACGCCCATGGGGAGAATCGTACTTTGTCGTTTGTTCTGCAAGCCTGCCAGAATGATAACTTAGACATAATTAAAAATTTCGTAGCAATAAAGCAAAGTAACCTTAACAAAGAAATCAAGATCAAAGGGATCGATAAACCGGTCTCCTTACTTTGCCTTGCATCCAATGCAAACAGTACGAATATTGTAAAATATCTGGCCAGCCAACCTGATATAAAATTTACATCGAAGAAGAATGGCTTGAATGCTCTGCATCTCGCCGCTATAAAAGGTCACAACGAAATCATACAAATTTTGTTGAACTACAAGAGCAAAATAAATATCAACGAACAAGATGAGAACGATTCTTTGACGGCCCTGACCCATGCTGCCTACAACGGTCATGATGCGGTAGTAACGAGCCTTCTTGAGGCCGGTGCCAGTATTTTCATGAAAGGTAAAGAAGGTACTACTGCCCTGAATCTAGCTATCATAAAGGGCCACAGGATGGTGGTAAAAATCTTGCTCCAGCATCAGCATGCCTCCACACTTGTCAACCAAAACTGCCAGAACGGGATTTTACCTCTGACTATGGCTGCCCGCTGTGGCCGCTTAGAGATTGTGTACGATTTTATAGCTGCGGGTGCCACAACTCGTGTCGGTGATGCGTTACATGAAGCGATCAAATTTGATCACGGTGAAATTATAACCATTCTTTTAAGTGCTGGAGTCGATATTAACGCATTATCCACTCAATGCGGCAGGTCTCCCTTATCCATTGCCATTCTCTTGCAGCAAAACCAGACAGCGAAGTTTCTTCATCAGTGTGGAGCTAAAATTAAAGCAAGACATACTGCACCGGTTGTGGACCCTATCCATTATCTGATCACATCCGATCATGAGATACAGCACACACTGGTATCCACCACCATGCCATCGCATAAATAAAAACCGAGGACAATCAGAGAAGCCTCTCAGACAACCATGATCGCCCTTTGTCAGCCCTGAGAGCGTCGGGAGGATCGATCCTGTCTGCTCACTCCTACGAGTGCAGCCTCTATGATCGGCTTGTTAGCTTCCGGAAACTCAAAGTTAACAAGCTCCTCTCTCGAAACCCACTGCACCGGCTGCCCCTCCCTCCCATAAGCCTCTCCAGTGAAAGACGTCACCGTCCATACATCAAGCAATACAGTTTTATCCGGATAGCTGTGGTTAACCTGAATCAACGGCTCCCAGGATGTGGGCTGAATACCCAATTCTTCATCCAACTCACGACAGAGAGCATCGGTCACAGCTTCTCCCTGCTCAACCTTACCTCCGGGAAACTCCCATAAACCACCCATATGCTTATCCAATGGACGACGGGCAATCAGGACATTGTCGTTTTCATCCAGAATAACAGCGGCAACGACATGGAGGGATTTGCACGTAGAGGTCATCTGACACCTTATCTGCCAAAAGAAAAAGATAAAAAAAAGCCTTTCACCTGCATATCTGCAAATAAAAGGCTTTTTGAACGGTCAGGCTAATTAATCAAGCTTGCCGTGGCACTGCTTGTATTTTTTGCCGGAACCACAGGGACAGGGTTCGTTACGGCCAATCTTTCGACCTTCACGTACCACAGGCTCCTGAGGCTTCTGCTCGCCGTCCTGCTCACCCTCCAGGGCTACTGCCTGAGCATCCTGGTGCTCGAACTGCATCTGACGCGCCAGCTCTTCACGACGCTGACGCTCCATCTCTTCTGTACGGTCATCTTGCTGTACCTGTACGTAGGAGAGGATGCGAATCACTTCGTGCTTGATATCAGCCAGCATCTGGGAGAACAGCTCAAAAGCTTCACGCTTGTATTCCTGCTTGGGGTTCTTCTGGGCGTAACCGCGCAGATGAATACCCTGACGCAGGTGATCCATGGTGGCCAGGTGCTCCTTCCACTTGTCATCGAGAACACGCAGCAGAATGTGCTTTTCGAAAGATTGCAGAGCTTCTGCACCTACCACCTGCCTTTTCTGCTCGTAAGACGCTACGATATTGTCGAGGATACGCCCACGCAGACCCTCTTCGTCCAGAGCATTTTCAGTATCCAGCCAGTGCTTGATCGGCATCTGTTCATTCAGCTCAGCTGCGATACGCTTCTCAAGACCATCAATATCCCACTGCTCTTCCAGACTCTGAGGCGGAATAAACTCATCAATGATGCTGTTAACAACCTCTTCACGGATACTGCTTACGCTTTCACTCACACCCTCGGAGGAGAGCAGATCATCACGCTGGGTATAAACCACCTTACGCTGATCATTGGCAACATCATCATACTCAAGCAGGTTCTTACGAATATCGAAGTTACGACCTTCAACCTTGCGCTGAGCCTTTTCAATGGCGTTGGTCACCATGCGGTGCTCAATCGCTTCGCCTTTTTCCATACCCAATGCGGTCATAAAGCCCTTCACCCGGTCAGAGGCAAAGATACGCATCAGGTTGTCTTCCAGAGAGAGATAGAAGCGAGAGGAACCGGCATCGCCCTGACGACCGGATCGACCCCGGAGCTGGTTGTCGATGCGGCGGGATTCGTGACGCTCAGTACCGATGATATGCAGACCACCGGCAGCCAAAACAGCATCGTGTGCCGTCTTCCACTCAGCTTTCAGTGTTTCCAGCTGTTCCTCGGTTGGGTTTTCCAGCTTGGCCGCTTCTGCTTCCCAGTTACCACCGAGGATGATGTCGGTACCACGACCGGCCATGTTGGTGGCGATGGTGACGGCACCAGGACGGCCAGCCTGAGCGATAATCTCAGCTTCCCTGGCGTGGAACTTGGCGTTCAGTACCTGATGCCCGATCTCGGCTTTTTCCAGTGCCGCAGAGAGCAATTCAGAGGCTTCGATAGAGGCAGTACCCACCAGAATGGGGCAACCAGTAACGATGGTTTCACGGATATCAGCAATAATGGCTTCGTACTTCTCCCCGATAGTGAGGAAAACGAGGTCATTCATATCCTGACGCAGCATCGGCTTATGGGTTGGGATAACGATAACATCCAGACCGTAAATCTGGCGGAATTCGTAAGCTTCTGTATCTGCGGTACCGGTCATGCCGGACAGGTTATTGTAAATACGAAAGTAGTTCTGGAAGGTGGTAGAGGCCAGAGTCTGGCTCTCCGGCTGAATAGGCAGATTTTCTTTCGCTTCCAGAGCCTGATGCAGACCTTCGGAAAGGCGACGACCCGCCATGGTACGACCGGTATGCTCATCAACCAGCAGAACTTCCTGACCGCTGACAATGTATTCCACATTCTTCTGGAACAGTGCGTGGGCTTTCAGAGCCGCCAGCGCGTGGTGCAGCAGGTTCAGGTTATGGGACGCGTAGAGACTCTCGCCTTCAGGCAGCATGCCTTCTGCGGCAAGGACATCTTCAACAAACTGGTGACCAATCTCCGTCAATTCAACCTGACGGGTCTTTTCATCCACAATGTAGTGACCGGTGGCTTCCTGCCCCTCTTCCAGCTCTTCATGCTGGCGCTCAAGGCGAGGCGCGAGTTCGTTCATCTTCTGGTACAGCTCGGAACTGTCTTCTGCCGGACCGGAGATAATCAGTGGCGTACGCGCTTCGTCGATCAGGATGGAGTCCACCTCATCGACCACGGCAAAATTCAGCGGACGCTGGAATTTATCTTCATTTCTGAAGGCCATGTTGTCGCGCAGGTAATCAAAGCCAAATTCGTTGTTGGTGCCGTAAGTGATGTCTGCGCCATAAGCAGCACGCTTCTCTTCCGGATCCTGCTGGGGAACGATGACCCCTACAGTCAGACCCAGAGCTTCATAGAGAGGCTTCATCCAGGCGGCATCACGGCGAGCGAGGTATTCGTTCACTGTAACAACGTGTACACCTTCGCCAGACAGGGCGTTCAGGTAGACAGCCAGCGTTGCCATCAGGGTTTTACCTTCACCGGTACGCATCTCGGCAATGCGGCCTTCGTGAAGGGTCATGCCACCAATCAGCTGCACGTCAAAGTGACGCATTTCCATGACACGACAGCTGGTTTCGCGGCAAACGGCAAATGCTTCAGCCAGAAGGACATCAAGGCTTTCACCGCCTTGAGCTCGCTCCTTCAGCTTCAGACTTCGGGCTTTCAGCTCGTCATCGCTAAGCCCCTGCAGCTCGTTTTCCAGATCTCCGATCTGCTTGACCTGTTTGCCCATTCTCTTGAGCTGCCGGTCATTTTTGCTACCAATAATTTTTTTGACGAGTGATGACAACATAATGTGATCTAATGCCCGAATAATATTCCGTTAGTGTTTCAGCGGCTGGTTCTTGATATATAGCGAGTGGGATCCACCTGCTTACCGTTCAACAACACTTCGAAGTGTACATGTGGACCAGTAGAGCGCCCAGAGCTTCCAACCAAACTGATAACCTGCCCCCTGCTGATAATGTCCCCGACCTTTACAATATTTTCTTTATTGTGTGAATAGCGGGTGACATAGCCGTTACCATGGTTGATTTCAACCAATATGCCATAGCCATTTCGGCGACCGGACCAGGTGACAACTCCCGAGCCTACGGCAATGACATCTGAACCATCCTTTGCGGCAAAATCCATACCTTTATGCCAGGACTGCTTACCGGTAAAGGGGTCTGTTCTCTTGCCAAAAGCGGAGGACAACCAGCCTTTCCGAATCGGCCTACCTGCAAGATAGACATCATCCTGAAGATTTCTATCCAAAAGTAGTGATTCCAGAACCTCAAGCTGCTCGGCACGCTGATCTATCTTGATAGCCAGCTCGTCAATCTGATCGGAGAATGCAGGAACCTGGAAGGGCAAAGTGGTATCCTGGGAGTCACCGGGGCCACCCAAAGCGGGCGCTTCGCCAAAGTTGAACTCATCATCCGAAAGGTCAGCCATTGTTACCAGACGCTCACCCAGCGCATCAAGACGCATAAGCTGGCCACTGATGCGAGCCAACTGAATGGCGAGGGCGTCCAGCTCGCGTACGCTGGTGCCACGCATCTCGTCCACAGCCTTTTGCTGCTGATCCAATACCGTGTGCCACCCTTGTAGCTCATTTCTGCTTAGAACGCCTGCGCGGTTGAGGTTCATCATATGCCAACACAGGCTAAAGCCTGCGGCAAGAAGAAAAGCAACGGCCAAAACAGCGCCCCAAATTAAACGGGCACCTTGCAGATGGAAAACGCGACTTTTACCATAGGGATGCCGAACAACGATTACTTTCATCGCCAACCTGAATTCAAATGTATGACGTGTACTTCCATCCCGGCGTCAGCAAAAAATAGACCAAACCACCAAGGCTGTAACACTCTAGCACTCTGACATTCCTTGTCGCAATACGTCTAATGGGTACTATGCGCCTGCTCTCATTTTCCAACAAAAAGGCCATCAGAAGACGGCCTTACGGAAAATCATGCTGGATAATGAGTGCTTTATAGCCACTGTCAGACAACAATCGCTGTCGGACGCGCATAAGAGATCGGAGCGTGAGCGGCATCGTCAAAAGTGACAACCTCCCACGCAGCTTCATCGGCTATTAAAGCCCGGAGTAGCTTATTGTTCATGGCATGACCAGATTTCACACCAATAAACTCACCAATAAGGCTGTTGCCCAACAGGTAGAGGTCGCCAATGGCGTCCAACATCTTGTGTTTGACGAATTCATCATCATAACGCAACCCATCTTCGTTGAGGATACGGTAATCATCAACAACAATGGCGTTATCAACACTGCCACCCAGAGCCAGGTTTTGTGAACGAAGGTACTCAATGTCCTTCATAAAACCGAACGTACGGGCACGGCTGACCTCTTTCACGAAAGAGGTACTGGAGAAATTGATACTGGCCTGCTGAGTCAGCCCATGAAACACCGGGTGATCAAAATCAATTGAAAACGTCACCTTGAAGCCGTTAAAGGGAAGAAATGTTGCGGATACGCCGTTCTCTTCAACCGTCACTTTCTTCTTGATACGGATGAAGCGCTTGGGTGCATCCTGTTCTTCAATGCCCGCAGACTGCAGCAGAAATACAAAAGGACCTGCACTGCCATCCATAATGGGCACTTCATGTGCGGTCACATCGACGTAGGCATTATCAATACCCAGGCCGGCCATAGCAGAAAGCAAGTGCTCAACGGTATCTACGCGCACACCGTCTTTTTCCAGAGATGTGCAGAGCGTAGTTTGCCCAACATTCAAGGCTCGGGCCGGAATCTGGACAACGGGTTCCAGATCTGTTCTACAAAAGACGATGCCAGTATCCACAGAGGCTGGCCGCAGGGTCAGGTACACCTTTTCGCCAGAGTGCAGACCAACGCCGGTCGCTCGAATAATATTTTTAAGTGTTCGCTGTCTGATCATAATGCAGCAGTAAAGCCTTTATATCTCGCTATATGCCGGTCATGCCGGCGTTCAGCCAAGCTGCAAGACATCTTGCCCAACCTGAAATCTTGCAATAAGCGCGCAGTTTAGCAAAGTTACTCATATGAACATAGTGTTATGTTCCCCCGTAACATACGGGGCAAAAGCTGCGCTGTACCAGCCGGAAATTACTCCGCCTGACGTCTCAGAAATGCAGGTATATCAAGATAATCTCCTGACTCTGAAGCCGATCGGGACTCTGCAGGCGCACCTTCCACCCCTACAGCCACAGGCTGGCGTAGCGACTGACGCATAACCGCCGGACGCTCCAGAGTGGAATAGTCAACAGCACCTGTTTCCCGGCGCACAGCTCTCTGGGACTCACCGGTAATCGCTTTGATCGGATTACCATCTTCGTCCTGACCAAGACCTGTAGCAACAACGGTTACTCGCAGCTCTTCGCTCATATCCGGGTCAATCACTGTACCGATTACAACCGTAGCATTATCAGATGCGTATCGTCCAACAGCGTCACCCACCTCTTCAAACTCACCGATGGAGAAATCATTACCTGCGGTGATGTTAACCAGTATGCCACGGGCACCCTGAAGGTCGATATCTTCCAGCAGCGGGCTACGAATCGCCGCTTCAGCCGCTTCGGCGGCACGGTTATCACCCGTTGCAGCACCGGTTCCCATCATTGCCAGACCCATCTCAGACATCACTGTACGGACGTCTGCAAAGTCAACATTGATCATCCCTGGACGAATAATAAGGTCAGCAATACCCTGCACAGCGCCCAGCAGGACGTCATTAGCCGCACTGAAAGCAGACAGCAGACTGGCATTTTTGCCCAATACCGGTAACAACTTCTCATTCGGTATGGTGATCAGGGAGTCAACATGTTCCGACAGCTCCTTCAAGCCTGCTGTCGCAATGGCCGTACGCTTGCGTCCCTCAAACGGGAACGGACGGGTAACAACAGCAACCGTCAGAATACCCATCTCTTTGGCGATCTGGGCAACGACAGGAGCCGCACCGGTACCGGTTCCTCCTCCCATGCCCGCAGTGATGAAGACCATGTCCGCACCACTCAGAATTTCTACCAGACGTTCGCGATCCTCTAAAGCCGCCTGACGGCCGACTTCCGGATTAGCTCCCGCACCCAAGCCTTTGGTAATGCCGGTACCCAGTTGCAACTGAGTACGGGCATGCAAATGTTTTAGTGCCTGCGCATCCGTGTTGGCAACAATAAATTCAACACCCTCAACATGGCTGTTGAGCATGTGATTTACCGCATTACCGCCACCGCCACCAACACCGACAACCTTAATAACCGCATTTTGTGAAGCATTGTCTAATAGTTCAAAGTCCATGACTCTCTCCTTTTCTCTCTCTAAGTCCATTTTCTTGTATTGACTTCCAGTTAACAATCAAAAGTTACTCTGCAACCACTTCTTAAACCGGTTCGCAAGGCCACCATTCGAATTACGTTTATCGAATAAATCCACAGACATATCAATGTGCCCTTCCTGCAGACCGTGTTGTGCATATTGCAACAATCCGACACTGGTCGCATAGATTGGATTCCTGATAACATCAGTAAGCCCTTCTATATTATGGGGCACACCAAGGCGAACCGGCATATTGAAAATCTCTTCAGCCAACTCGACCACGCCCTCCATCTTGGAGGTTCCGCCCGTTAACACAACACCTGCCGTCATTTGTCTGTCCAGATTATTGTGACACAACTCTGCATCTATCAATCTGAACAGCTCGTCGTAACGGGGCTCAACCACTCTGGCCAGATCCTTGCGCGGTAACTCCCGCACAGGGCGATCACCAACACTTGGCACTCTGATGATCTCTTCCGCTCCGGCAAGACGGGTCAGAGCGCATGCGTACTTTATTTTAATATCTTCCGCATGCTGCAGAGGTGTCTGCAAAGCATGGGCAATATCATTGGTCACCTGATCACCGGCAATCGGAATAACGGCTGTATGACGAATAGCCCCTTGAGTAAAGATAGCTATATCTGTCGTACCTCCGCCAATATCGACGACACAGACACCCAATTCTTTTTCATCTTCTGTCAATACAGAGTAGCTGGATGCCAGCTGTTCAAGAACAATTGCCTCTACCCGCAGCTTGCTGCGCTCAATGCATTTTTCAATATTCTGTTCTGCATTGACCGCACAGGTAACCAGATGGACTTTTGCTTCCAGACGCACTCCGGACATACCCAGAGGCTCCTTAACGCCTATCTGGGAATCAATAATATATTCCTGTGGCAGGACATGCAGGATCTTCTGATCTGCCGGAATAGCAACAGCGCGTGCAGCATCCGTGACGCGATCAATATCATCCCTTGCCACTTCACTTTTGTCCCGTATCGCAACTACACCGTTGGAATTCAGGCTGCGAATATGATTGCCTGCAATGCCAACATAGACTGAGTCTATCTGGCATCCGGCCATCAGTTCAGCCTCATCGACAGCACGTTGGATCGACTGTACGGTTGATTCAATATTGACCACGATACCCTTGCGCATCCCCCGAGAAGGGTGTGTGCCAATACCAATAACCTCAATAGTTCCACGATCAGTGATCTCACCGACCAGCGCAACGACCTTGGATGTGCCAATATCCAAGCCGACTATCGTTCTTCCTCTACCAGAGCCAGTCATTCGTAAACCTACCTGTCGTTCTGTCATCTAACGTTGATCTGCCTATTTACCGGAAACCGGTTGTCATTGCTTGCAGTCATCGTCAATCGGTTCTCGTCCAACGCCCAACGCTCAACCATTACCCGCGCCAGCAACCCTATCACCAGATTTAATCCACTCGACGGCGGCGCCATCCCGGTATCGCAAATCTATACTTTTCACTTTCGACCACTGTTTCTTCAGGGAGCCGGTATAAAGACGGGCGAAGCGCTGCATTCTTTCAATCAGTTCATCCCCACCCAGCTCGACCCTCACGCCATCAACAGCAAAGCTCCAACTACCGGTTCGCGAAAGTATGACTTTTGTCACTTTCAAGCCCTGTGGACGAAGCTGATGACTTAAGGTCAAATACTGCTGCATAACTTCTTGTTCAAGTCCTTCCGGACCGCCAAGCGCAGGCATATCTGAAAAATCATGTCCTAACCAGGAGCGTAGTATCTCACTGTCGGCATTGATCATATCTGTCTTTTGCCAACGGGCAATAGGAACCTGTTCCGCAAGCACAATCTCCACTATTCCAGGCCAGATTTTGCGTACATCGACGCTGCCTATCCAGGAATCCTGCTGAAGATGTTCTTGCATGGCCCCAAGATTCACGCTGAAAAAGGTCTTATGGACAAATGGCATCAGGGTTTCCTTCAGCCTGTCAAGATCAAGATACTGAATGGCACCACCGACTCTGACTTTGGTAATGGGTCTGTCCAGCCAGTCCCAGGCTCCAGGAAAAAACCACAGCATACCGCCCAGCATTACGCCAATCAGCATCCCTTTCAAAGCCAGAAAAATACGCCGCCACCCCCGCGACGACGCTCGCTTCGTCCTTGACGTATTTTTAGGTCTGGAATGTCTGCTGTGGTCATGTTCTATTGTTTCACAGTGCCGTTCTGCCCCACTCACCCGGTCACTGTCTTCCTGTCTGAAGTCTCGACGGGCATCCATGGCCGCTCCTTATTCGCTGACTCTTGTCTCGCAGAAACGTGCAATAATTCCAACACCAGATCATCAAAACTAAAGCCCACCTCTCTTGCCGCCATGGGTACAAGACTGTGGTCAGTCATGCCCGGAGTCGTGTTCACTTCCAGCAACCAGAACTCACCATTGGCATCCTGCATCACATCAACACGACCCCAGCCTTTACAGCCAAGACTTTCGAAAGCCTTTGCCGCCAAAGTCTGAATCTCTGCCTCTTTTTCTGCACTTAATCCGCTGGGCAAATGATAGCGGGTATCATCAGAAATATACTTGGCTTCATAATCATAAAACGTATTGTCTGTCTCCAGACGGATCACCGGCAGCGCCTGACCGTCCAGAATGGCAACCGTAAATTCCGGGCCAGTAATCAGCTCTTCAACCAGAACCTGATGACTGTGTTCAAGTACCTTGGCAATAGCGGTATCAAACTCTTCCCGGTTATAAACAGGGAATGTGCAGATACTGGAACCTTCACTATTCGGTTTAACGAAGCAAGGCATCGGCACATCAAGTGCCTCCAGATCGGTGCTGGCATCAACAAGATGAGAAGCCGGTGTTGGCAACCCCAAACTGTTCCAGATCAATTTGCTGCTGCGCTTATCCATCGCCAGAGCGGACGCTTTGACACCGCTACCGGTATAGGGAATCCCCATAAAATCCAACACTGCCTGAATCGTACCGTCTTCTCCCTGACCACCGTGCAGCGCGAGAAAAACACGATCAGGTTTGACGTTGTTCAACTGCTCAATCAGATCGCTGCCAACATCAATTAACATCGCCTCGACACCGCGATCCTTCAGCGCTGTAAAAATACGCAGACCCGATTTTAATGACACCTGCCGTTCAGAAGATGTGCCACCACAGAGAACTGCAACACGTCCGAAGTGTTTGCCGTCCCCGAGGTTTTCTTTGTTGCTTGTTTCACTCATGGGTTTATTCAGATTACTCATTTTTTTAGTACCAGCTTATTTTCCGCCAGTTCACTCGCCAGACTACCAATATCACCGGCACCCTGGGTAATTAACAAATCACCATCAACTATTACATCGGCAAGCACCGCTTCAACAGAATCATCCCGCTGAATAAAAATCGGATCGATACGACCACGCTGACGTATACTGCGACAAAGGCTTCGACTATCGGCTCCTGGAATGGCTATCTCTCCTGCCGGATAAACATCCATCAACAACAGAACATCTACCTGAGACAAAACCTCGACAAAATCCTCATAAAGGTCACGGGTACGCGTGTAACGATGTGGCTGATAAACCATCACCAATCGTTTATCCGGCCAACCTTTGCGGATTGCGTTAATAGTCGCAGCCACTTCTCGCGGATGATGACCATAGTCGTCGACAAACATAACTTCACCAACGCCAGTTTGGTAATTGCCATATACCTGAAAGCGACGATCAACACCATCAAAATTCGTCAAACCAGCACAAATACTATCATCATCGACACCCTCTTCTGAGGCGACAGCAAACGCCGCTAATGTGTTCAGAATATTGTGCTCACCTGGAATATTGAGAGTCACCGGAACAGGTTCCCGACCCTGACGAACCAGAGTGAAGGTATTCTGCATGCCTTTTTGGTGTACGTCGACGGCTCGATAATCCGCATCCTCAGAAAAACCATAGGTCAGCACCTGACGCTTGATATTCGGCAGCAGTTCACGAACAACCGGATCGTCGATACAGACAATCGCCAAGCCATAAAACGGTAAATTATGAAGGAAATCCAGAAAGGTTTGCTTTAACCGATCGAAATCACCGTCATAGGTACTCATATGGTCAGCATCGATATTGGTGACGATGGAGACCATCGGTTGCAGATGCAGAAAAGAGGCATCGCTCTCATCCGCTTCAGCCACCAAATAGCGACTGGCACCCAGACGGGCGTTGGTACCCGCAGCGTTGAGCCGACCACCAATAACAAAGGTCGGATCCAGACCGCCCTTCCCAAGAACAGACGCCAACAGACTGGTTGTGGTGGTCTTGCCATGGGTACCAGCAACCGCGATACCGTGGCGAAAACGCATCAGTTCGGCCAACATCTGCGCACGGGGCACCACCGGAATACGTTTTTCCTGCGCCATCAGCAGCTCGGGATTGTCTTCCTGAACCGCCGTGGAGACCACGACAACATCAACACCTTTCACATGGCCGCCATCGTGGCCAATAAAAATTTCAATACCAAACGACTTCAAACGTTCAGTCACTGAAGATGCGCGAATATCGGAACCAGAGATTTGATAACCCTGATGACAGAGAACCTCGGCAATACCGCACATCCCGGAACCGCCGATGCCGATAAAGTGGATGTTTCTGGTACGACGCATTTCTGGTACGGCAAACGCTGGTACCTGCGCACTGAGCCGCCAATCAGACATGGGCAATCTCCAAACAGTGACGTGCAACGGTTACCGTGGCATCGGGAAAAGCACAGTTCCGAGCGTTTTGCGCCATGCGGTGCAAACGTGATTTATCGTTTATGCAGGACACTAACAGCTCCGACAGGGTTTGTTCAGTCATATCGCTTTGTTCAAGAATGATCGCCGCACCATTATCCGCAAGATAACGACCATTACGTAATTGTTGCTGATCCTTATGCCATGGGTAAGGCACCAGAATGGCCGGCTTGCCCACATTGGCCAACTCCGCCACGGTCAAGGCCCCGGAACGACAAAGCACCAGATCCGCCCAGCCGTAGGCAGCGGCCATATCATCCATAAAAGGTTCTACACGCCCTTCGATCCCCATACTCTGATAGAGTTCACGGGTTTTCTCACAATGGGCGGCACCGGTCTGGTGCCAAACATCGATTTCGGCACCCTCTTCGGCACGGGCAAGCAAAGCCAGTGTCTTTGGTACACATTCGTTGATAGCAACAGCACCACGGCTGCCACCCAATACCAACAGACGTAATGGATGACCTTCATCGTCGGGTTGAGCAGGAACAATCATCGGTCGTACAGGGTTGCCGGTACAGATAGCCTTGGCACCGGCAGGAAAGGCACCGGGAAATGCTTCTAATCTACGGGTTGCAAACCAGCTGGCGATCTTGTTTGTCAGACCAAGCACCGCATTTTGCTCATGCAATATCAGCGGTTTACGCAACAGCCAGGCGGCAACACTGCCAGGACCGGAGACAAATCCTCCCATACCCAGCACAGCTACTGCCTTTTCACGACGCATAACCCGAATCCCATGCCAAAGAGAGAGTGCAACACGGAATGGCGCTTGCAGCAGCGCTTTCAAACCATTACCACGCACACCCTTGACCGGCATGAAGGTGATATCATAGCCATATTTCGGCACAAGGTCGGCTTCCATACCGTCGCGGGTACCCAGCCAATGAATACGATAGCCCTGTTGTTTCAGCTCATCCGCAACAGCCAGCGCCGGGAATATATGACCACCGGTACCACCAGCCATAACGATAAACACTGGTGACTGAAGAGGGGACTGAAGAGGTGCCTGAAGAGGTGCCTGAAGAGGTG
>CAMRBW010000034.1 GCA_947040555.1 uncultured Oceanospirillales bacterium | reverse complement strand
TTTTAGCCAAACATAGCCGGTTTCACTGTGGAACCGGCGGTGTAGTACATGAATCCTACTTTTTTGTTTTGAAGCCTGACTTTCCGGAACGGTCGAGAGTCGTTGTTTTTTAGGCGCTGGCTTCTGGCTTTCGGTGAAATTTTCGCGTTTTCCTCCCGTCATTCCTGGAATGGTGCTCTAAAGATTGTGAACAATGGGAAAACCATACCGGTTCATTTTTTCCCAAAAAGGATGCCCGGTTTCCTGTTGAAAAAATGCACTTGGTAAGAGACAAAAGGCTCAAAAAATGTCCCGTTATCAGGTGCGCCATCAGCAACACCAACATAAGTTACATTGGGGAAACTGTTGCGTCGATGCAAGTTGACCTGCCCCATTGAGTTTCTGTTGAAGATGATCCTCAAACTCCAGCATTGATCGCCCATGCTGAACCGTAATGAGGATTTGAGTTTCGTGATCTTGAGAAGAGAGAATTTTGGCAGACATCGCAAACAAGACGTAAGGAGCATTGATCATTCCTGTAGGATAGCTGCTATCTGCCTGATGTTTCTGGCATTATTGGGAAGAATTTATAAGATGCACAATAGGCGAACTGTCTGGTGTATACACAACTTCTCCGGGGTTCGTCTTAGTAATTCTACATGGATAATCTTTCCCTTCCTGAGTAGGGGTTATGATGTCACCGACTTCCAGAATCTTGTGCTGCGCGAGAATAATTTTCACTAATATATTCTTTATAATTGCTAATGAGAGATTACATTTTTCAAAAAATTCTAGAGTAAAATCTTTCACCTTTGGCAACAAAACAGGCTGAATATGCACCGTATCTCCGGTTTTTACATCCAACTTATTCTTCAGACATGTGGGAATGCCCAGTCCGTTTTTTTCGTGATAAGTATCATAAGGTGTAGCCCATACAGACTTTCCTTTGTGGACAATCCTGAAAATCCATGTACCAAGAAGTTTCTTCGCCCACTTAATGTGCAGATTCTTCGGCAAATGCACAAACTTGCCTGCCTTTTTGTTGCCAGTGTCATCTACTGTCAATAGTTATGATTCAAGGAGGGTTTCATTACCTGCTAGAAGAGCCTCTGTTGCCCCTGTTGCGCCTATTCCTGTTTTGCTTAATCAGCAGGAGACATGCGCCCTAAAAATGGCGTCCCGTGATGCCAGTTGTGCCAGCCCAAAAAAGCGATACTCATCAGCATCTTCCCCACATCACTCCACAGGCCAGGAACATACCAAAGTGTATTGGATAGACCGCTGCTCTCCCCCAACTGTTTGATTCTCATGCGGGTCAGGGAGCCATTGTTGTTAATATCAGTTTCCAAAGTGATGAGCTTCTGGCCAGAGTCCAGCAGGCAGGAGGCAGATGACTGCCTGCGAAGAATATCTAATGGTTCTACCAGAGTTATTTTCAGTTCTACATCATCTTTGCGCCGTCGTATTGTTTCAACAATCTGAACCATTAGTTCAGGTTGCAAGGGGGAAATTAAGGCCTGATCGTCGGTATTAGCATGACATTCTAACCACCCGAGCTTTGATCCTTCAGGGGGTAACTGCAGATCCGGATTCAACAGAACCTTGTTCTTCTCGCTATCACGCCAGAGTAGGCTAATACTTGGGCCGGTAGCGTACTGGAACAGCTCTATATTCAGTCGGTCAATGTTCTGTTTGGTCATCTCTTCATGCAGCCACAGAAGCGCCTGGGTAAAGCGTGGCTGGCCTGCACGCAAAACAGGCGGTACTGATACGGGATTACGCAGGAAAGAGAGCACAGTACCCCCCTTTTCGCTCTGATCGGCCAGCAGCACCAGACATGAATTCAGTTCAGACGCATCAATGGGAACATAGGTGGCATTTTGACTGCGAAACAGTAAGCCAGCACTGTCGAGAGCCTCTGAGAGATGCCATCCCGCACTAATAAGGCCAATCGTGTTACCAGCCCAGCTCAGTTGCCGCCACTGACTTAAATGGTGGGCTCCGACCAGAAGCGCCGCTCCGGTCAGCAGCCGGTAGGGCGAAACATTCTGCAGGAACAAGCTATAGCCGTTACCACCCAGCCATGTTCCCTCCTTGGTGGTTGTGAACCACGGCTGCTTCGCGGAGAGTTTGCTCACCGGTAAGCGGACTGGTAAGTGCTTGACAATAGGATCAGTGATATCCGCCTGCGCGAGGAAGGGGCTGCACAAGGCCACCAGAGAAGCACCCAGAAAACCTGGCCACCTCCTCCCACAACGGTCAATTATTTGCACGTTTATAAATCCCACTTGGTTTTGATTGCGCAACAGTCTAGACCAGTTCAGGATTCGCGGTAATGGGTTGACACATACCTTATTGCATGTGATTGTTCCGCACTTTTAAAACACCCCATCAGTAAGGATTTTTTATGGAACTCAGGGATCTCATAAGCCCTGAATACATTATTCTGGACCGGGATTTTTCCGACCGGGATTCTGTCATTCATTATCTTGCCGACACGCTGGATGCATCCGGCAAACTGGCTGATAAAAACCAGTTTATTAACGCAGTTATGGCACGCGAAGCCGAAGGCCCCACCGCTCTGGGAGAAGAGCTGGCGGTCCCTCACGGTAAGAGCGCCGCTGTTAAAGAAGCCTGTATTGCTGTTGCTCGCCTTAAACAGGCTATGGACTGGGAAGGTATTGATGGTCCAGAGCCGGTGAAGCTGGTCGTTATGCTGGCGATCCCCCCCGCAGATCAGGGCGACACCCATATTCATATTCTGACCGATCTGACCTCCCGCCTTGTGGATGATGAGGTGAGAGAAGCCCTGAACGCTGCGACCACGCCAGAGGCATTTCTGGACGCTCTCAGTCCCGCTCAAGAGCGGCAGCAGGAGCCTGCAGCGATCATAACTTCGATGAAGACAGTGGTCTGCGTCACCGCTTGCCCTGTCGGTGTTGCCCATACCTATATGGCGGCAGAGTATCTGGAAAAAGCCGGCAAGAAGCTGGGCATTCAGATCTTTGTTGAAAAGCAGGGTTCCAAAGGTATCGACGGCGCCCTGACCGCGGAGCAGCTGGCCCAGGCTGATGCCGTAATTATTGCCGCAGACATCGCCATCAAAGGGAACGAGCGTTTCGCTCACCTGCCGACCCTGAGAACCAAGGTGGCAGAACCCATTCGCAAGGGTGCCGAGCTGATCGAAAAGGCACTGGCTTTGCCACCGGTGACCGGTGCTGACCAATCGGCACAGGCGGCCTCAACTATCGCACCCCGTGAAGAAGAAAAGCAAAGCGCTCTGGCCCTGATCAAGCAGGCGCTGCTGACCGGTGTCTCCCACGCCATTCCCTTTATCGCTGCCGGCGGCATCATGATTGCCATGGCGATCGCTTTTGCGCCGATGACCGAAATCGGTCCGGACTTTTCCAACTCTCCGATACTGAAATTGATCATTGATATCGGTGGTGCCGCCTTTAGTGTGCTGTTGCCACTTCTGGCCGGTTATATCTCTTATGGTATGGCCGGACGCCCAGGTCTGGTGGCTGGCTTTGTGGGGGGCGCTTTGGCCGGTACCACCAATGCTGGTTTTCTGGGAGCACTGATTGCGGGTCTGCTCGCCGGTTTTGTGGTGCGCTGGATCAAGAGCTGGTCCGTTCCCCGTGCGGTTGAAACGGTGATGCCGATTCTGATTATTCCGATCGTCTCCTCCCTGATTGTCGGTACTGTGATGCTGAAAGTGGTCGGTGCGCCTATTGCCGACATTATGACCGGACTGGGTGAATGGCTGCGCAGCATGGGCGATACCAACGCTGTTCTGCTCGGCCTGATTCTCGGTAGTATGATCGCCTTTGATATGGGTGGCCCGGTTAACAAAGCGGCGTTTTTCTTTGGCGCCGCCATGATCCAGGAAGGCAACTACACCATTATGGGTGCTGTTGCTGCGGCTATCTGTGTGCCACCTCTCAGTATGGGATTGGCGACCAAACTGGCCAAACACCTGTGGTCTGAGCAGGAGCGTGAAGCCGGTACTGCTGGCCTGTTAATGGGTATGATCGGTATCACCGAGGGGGCGATTCCTTTCGCGGTGGCCGATCCATTCCGGGTGATTCCCTCTATCGTGACCGGTTCTGCTATCGCGGCGGCCATTGCCATGGTCTTCGGTGTCGGCAATCACGCGCCCCATGGCGGGCCGATTGTGCTGCCGGTGATTGATGGTCGTATCATGTATGTCGTTGCCATTATTGTTGGTGTTGGTGTCTCTGCCTTGATGGTCAACGCGCTAAAATCCATGAATAAAGCCAAGGTGATGGAGAACAGCCCTGAGCTGACCACCAAGCACTCCCTTTAAGATCCCCTTAAGATCCACTTAAGAAAAAGCTGCGTTAAAAAAAAACCCCGTCGCTGGCTATCCAGCGACGGGGTTCCGTTTTTATTCAGCAATGTATAGGCTGTTAATCCAGCCTGGTTGCCTCAACCATCAATCCAGGTGCAGAGTAAAATTTTACCACGCATAAAATCAGCCCTGATTTCGACTAATGATAATTGATCTGTTATTTATCTTTGATCGGCGTTTCAAGCCAAGGTATCAAATCACCCATTGCATTTAATAGATTGACATAGGAATACAATACTTGATAATGAACGGTAGTGTACCTTTGTTGAGTCTGAAACAACTCATTGGAACTATCGAGCAAATCAAGCAAGCTGCGTTGTCCGAGTTCAAACTGCTCTTTGTAAGCTAATCGAGTCTGCTTGCTGGCATTAACATAGGTTTGAAGAAGTGGCTTTTGCTTCTGGAGGTAATGAAAAGAGGACCAGGCTATTTCCAATATCGCATTGAGTTCACGATGCGTCTTCTTCAGCACCTCCCCCGTCTCAGCCATGCGATAAGCTGACTCACTCACCGCGGCTTTATCTGCACCACCACGGAACATGTTATACCGCATTTTAAGCATAATCTGGAAGTTGTCATCACTCCCCTTAACCCCATCAACATTTTTATTCCAAACGCGGTCAACTTCGAGATTCACTGTCGGATAGTACGCTGCAATACTGACGTTATAAGCATTCTCTGTTGCGCTTAGCTTCATATTTGCATTCTTTATCAGAGGGTGTTCCATAAGCAATGGTTTTGCTTTCTCCAGCGACCCGTAGGGGATTTCGTTTTCTATCGTCGGCGCTGGTAGCTTCCCTGGCAGCTGGTTGGTTACCATAAAGAATTCACTTTTGGCATCATCAAGATTATTTTTTGCCTCCATTAAATTAACTTCTGCACGAGCTGTCCGACCTTCCATTTGAGATAGCTCTACGCCACTTGCCAGCCCCTGTGTAACCCGTTGACGAATTTGGTCATAGATTTTTTTGTGAAGAACATGGTTATCTTCGGCTAACTCAAGCTGTCTGCGTTTTGACAATATCGTGAAATAAACCTCGGCAATAGCTAAAGCCGTATCCTGAGTTGTACTCAACCACTCTTGCTCACGCGCTTGGTAGAGATTTATCGACTGTTTAATACGATTATCTATGGCGTGCCCTGCAAACAGGGGCTGACGCAGGTTGAGCGATAGCTCCTGACGAGTCAGGTGCGAATTTTCATGACCAGTACTACGAGTCGTTTGATTGTTACGGCGCTGCTTACCCCAGGCGGTTTCTATATCAACGGTGGGAAATTTACCGGCCTTGGCCTTACTGACATTGGCTTTTTGCGCTAACATCCTATTATGTGCAGCTTTAACATCGGGATGCTCTGTCAAGATTTGCCTGATAAACTCTTTTAAAGAGGCATCTTCATCAACCTCATCCGCCATCAATAAGTGGCTACTCATGAAAAACAAAAAAAGTCCAGTTTGAAATAGTCTTCGTTTCATTGCAGCGTCCCTGCTAACGTTCAGTAAATGCGCGGCTTTTGGCCCTGAGGATTGGTTTCATAAGGTAAGCCAATAAACTTTTCTTCCCTGTCATAATATCGACTTCAGCCTGCATGCCGGACATAATAGGCAAAGATTTATCAAAATCACTCAAATGTGATTTATGAGTTTTGATTTTAACAATGTAAAAAGATTCACCTTTTTCGTTCTGTATGGAATCGGCACTAATATGCACCACTTTACCATCCAGCCCACCGTAGATAGTGAAATCATAAGCTGTCAGTTTGACAACAGCCTTGAGTCCTAATCGAATAAACGCAATATCACGGGGATGAACCATCATTTCCACTTCCAGAGAATCTCCTACGGGAATAATATCTACCAAATCCATACCGGGATCAACAACTCCACTCAGAGTATTGATATAGAGCTTCTGGACAATGCCGTTTACCGGTGATCTGATAATTGTGCGTGACACACGGTCACCCAAAGATTTTCGCGCCTCTTCCAGCTGATCAAGAACCGCTTCTACTTCTTTAAGAGCTTCCAGCGTTTTCGTACGATATTTAAGAACAACTTCGTTCATCCGATCTTCTATTTCATCTATGGCAGATTCCATTCGAGGCATGGCCAGCTCAGCATTTTCCTTATCTGACGCCAGCCTATTAACCTCCTGCTCCAACCTCATTAACTGGACTTTTGAAACAACTCCTTTTTCAGCCAGAGGCAGAGTCATTTTAAATTCCTGTTTAGAAAGCTGATGATTCTTTTTAAATACTTTTAACTGGGCTTGAATACTGATTAGCTCCTGCTCCGCCTGCAACTGCTGTTGTTTCATAACACTTAATTCCGCTTTATGGGCGTTACGGCGGTTCTTAAACAGCTGCTGTTCCCGCTTGCGGTAGTTTGCGTATTCATCCAATATGCTGGGGAACTCTAGACTTTCACTATGTTTCAGATCGGCCTTTAAACGGAGAGCCCGTGCCAGATTGTTGAAATAGTCCAACTCTTTTTCACGATAATTGGATGCAAACTGAGTATCATCCAGTTCGAGCAAGGGCTGGCCACTTTTGACTTCGTCACCCTCCTCAATAAAGATGCTTTCAACAATCCCGCCTTCCAGGTTTTGTATCACTTGCAATCGGGAGGACGGAATCACCTTACCCACCCCCCTGGTAATTTCATCCAGCTCCGTCCATCCTGACCAGATAATGGCCGACACCAACAGTCCCGCCATCCCCAGAATCAACAATCTGGAGAGATAGGCGGTACTCAGCATCATGGCTGCACTGGATTCGGACATAAATTGCAACTCCGGCGGCGTACGAAACCAATAGCATCGCTCTCTCCCCTTCTTTCGAAAACGGGGAAAACAGGGGCGAAGCACACGCCCGAGACAACACCGCCAAAACCACCGGCGGACTTTAATGGATCGGTATTTTACCGTTCTTGACAGCTTCGATAACGCCATCCTTGGCTCCGTAGGCAACAAGTTCACCTTGATCAAGCACTGCCAGTTTATCCAGCAGATTCAGTAGTGAGGTTCTATGTGTAATGAGAATGATCGTTTTATCATTACAATATTTTTGAATATTAGCAATTACCATGGCTTCAGTTGTCGGATCCATGGCACTGGTTGGCTCATCCAGAATCAGTATGGGCGGATCACGCAGCAGAGCCCGGGCCAGAACGATCGCCTGACGCTGTCCTCCGGAGAGATTTGCGCCCCGTTCAGCGACAGGCATATCCATGCCATCGGGATGCAGGTTCACAAAATCCATAACACCGGCGATTTTGGCCACTTCCGCGACCCTGCCTATATCAACATCTTCCGCCCCCAGGGTAATGTTGTATTTGACCGTACCAAAAAACAGGTTCACATCCTGAGGAACGCAACCAATCAGCCGCTGGCGTTCGGCCGGATCAATCTGGTTGATATTGATGTCATCCAGTCGAATTAATCCCTCTGAGGGCTTATACAATCCAGATAACAACTTGGCGAACGTGGATTTTCCAGAGCCGATTTTGCCGATCACGCCCACTTTTTCCCCTGCTTTCATTTTCAGGGTGAGATCTTTAATGGCCGGGATGGGATGATCGCCATAGGTAAATGACAGATTGGTTATCTCTATGTCCCCCCGACACTTTTCGAGGTGCATATAAGCTTTCTCGGGGTTGCGCTCTTCTGGCATATCCATAACGTTCTGCAGCCCTTCCAGTGCGGCCCGGGCCTGGTTGTAACGGGTCGACAGACTCGCAATCTGGATGATTGGCCCCATGGCACGCCCTGACAACATGACGCAGGCGATCAGTGCGCCCATACTGGCCTCACCGGCACTGATCAGGTAGACACCGACCAACACAATCAGAACGGTCACGCAATTCTGAACATAACCGGCAAACAGCGTGGCGGATTGACTCAGCTGCTTCCCTTTCATACTCCAGCGTGAGATATGACCAACCGAACGTTCCCAAACATCCTGCATTTGTGACGCCGCACCGTAAAGGCGAAGAGATTCAAGCCCGGTCAGGTTTTCGATCAAACTGGCATTTTTCTGTGCTGAGGCACGATAGGTTTTTTCAATGGACTCTTTCAGAGGCTTCTGGATCAGAAAGCTGTAGACCATAATGGCAATCACTCCCCCGGCAGGCACAAATACGATAGGACCACCGATCAAAAAAATCACCGCCAATAATAACAGGGTAAACGGGATATCAATCAGGGTTGAGATCGTCGAGGAGGTAATGAATTCCCGGATGCTTTCAAATTCCTGCATATTCTTGGCAAAACTGCCGACTGATGCCGGTCTGGCGGCCATGTCCAGCCCCAGCACATGCTCCATTATTTTTGATGATAACAGGATATCGGATTTTTTCCCTGCTATATCAATGCAGTAGGAACGAAGCCATTTAAGAACGAAGTCAAAGCTGAACGCAATCAGACAGCCAATGGCCAGCATCCACAAAGTCTCTATCGCATTATTGGGTACAACCCGGTCATAGACATTCATCACAAAGAAAGGGCTGGCCAGCGCTAACAGATTGATAATCAACGAGGCCACCAGCACATCCCGGTAGATCTTCCGCGACCGGAAGATGGTACTCCAGAACCAGTGGGCTCTTTTCCCTTGTAAGACGGATGGCGAGCGGCTATCGTGCTCCAGACACCGTTTGATCAGCAGAATAGAACCGTTGCTCGCCGCTTCAAGTTCAGCAAACGACACCACTCTTGTTTCAGCCTCATTTTCCGGCACGCCTTCCTGCAGCAATACAATATGCGGCAATACAATGGTGGCTTCCTTATTTTTCGTGTCCACATCCTTGAGAATGCAGCCGGAATTATCACTAAACAGGATAATGGCCGGACAGATCAACTGAGTCAGTTCACGGGGCTTACGTTCCAACATCTGCGAGACAAAGCCGGCTCTCTCCGCGGCCCGGATAAACAGATCCGGTGTCAGTGTCTGTTCTTTGAGAGGTAGACCTGCGGTGAGGGATTCGGCACTCAATGGTTTGCCCAGCATTTTGGTGAGAGCAACCAGACAGGTAAGCAGAGGCGATGCCGGAATATCTGTATCGGGGTTTGCGTCGGACGATTTGAGAACATTCATGGTGAGCTGTCTTTGCCATCCATCAGTGAGCCTATGCAGATGGATTCGGCCGGACGCGGGGATAACTGTAATTATGAATGCAAACTGGCTCTTTTTTTCGGCATCTCAACTTTTACTCGAACCTTTTATTAGAACGACAAAAGTCATATATATGCAGATTTTTGCTCAGGATGTCACAGATCAATACTTACTGTTTTTTTTCAAGACGTGGTGTTTACAACACCGCTGGGCATAACTCAGAATCCTGCCAACCCCCTTCAACAGGTTCGGGACTTTTCAGGAGAAAAGCATGCGTAAATTAGCATTGGCTATCAGTCTGGTCGTTACCGGTACGGCTATTCCTACGGTTCAGGCGGACACCGTTTACACCGGTGACCGAGTGCAGGGTGTCCCCGTAATTTCGCAGCTTGATATCGCTGATCTCGAGCCGGGCAAGATGCACCGTTTTATGTTCCAGGGCGCAACAGACGGCATTGGACAATTCTTTTATGTGCCAGTCATCGTTGCCAAAGGTGCACAACCCGGCACCAAGCTGGTATTTAACAGCGGCAATCATGGTGATGAAGTGAATGGCATCCGAGCGGTGCAGAAGATCATGGACGGCATCGATCCTGCCAGGTTATCCGGTTCAGTGGTTGCCGTACCAGGCACCAACCCGAATGCCATCAACCGTATTACCCGTGAGTGGACGACTTATAACTCTGGTGGTACTTCAACCAACTTCAACCGCCTGTTCCCCGGTAAAGAGAACGGTACCGGCCCCGAGCAGCATGCCTGGCTGCTGTGGAACAAACTCTGGCAGGGCAATGTGGAATATGCCTTCGATTTTCACAGTCAGGCAACCGGCCACGACTCCCCGTTCTTTATCTACGCCGACTACCGCGACCCACGTATCGAGCGTATTGCCGAACTGTTTCCCGTCGACCAGATCAAGAAAGACCCTGGTGAAAAGGGTTCACTCGAAACAACCTTCGTTGAAAATAGCATTCCGGCGATCACTCTGGAGCTCGGCCCTCCACGGGGTTTTAACACCGATATGGTTGATCGGGCTGTCGAAGGCGCCCGTAATGTGATGATCAATCTCAAGATGATCGAAGGCAAAATAGGCCGCACAGCCATAACCATGGACGCCTTTGTCGGTGACAAGACCACCATGATCCGTGCCGAGCAGGGCGGCTACAATGAGCCTCTGGTGGCACCGGGTGACCAGGTCAAGAAGGGACAGATTGTGGCCCGCCAGCTCAATATGTTTGGCGATACCATTAAGGAATACACGGCACCGGTTGATGGCAAGGTGCTGTCCATTGGTAGCGACGCTGCACGGGAGCCTCGTGCGACACTGGTACGGTTGATGACCCAGAGCCCCGACGCATAAAGGCTATCAGCATAAAGGCTATCAGCCAACCTGCGGAAGAGCCAAAAAAGCCCCCACACTTCAAAGAAGACGGGGGGCTTTTAGTGCGTAGCGGGAAAGCCGGTTAACTCAGCACCAGTTCGCGCTGATTTTCAGAGCGATTCTCACTGATGTCGGTCAGGCTTGTTGCCGTGCACACCTCAATGGTGGCCGGACCTTTGATACGAGCGAACAACCTGTGACCCGCCGTATTACCGGCAAAGGTCAGTTTCTGGATGTTCAGTTCATTATCACCTGCCGCCATCGCACCGGTATTGGCTCTTGGGGACTGGGTATGAACCAGATGGAAGATCCGCTCCCGTACCGGGCCGAGTTCAATAAAGTCTCCGTACGAAGAGCCCTGGATCAAACCGGGCTTGAACAGCTTACGCTGGATTCTGCCCACATAGAAATGGAACGGCGCATCGTCGTTGGTCTCTTCCTTGATCTGATTGATCACCTTTGTGGCGCTACCCGGACAGAGGTTCAGCAACCCGAGAGCGACGCCCGTCTTGGCCGTTGGTGAATAAGGGTTGTTCTTATCTTCCGGCAGAGGGGCGTACGACACAATGTCCGGAACCTCGCCATCATAGAGCGTCTCAACCCATTCATGCATACGGGTATAGCGGGCATCGGCCTCATCATCGCCTTCGGCAAAGTGAATACCAAAGAAATCAAACACCCATTTTGAACGACTGGAGTTACCTGCCAGCAGTATATGGACAGTGTCCGGTTTATTGACAAAATAGCGGTGCAGAGCAACATGGAAATTTTGAATACCTTTCTCTACCCGCGCCTCGAGGTAGCTCAACAGCTGTTCTTCATCGATCAAGAACTCACAGCTGACCTTGTTGCCATCCCGATCCAGCAGTTCCAGCTTCTCGATACCGGAGCTGTTACTGGCTTCGCCCTGCTCCCAAATCGGCCGCAGCCGCGCCATCAGCATAACGGTATTGGTTTGGGCGGCCTGGGTGCGGTCGAGAAACATCTCGGAACCAGGGAAGTCATCCGCATCCATCGGACGGGTAAAGGCTATTTTGTGACTCCGGCAGATATCAAGGTTGTCCAGGAAAACCCGGTAGGCCATATTCTCCAGCAGGTTCTCACCCCCGAGGAAGCGCTCACCGGCAGCACCAACGTGCTCAAAGACCTGTTCGTAGCCTTCATCCTCCTCATCGTCTGTCGGCAGACGGTAGTAACCAAAATCGAAATCCGTGGTACCGCCGCCAAAGTCGAATACCCCATAGGCAACCCCGTCGTCGGTAGGCTCAATGCCGAGTCGATCCATGGCCGCTGCCGCATAAGCCGCCGGTTCAGTCGCCCGCTCTTCAACAGAGAATTCGGCAAACTGCGGTTGCTCAACCAACGTCTGGGGCAGACTACGCTGCAGACCCCGACGGAAAGAGGCCAGCATTTTATCTTTGACCTCTTTCGGATAGGCGACAGGGAAGCTCATGTAGTAGTTGAGGAAGATACCCCGCCCCCGCCAGTTAATATTCAGACCAAGGAACCAGGCGTAAAGCTCCAGGGGATCAAAAGGATCCTCTTCTGAAACCAGCAACGGCTGTCCCTTAACCGTTTGCCGCAGGGTCAATGGCGCCAGAACATGCTCCTGACCGTTTTCCTGATCGGTCAGACGCACCTGCTCACCCAGTGCCTCTCTCAGCGCCCACTGCTTGATCTTGGTGAGGATGCTGGCCACCACCTTGGGGTTGGCTTCATTGTGGTGGAAATTATTCAGCGCCTCATGGGAGCAGCGCACATCATCCCAACTCACCGCTGGTCGGTAAGCCTCACTCTGCCAGGCCGCCAGCGTGTTTTTCAGATTGATCAGCTCCAGAACCGCCGGGTTTTCATAGTGTTTAGCTTCTGGCTCGGAATGAAAATCCTTGATACCGATACGCAGTAGCTTACCCTGACCATGCTCTTCGATAGCCACTACGGTACTGCTGGTACCAAAATCGATGGCGACATTGCAGGGACGGATATCATCAACCGGATTACGGGCGCGAACATTGAAGTTTTCCGCAATATGCGTGTCCCAGAACTCCCAAATACCCTTATTCGGATCGGTGAACAGGGAGTGTTCGATATTTGGCAGTCTGGCCGCATGGTAGTCCAGACCTTTAAAAATATCCGCGAGGCTGCGTATATAAACGTCAGAGTCTGTGGGTCGCAACTCCCACCCGTTTTGTAAGGCGAACCGTACAAAGTCAGCTGTCGTACACTGCTCACCGAACTGTTCCGTCACGCACTGGTTACAGCCTAACAGCCAGGATGTACCATCCGTGCCGACCAGTTCATGGATGCCCTCTTCCGGGGTTATCGCCAGAAAGTTCCGGTCTTTCCCGAACAGATAGATGTAATCTTCCCCTGGGCGATACAGTGACAAAAAGTGTTGCTGTGTCATTGCGCTGGCATACTCAACCAGCATGGTCCCCGTTGCCGCTTCCCAGTCCGAGACACCGGCAATGGTTAAGCCATCAAAACACTTCTCGGCATCCGGTCTCTCAACGGGACTGTGATACCTTTTCACTTGCCAGAGCAGCTTGGATTCAGCGTCATAGGTCATGACGACCTCAGCAGAATCCGGCAAAAATATCTCGATAAAGCGAGATGTAAACAGCCCTTTGACGGACAAATTAAAAAACAGAGATAGATCACTCATACTCATCCCTGAACTCCAGATTATTATGAGGTGGTAAAATTCAAAGCAGCGGCATTCTATAGCAGCGGCATTTTATGACAATAGCTTGGCAACAGGTCGTATCAACGGGTCTTTACCAGACACTTACGCTGTAGTTTTCCGGCGGCATTGACCAGCCCAGGCAGGCACTGTTCGACCACGCGTTCACCTTTCAGATCGACCCGCTCATGTATCTCGTAGTCGAAACAGATGGTGTCTGCCGTCTGTAGCAAGGCCTGTCGCCCTTGCCAGATTCGGTTATGCACCGCCAATGCCGAGTCCAGTATCAGCAGCTCATCCGTACTGGCAGAGCGTTGTCTCTCTTTGCACTGCTGGGCCAGCAGGTCCCATAACTGCAGGACTTCATCCCACTGAGCAGCACGAGCCAGTAATTGAACCAACTGCTGGCCTTCATCGTCACCGGCATCATTGAGCCATCGTTGTTTAATAGCCGAATGACGATTGACCGCTTGCAGAAACGTCAATTCCAGAACAAGCGACTGCCGCAACGAATCGAACTGCCGAGGTTCTGGCTTGCCCGTCTCAACGACCGGCGTCGTCTGCCGAGGGGTGACTACGGGTTCCGGCTGATCCGAATGCACCACCTCGCGGATCAGCGCCCGTAGCTGCGGGTCATAGCGGAGCAGTTTCAGCAGATCCTGATAATGCTCCTGCTGGCGAACTCTATCCAGTTGTTGTTCCAGCTCATGCGGCTGCTCCTGTGTATGGAGCGGCTGTGCATGGAAAGTCACGGGCTCCGTCTTGGTAATCCAGCGATTAAATAACGTCTTCAAGTATCATATCCCTGAATACAGGTCGCACCTTCACAGCGTGGGATAAACTACGACACCAGCCCACAATCTTCTCCCGCTCTGCAACAGGCAGATGGGTAAAACGCCGTTTCAAGGTATAAACGGTGTCTGCAGAAGGTTCAGGGAAAGGTGAAGGGATATTCGGCACCGTGACCTGACCGGTAAGCAGAGCAAAATCAGCCGGGCTTATGGAAGACCAGAACGACTCATAAATAGCAGGCAGGAAGCTAAGCAGAAGTTCAGTATCCGGCTGCAGCGTTGCGCAGAGCGAAGCGCGCAATTCACTCTTTTCACGCTGTAACTGTTGAATCTTTTGTGCCAGATCCTCTGGATCACGATACCCGGCACCATCAATAGCACCATCAATAGCACCATCAATAGCACCATCAATAGCACCATCAGCAGCAGCCTCAATGGTATCGCCAGCGTCAGTTGTCGTCTGAATAGGGAGTGCAGCAACCGGTAACAGCGTTTCTGCCAACCAGCTCAGGGAGTCGAGATCGCCAGGCTGAACCGCCTGTGCCCGTGTGCACAGTTGCTCCAGCTGTAACAGCTGCCATTGACGGCACTTCAGTGCTTCAAAAGTTTTAGCCAGCGCAGGCAGGTAACCATAAGAAGATGCTGAACAAACGATCAAAATCGCATAATCCGCCAGCTGCTGTTCGCTGTTAAGTCGTTCGCTCAATGCATGCAGTCGTTTACCGGGTGAATCACCAGAGCGCTTTTCAGTTTTTAGCCAACCACTCTCCCCACTCAGGGTGAGTGGTTGCCAGCCTGTTTTTTGCTGCTGAAAAAAAACAGCCCGGTTCTCCCCAATAATAAGGGCAAAAGTTTCTTTAACGGAGGACATTACAAGTGTTTATCCACATTTATAGGGTTATGAGTACGGGATCGTGAGAACTACGCAGCTGGCAGGCGCTTCATGGCGGCCTGAGCACTGTCCAGATCCTGATAAATTAACTGCTCGGCTTTCTCCGGATCCAGCGTCTTCTCCAACGTCAGCAGCTTCTGCTCTACGCTCAGAGCCCCGGCTGGGCCAAGTTTGCCAGAGAAGTAATACATAATATCCACCGGATTCGGGCTGGTAATAATAGCGTTCAGCCGTTGTCCATTAAAGTACTCTGGATTGGCTGCCGCCAATAGCCAGAGGTTACCGCTGGTGCCATCAGCCAGCTTTAACTTTTGATCGAGAGCGTAGCTACACACGGACAGACCAGACATCATCATCTCTTTTTTGTGATAACTTTCCGTCTTGTCAGGGTCCAGCTCGATGTGGCGAATAGCTGTCATATAGTCATCGTAGTGACCAAACTGCTCCGGTTTAATACCGCCAATAGCAGCCTGCATGGCTCGGTCACCTATCTCTTCCAGACGCTCGCCCGGTTTGAGTATCTCGGCAATGGTCATTACCACATTGGCAATGGCCGTGACCTTGTTCCACACATCAAGCCCTTTGCTAATAAGTGGGGCTATGGTTTCAACCGTGCGGTTGATATACGTACCAATAAGGCTGACTGAACTGCTGACAGCACTACTGATCGCATTGCTCATACTGGAAAAAAATCCCATATCTTGTCTCTATGTTCCTGTCTTCTATTACCAACGTTTTATAAGCCAACGTTTTATAAACCCTGGATTCAAGTAATCAGTGCATTATAAAAAAATGCCGTTTACTAAAGCTTGACCAGAGCGTTAGCCACAGCGCTCACCTCGCGGCCACCGACATCAGTGATCAAGGCTTGATAGGCCTGCACACTTTCCGCCATAGGGAGCAGCATCTTCGGCATGACTCTAAGTAACAGCTGACGATCCTCTTCCTCAAAGCCGCTGATGGTATAACTATCCAGAAACAGCAAGGCCAGCTGTTCTGCCAGCTGTTCTGACGCCACAGCCTGCCCTAAAAGACAGTTTTTCCATATACGGGATAGTTTTTGCTGCAGCCGTTCAATTTTGAGTTGTATAACATCTGAGCGAGCATTTGTATCAGCAAGATCAGCTATAAAACGCAGACTCAATGGCAATATGCGCTGTCCGTGTTCGATAAATTGCGCCAGTTGTTCAGGGGTTGCAAATTTATCGGCTCTGGTTAGTAAGGGAAAGAGCGTGTGTCGCTGCTGCCACTGCTGTTGCTGTCCACGCTGGCGAATTATTGTTTCAGTAATATCACTACTGTTGGTATTGATATTACTGTGTATTCGAGCACGCACGGCACCGTGCCAGCCACCGCTGTAAATCACGGTTTCACCGGCCTCCAGACAGACCAGAAAGTTTTTCTGGGCATCGTTCAAAGTCATGGCATCACCAATAGTGTTGCGATCATCTGCCGCCAGAAGTCGGTGCACAATTTTGGTATTGGTGTTTTTGATGACATCGGCCACCAGCTTATTGGGTATCTGATCAGCAATAATCAGCCCCTCACCGTACTTGCGCACCTCTGCCAGAAGATTGGCAAACATCTCTACCCCCATCTTTCGAGTACCAGAATCCCCTGGCTCTGGTCTGGATAAAAGACGGTGTGCTTCTTCAATAAGAGTCAGATGTTGAAAGTCCGGAGTCCGGTAATGACGATGCTTCATACACTCCGCCAGCCGCTGGATAATCAGCCCCATAAACAGGGATTTATCCTGTTCATCCTTGATCTCCTCCAGCTCAATCACCACTTTGCGATCCAGCATCTGATCAAAGCTAAAAGAGACATGGGTGTTGAGCATACGACCATTGGCACCCAGAGTAAGGTTGGTCAACCGAGCCACCAGCGAACCCCGATACTTCTCCTCAAACTCCTTGCCCATACCCTTGGACTCAATAACCGGGCCAAGACAGTTGATCATATCAGCGAACGTGGGCCAGGCCAGACTTTCCGGGCACCATGGATCATCGATGTAGAAATTTTCGCCGGTGTGAATATCCCAGCCCTTGCCGGTATAGGCCTGGATAATAGCCTCCTCGACAATCTGGGGCATGGCCGCTTCCATAGGAAATACGGCACAGAGCGTGGCGCTGATAGTTTTTACATGGCTGGCCATATTCTGGTTGCGTGAAACCAGCTCAAACGGGTTTAGCCGAAACGGCGTCAGATTTTCCCGCCCCAGCGCATAGTAATCCACATCCGGACAGATGCCGTATAGCGCACGGTACTCGGTTTTTGCCGGTTCAATCACCAGAAAAGGCAGACCGGACTCCAACAGCAGTTTCATACAGGTCGTCGTTTTACCGGACCCGGTGACGCCGGTAATAAAGACATGGCGATTCAGCTGTTCACGGCTCAAGTGCAGTGGATTATCCACCAGCTCGCGACCATGGTGAATCATACGACCAAGTTCTATCGCATGACCGCTGGGAATCCCCAGAGTGTTGAGGGCGAAATCAACGTTCTGACGTATTTTCAAGCCTGGCTGCTCACGGGTAGGCAACCCGGTCATCAGCACCAACTCTTCTGTGGTCAGCCGGGTAGCCGCCGTAATGTGCTGCTGGTCAACAAGGGGAATACTGTGCATCAGCGCAGAATGGGGATCTATTGTGCTGTCTGGCAAGATCTGACGATTCAGCAACAGAGCAAGATCGACCTGCTGTGAACTGTCGAGCCTATTGACTCGTAGTGGTGTCATAGAGGGTTGATTACCCTGAAAAATGGAAAGAACACCCTGGGACAGGCGCTCATAAACCGATTTTTTACTGGCCCCTACATAGACTGCCGTGTTGTACATGCCCTTACCCAATCCGAGCCTGAGTCTCTTGATGACGGTGTCGTTCAAGTGGCCTTGCATCTCTTCATGGCGTTTATCCACCACTTCACGGGTCATGGCGACAGAGCCACCCCAGCTGTCGCTGCTGGATACCGATTGACCGGTGCCTTCTGTTTGGGATGTGGTTGTGCCTCTGGTTTGACTTTCATTGGTGCCATCAGAGGTACTGCTGATGCTGTCGCTGCTGTTGTTAGTGTTACTGCTATTTCTGCTGGCCGTTTGATTTTTCCCTTGGGCGGTACTGTCCGACTCACCAACGGTACTGCTTTGATTACTGCTCTCTGTCGTTGATTTTTGTCCGCCAGAGTTAGATGACTGCTGAACAGAGTGTTTGATCCGTGAAGAGAGCTCTGTTGACAGCTCATAAGCCTGATCAAGACTCTGATTGATCTCCGCATGCGGTACTGGGCTGGCTGTCACCACCATAAGCCAGGTTTCACCGCACAGGGCGTTGATCAAGCGCTCGACACCCTGAAACTCTTCCCCTTCGAGGGAGGTCTCCCGCTCATTAAACGACGGTACTCCCGTGATCAGCCCCATATGCCGGGTATGCTGTAACACGTCCTGAATAGCACGGCTCTCCTGCCGGAGAGTCTCCACCTTTGCACCGGGGAAGTTACCCTCAAAGATCGATTTCAAATTATCGCCGGTATCCGGTACATCGACGTCTGCATCGCTGCTGGCTACCCCAATATAGAGGTCAATGCCACTAGAGTTACCGGTCAGGATATAAACAAAAGAGCTGGGACTATGACTCAGGCTGGCCACCACATTCTCCATGGCCAAACGTCGCCCTACCGCCTTTCCTTCGCTGAGTTCCGAAACACGGTACAGGCGCCACTCCAGCGCAGAGCGAGGCTGAGGTTGAAGATAGGGCAGGGTTTGAAGGTCAGGCCGGTGCCAAAAAATATCCTTGGGGGCTATGAGGGATTCATCCATATATAAATCGGTAGGGCCTGACTTCATTTTTAAGGGGGAACTCTTCAAATACACAGTAACAGCCGTATGGCTGTTACTGATGAGTGCTGTTGCGGTATTGTCCCTTGGCAGCCACTTGCGAGTGTTGAGGTAACTCAACAAAATTTGAATTAACCGGTCAGAGAAGTGGCGCCAATGGACCACAGATTACATCGCCGACGATCCAATAGCTCTCAGTGATCAGGCCGTTCTGAACACTTCACTTTTTATCAATACGCTGCCGTAAGGTTTCCGGGTTCTTTTCACGATCTTCGCCAAATATTTTATCCAGATAGCTATCACGACCAGACCTGTACCGGTAAAAGTTGTAGCGAATCGCATTGTTCTTGTAATAGTCCTGATGGTAGTCCTCTGCCGGCCAGAACTTTTCAAATGCAATCAGCTCTGTTTTTAACGGCTTGCCAAAGATACCCAACTTATCGACTTCAGCCATAAAGCGCTGGGCTATCTGTTTTTGTTCACCGTTATGGTAGAAAATAGCCGGACGGTACTGGGAACCACGATCAACAAAAGAGCCTTTGTCATCCGTCGGATCGATATGACGAAACAGATAATCCAGTACCTGTTCATAGCTCACTTGCTTTGGGTCGAAAGTGACCTGAACCGTCTCGATATGGCCGGTACTGCCTGAGGAGACCTGTGTGTAGGTTGGGTTCGCCACGTTGCCACCCGCATAACCGGAAACCACATCGACCACCCCCTCAAGCTTTTCAAAATCAGACTCTACACACCAAAAACAACCGCCTGCAAGAGTTGCCACCTCTCCTCTTCCTGTACTGGTAACTTTGGTATCGTGGCTATCATCCTGAAGGAAAAACAACCATGCCATTGCCAAAGCTATTACAACGGAGATTATGTACTTAGACTTAATGCTCATGCCAACCTCATAAACTGAATTGTCATTAAAAGCATACGTCTCCTCCCATCATTGTTGGAGTATCAACAGTTGCAGGGAAATCCTATGTACGGGACAAAACTTCTGTAGGCCAGATCTGACAAGGGATTTGAGATAGGAACTGACGCCCATGTAGGTAACCTGTGCGGTTTCTTACCCCCGAACAGATAACGTACATGGAAGACGTCAGCTCACTGGTAAAGTGAGCTTAAAGCTCATCCCCCCAAGCATCAAGCCCGAATCGTATTTCTTGCTCAATTCGTTCTCTCCCTGATAAGAGGACACTCTTGCAATCTCTATCGCGTGGCAGAAGATTTCCAAGCAAAGTCTCAGACTGAGTCCAGCTATACCTACTGTTACGAACAACCGGGTAAGTCGATCCTTCACTGGCTGAATTTCACCAGGTACACGCTGCATGGACAGAACCTTTTGAAAAATAAGTGTTCAAAAAATGATCAGGTCAGTTTCCAGATCTTGCTTCAAATCTTGTCCCGTACATAGAGAAAAATCACTGCAAGATAGAAGACAGACTATAGTGTGATCGTTCGCACCTTTCCCTTTCGAAACGAAAGTAGTACTACCATGAAGTTTCTTGCCTCCTTCCTTTTCACCCTTGCTTTTATCCCTGTAGCCGGGATGACTCAAGGTTATCCTGTTGTCCAGAGTGAATACCAGAGAGAAAACCAGAGAGAAAACCAGAGAGAAAACCAGAATAAAAATTTAGGTCATCTGCGAAGTATCAGTGAGCAACACATCCTGAATATTGATGAACTACATCGGATGACAACGAATATCCCGTGGCAATGTGGCTCTATTCTTTATATCGATACCTCGCTGGATGAGGAAGGGTACGAGGAGGTACTTCACTCAGCACTGGATAACTATGTGATCATTTTGCTGGATAATACTGCACTGAAGTCCACGAGTTGCATCGACGTTATCAACAAGATGATAAAAATCACCGGAATCAGTGTAGATGCTGACTTCGTGATATTGAACAGAAAAACCAATCCACCCACACTGACTCTGTCCAATTCACCAGCGGATGTGGTTGAACATTTCAAGGAGCTGGCCGATAATTCCTTTTTCGTCGCCCAAAAGCACACTAACTATTTCCCGGGAAAGAGTATTAACATCCGGCTTCGCCGCCAACATATTCCCTGTTATCTCTACGCCTCTACGGATTTTAACAAAAAAATAGATTACTGTGATCGCAATGCCTCCATCGATGTCGTATTCAATGTCTCTATGATACGTTCTGTTAAGGCTCCTGATCCTGGTGGATCTGGTTATACGTCAGATGCTAAATATGTTCGATTCTCTATCTCCGAAGAGAACGGGGGTGGGAGTGGTATCCATCTGCGGGATACATTAATCCAGCAAAACGTCTGGTATCAAAGCAATATCAATCGTCATACCCGCTTCGGCCCTTATGCGGATTCTTACTCATTTTCCATCATGCCTCTGGTCGAAGGCACGGCCCGGCCCCCAGGAAAAATACTGTTCAGCAAGCCCAAAAATGAGAACCCTGAATATAACATGCAGGAGAGCAGTACCCTTATAATTGGTGTTAATGGTTCTGTCGGCGCGCAAGTTGGTGCTAGAGGGCCGACGGCCAGTACATCAGTTGGTGCATCAGTGGGAATCATCAATTCCCGCTCCCTGAGCTGGAATACTCATGAGTACCGCATCAGGAACAGCTCCTCTCTGGATAGGTTTGCCGTCACCTGGGAACGAGATCTGGATAAGTGCAGTGAATTCATCAACAGCAAGTGCCTCTCCACCATGGGCATCGTCTATGGTGGACCGGTGTTCAATGAAAAAAAGTTCAATCCTATCGCTTACGCCAGTTTTGTGCCCAACTTGGACGTGGTCTATGAAGCCCCCCCTGATGCTACCGGCAGAACAACTTACCGGATTAAGGCGGCATTTGTCGCCAAAGCGCGTTTTGGCCGGGTCGGCCCCGACTTTTTCTTTGGCTGGTATCAAGGGGGTGGTAGCAGCATCGTGACTCAGCAGGAAGGCTACAACATTGCAGTCGATTGGGGTCACCCGATGTTTGAGCCTGAAGCCCATGTCAAACTGCGCTCCCTCCGCGCAGATAATCTCTGCCTGAAAAATCGCAATGGTGCTGTTTACGGGACAACCTGCAGTGATGTGGATATCAGTCAGTTATGGGGTTTGGATAGCAAGGAACGTTACAAAAGCCTTGGCAGCCGGGGACAGTGTTTGGGGATGAAACCAGATGGTTCAATCTATGTGGGCACCTGCAATAATAATTTAAGCCAGAAATGGTACTGGGAAGATGACAAGCTGATCTCCCGTTTCAGCCCCACGTTTGAACGCTGGTTACTGACTTTGGATAAGAAGTCCGAGATCAAGATGCTTCCCGAAAGTGAAGCTGCCAACTATTGCCATGTCTGGAGAAATGAATTGACCAATATTTTCTGAGCGAATTGTCTGGAGATTTCATGACTTCCGCCCGAAAAAATCTTATTGATCCAGCCGGCACTCCCTATTATCACTGTATGGCTCTGCGATCAGGATTATCTTTCGGGCAAAAACTACGAACATCGCAGGCAGTGGGTGGCGGATAGTTTCCTCGTTCCCCTGTGGGAACGCATGGCCATCAGCAGGGCACTTTCCTTTCCTACCGTGCACTTCCTACCGTGCACTTCCTACAGAGTGAAGTACTCGGCGATTTCGCGTACGCATTACCACGCAGAGCGTGGGAACGATAAATAAAATAGAAAAATTCTCTATTTTTACCGAGCCGAAAAATATCCTCGACTACAATGGCTAAAGTCCACAGTCTAGATGCGGAGCTGCTTTCGTCAAGCGACCGCCTTCTCTCGCTACTGTGGTACATCATTAGCCATCACATCCTGATTCTAGGAGATTTTTCTATGTATACTCATCGGAGCACGGTCCCTTTCCCCGTTCTTGCCATTTTGTTGTTTACCAGCGCATCATCGTTAGCCAATGTTAAATGTGGCGATACTATCTCGACCCCAACCGTATTAGATCAAGACTTAAACTGCGCGGTAAGCCCTGCGTTATCAATTATGGGTCCTGGCGGCTCATTGAATATGAATAAACATACGGTCAGCTGTCGTACCCAGAGTGATACTGATGAAAACATCGGTATTGTCCTTACCGGCCACGGTGCGCGACTAACCGACGGCATAATTTCAGGCTATTATATTGGTGTCAAAGTCTCAGGCAACGGAAAACATAAGGTTACTCACATGAAAGCTAACAGCAAAGCGCTCATGGATTCAAAAGCGGGCTTTATGGTGATGAGTAACAACAATGAACTCGGCTACAATCTGTCCCTTACTGATGATGCCGAAGATGGTAATAGCAATATTGGCTTTTATATCGAAGGCAGCAATAATCGGTTCCATCACAACAAGGCCACCGACAATGGTCGCAATGGTTTTAATCTCGACAGCAGCAGTAACAACAATCGGCTTTATAGCAATCATGCCAACAATAATGGGAATGATGGTTTCAATATCAACGGCAGCAACTCTAACATGTTCATCCGTAACCATGCTGAAGGTAATGGTGGCGATGGCTTCGATATTGATACGCATAATAGTAAAGGTGGTAATGAAAATAGCTTCTGGTTTAATGTTGCCAACAACAACAAGGATGATGGATTCGATATTAGCGGCGATAGTAATAAGTTTTTATCGAATGTAGCTAATAATAACAAGGATGACGGCTTCGATATTAACAGCGATGGCAATAAATTTCGGTTGAATGTAGCCCATTACAATGATAGTGATGGTTTCGATGTTAATGGCGGCAGCCATAACATATTCACCCACAACCATGCTAAAGGCAATGGCAGTGACGGCTTCGATGTTGATTCTAGCAATGGTAAAGATGGTAATAAAAACAACTTCTTGTTGAATATTGCCGACAATAACAAGGATGACGGATTCGATATTAGCAGCAATGATAATGAGCTTCGGTTGAATGTAGCCAATTACAATGGTGCAGGCACCAGTGAAACCCCTGACAACGGCTTCTTTATCGATGGCGATAGGAATAAGATTGTTTTTAATTCCGCGACCGGCAATCTGAACAATGGCATCCTACTGATCAATGGGAAACACAATAAGATTGAAAATAATCTGATTAAGAAGAACAAGACCAATGGCATTTTTATCATGAAGGATGCCGTTAGCAATGATATCAAACAAAATGTTGCGCTTAATAACCCAGAGGGCGACCTGTTTGATGAGAACGAATGCGGTATGAATACCTGGGAATATAATATCATTAATATGGCAAATAAGGACTGTATCAAATAGGAGCCTGTCCGATAATTGTGACTGAGTATAAAGTTAGCAGAACGAGACAGGTTCTTTGATGAATTCGTGCAAATCAACACTTCGGACACTTACAGGTGACTTAGCAGCTACGGGACTATCGTTGCATGAAAGTATCCGAAGCGTTGCATAAGAATCAATAACTGGAAAATATCGATAATTTCCATCTCATCATCCTAGTAAAATCTGTCGTGGGAACGCACCAAACCTACATGAAAGGGTTGGTCCTGCGAGCAGAGAAACGCCTCTATTGCACTGCATAGACGACGATCGGCAACTGCAGGATAGGGGGGACACAACTGACGGAACCACCCCCCCACCCCGCACGCCACCGTCAACGACAATCAACTCACCTAGACCAATCTCCGGCTGCAGAGCCCCGGCAGAACCCACTCGCTAGCCTGCTATGATCTTGCAATAAAGAGGCGAAAGTGTTTGCACACACCCACCAGCAGTGCTAGACGAAAAACAGTCGATTTTTTTTGTTGAAAACGCTGTTTTAGTGGACTGTTTTCTCTGTAATATCTGCGCTGCATTACAACCTCCCCTATATATCCTTTCTATGTGGATTGTTCGTCATGGATCGCAATACCTTTCGACAGCGGCGTGACTTTATTCTAGAGCTTGGCAAAGCTCTGCATAAATTTGGTACTACTGCCTTCAGGCTGGAAAACCATATGCTCAATATCTGCCACAGCTTTGGGCTGGATGGGCATTTTATTGTTTCTCCAACAATGCTGACAGTAGTGTTGTGGGTTCCCGGCGATGAGAAGAGGCACAACTACCATATTCGAGTAAAGCCAGGAGATCTGGATCTAGGCTCCCTGGCTCGCACAGACAGGCTGGTCGACGATGTTATCAACGACAACTGCTCGATTCCTGAAGCGGTTGAGAAGCTCAACAAAATACTTACCGGCCCATCGACCTATAACGGCTGGATAACACTGTTGGCATTTGGCGTGACCAGTGCCGCCTTTGCCATGCTGATTGGCAGGAACTGGTCAGAAGTTTTGGTGTCATTTATGGCCGGTCTGTCCGTCTATGGTGTGGCCTGTTTGATAGAGCACAGATTCACCAGCACCGAGGCTATGGATCCGCTGGTTGCTCTTACCGCCGCCCTATTCTCCGGTTTTGCCAGTTACTGGTTTCCGGAGATCAACGTCTCTCTGGTAGTACTGTCGGGCATTATCGTCTTTATTCCTGGCCTCTCCATCACCATGGCGCTGAAGGATCTGGCAGCACGACACCTGATATCAGGTACTGGTCGTTTAATGGACAGTTTGCTGTGTCTTTGTAAACTCTACTTCGGTTCAGCGTTGGGTCATGCGCTGGTCAAACTGGTCTGGGTCCAACCACAGACGGCGATTGTCTCCAACATTCCGACCTGGATGGATCTTATTGCCGTACCATTGCTATCACTCTCCCTGATCGTGGTGTTCAAAAACCGCAAGCGGGATATTCCATGGGGATTACTGTGCTGCTATCTGGCTTACGGCGGTACCCTTTTCGGTGCCGGCTATCTGGGTGATGGTCTGGGACCCTTTGTCGGTGCGCTCATTGTCGGCGTTTACAGTAATATCTGGTCCAGAATCACTAATATGTCGTCACTGGTTGTACTACTGCACGGTGTCGTCCTTCTTGTCCCTGGTAGCAAGGCCTATATCGGGCTCGATCAGGCTATGAATGGTGGCGCCTTTCTCGACCTGCCTCAGATCGGCGTACAGACCTTTATGATGTTTATGTCGATTCTGGCCGGGTTGATCTTTGCCAACACCTTCTGTCCGTCTCGAAAGAGGCTGTAGCGGATAGCTCTTATCATTTGTCACCGGTAGGGCTGAAATAGACCCCCGGTGCCAAATATCCGAAATGTATTGCTCATCTGGATACTGTCATTATGGAAATCCAGCCATTATTCCGGCTATTAATTGGTGAGCCTCAAAAGCACTATAGAACGCAATCCTGCTCCGGCTGACCATGTACTCCTGTTTCCATAACGCTATATTTTTCTTTATGATTCCCTTTAATACATTCTGTATTTGTACCTGCATTCAACAACAATAAATCGATCGCTATAAGGAAACCCCATGGCTGAAATCAAGGAAAATGCCTCTCTTTTTAACAGGATTGGTGGCGAAAGAGCCATTCTGCTCGCGGTCAATACCTTTCACGAAAAAGTTTCCAAGGATGCCGATGTCGGTCACTTTTTCACAGATCTCGACTTGGACAAACTTGCCAAAAAACAAGTAGCATTTATGTCCATGGCCTTCGGTGGTCCTGTGAGTGATGATGTTCGTGGGCTGGCGGAGTCTCACGCCGACCTTGATCTGACTGATCATCACTTTGACATTGTCGTCAAGCATCTCAGTGACACCCTTGTTGAGATTGGCGTTGCTCCGGATCTGCATGATGAGGCGATAGCGATTGTTGAATCAACAAGAAATGCGGTATTGGGAAGGGGGTAGTCTTTGCATAATCAGGATTTTGACTACGTACTGGTAGATGGAGAGGGGCTATATACCTATGAACAGTTTCATAGTATGCCCCTACGACAACAAGCAGCGATTATCCTGAACCATACGGCGCATTTCTATCGCCAAGGGGATCCTATCCCCAAGAAAGATGCTCTTGGTAATACCGTCAAGCCAATCGACGACGACTGACTTTTTTGGCAGGGTCGAAACCGTGATAAACCGGTTAAAGCCCGATTTATCACGGCATTTTTTTCAAACCTTCAAACCTTCAAACCTTCAAACCGTCAACGCTTCCCGTCAGGCGTTAGAGGAAGTGAAAGATTGCGGTCAAATTGAAAGTACCGATGTCATCACTGTTAACCTTGTAATTTGTGTAGTTTGCTCCCAGCGCAAAGGGACCAAATAATTCATAATCCGCCCCAACTCCCCACATAAGATCGTAGTCATCCTCATCTTTAAACTTGGAGCCCGTGTCAGCCTTGAGATCCCACCTATGAACACCAGCCTTGGCGTACACTTGTAACGAACCAAAATTGATGCTTGGTTTCACTGCAAGATAGAACGATGAAAGTGATACATCTCCACCCTTCACGGAGAAATCACCGTGGTCGGTGTAACCCGCTTCTACCCCGATAAAGGGTAATATTCCTGTGCCTGCATGGATGCTGTAGGCGGTGTCGTTTTTATTCTCAAAATCAGACTGACCGACCGAGATACCCCCATAAAGCCATGAGTCCGCGAAAGTCCCCGTTGAAGCTCCGGCCAGTGCCAGTACAAATAGAATTTTTTTCATCGTCAAACCTTATTGTGTAACGTTGGTAAAGCCATACCCGATATGACCTTCTTCTCAGTTCCAGCGCAACTACCTTGTAGTGTCTTGCGAAGATGGAGTCTTGCGAAGATGGAGTCTTGCGGAAATGGTGTCTTGCGGAAA
>CAMRBW010000033.1 GCA_947040555.1 uncultured Oceanospirillales bacterium | reverse complement strand
GGAGGGACAGGGGTTCGAACCCTGGGTAGGGTATAAGCCTACGCCGGTTTTCAAGACCGGTGCTTTCAACCGCTCAGCCATCCCTCCGGTGTACTGCTGAACATTTCCGTCCAGAAGTTACGCCGTGCATATTACTGAAATTTTCCCCAGAGTCAACGGTCTATAGGCTTGATTTAATAGTATATAGACTTGATTTGCTCAACTTGGACAGTATCCTTACAGATAAATAGATAACGAGATAACGTGGGACATACACCCACAGGAGAATAGATATGGCTCAATCACCTTCCCCCTATGTACGTGAACAGGCGGCCCAGACCAGCCTGATCAGCACCCACAAGGTTCTGAGAAACACCTACGCCCTGCTGGGCATGACCCTGCTGTTCAGCGCCCTGATGGCCGGCGTCACCATGGCCCTGGAACTGGGTCGTGGCGCAGCACTGGCTATGTCCCTCGGCGGCTTTGTTATGCTGTTCGTGGTGCATAAGTTTGCCGACAGCGCCAAAGGCTTGCCCGCTATCTTCGTATTCACCGGTCTGCTGGGTGGCTCTCTGGGGCCCATGCTGAACGCCTATCTGCAACTGGCGAACGGCCCGATGCTGATCATGCAGGCGCTGGCCGGTACTGCGGTTGTGTTCTTCTCTCTGTCTGCCTATGTGCTGACCACCAAAAAGGACTTCTCCTTTATGGGGGGCTTCCTGATGGTCGGCTTGGTGGTGGCACTTATCGCCAGTATTGCGCTGATCTTCTTCCACGCACCGTTTGCCCAGATGGCGCTCTCTGCCGGTATCGTGCTGCTGATGTCCGGCATGATCCTGTTTGATACCAGCCGTATCATTCACGGCGGTGAGACCAACTATATCCGCGCGACAGTGTCCCTGTATCTGGATGTGTACAATCTGTTTGTACATCTGCTGGCGCTGCTGGGTATGGGCGGCGATGACTGATTGAACGACGTTACTTTTTGAGTGCCAGTTTAATCAGACTGCTTACAAAACCCCGCCATATGGCGGGGTTTTTTGTGTCTACAATGGTGGAGTCATTGCTGTAGAACAGCATCAGATTAAGCACAGGAGTGCGCACAAGAGGATAGAGCATGGCGGGATCAGTCCGACACAACCGTACAATATTTTTCCTGTGCCTGCTGATGGGGCTTACAACATCAGCTTATGCTCCACCACCTGCCCCCAAGCTAGCAACTCTATCAGAGACCAACAATGATGTAGACATTTCAATATTTGTAGCATTTCTGAGCGAAAATGAAGAATTTGACCCAAGCGAAAAGTCGATTGACGAATGGTTTTTGGCGGCCCTCTCCGGTAGCTGCGTTGCAGTGAAGGCTCTTTTCAATAAATGGACTGATATTAATCGGAGGACACCAGACGGCGAAACCGCTTTGTATATTGCCTCCGAATATGGTCACAAGGATCTTGTACAGTTGCTGTTGGACCGCGGCGCTGATGCCAGTTTGGCCACCAAGGCAGGGGGGGGTGCTCTGAGTATTGCCGTTCAAAACAAGCACATAGATATCGTAAGAATTCTGCTTGAAAACGATACTTCGACTATTTCGATTAAAGAAAAAGATCTTGCTTTGTGTATTGCCTCCGAATCTAATGGCGAGGATATTGTAAAGCTTCTGTTTGAATACAAAAGAGCCGATGCTGATTTCACTTTAGACGGGAAACAAATGGCCTTGTATGCTGCTGCCCAAAACGGTCACGCAGGTACCGTAAACATTCTGCTTAAACACGATGTTGCTCCGACCACAGGAGAATATAATGCTGTGTATATTGCTTCCCTACGAGGCCACACTGATGTTGTACGGTTGCTGTTGAAATATGGCGCTGATGCTAATTTTGCCTTACCAAAAGAGGGATGGACGGCCTTGCATGCGGCCTCTGAAAAAGGCCACGTAAGCACCGTGAAACTTCTGCTTGAACGCGGCGCTGATGCCAGCAAAACTACAAAAAGTGGATTTACCCCTTTAAAGCTTGCCATTAGAGAGGAGAAGCGCAAGGTCGCTCAGGTGTTAGAAACTCATTTGAATTCTGCCAACTATTCTATGTCAGTAAGCGCCCCCGCCGCTTTGTTGCTGAAATCCAGACAGAACCCAGAAAAAATCTTACAAAAAAATATCCGGAGAAGTAGCAACGAGGCAGTGCAAAGGAGTTTTTCTCTGTCTGATGAAAAGGGTATACAAATGCCGGTCTCTTCATCAAACACTCCCCCGAAGTAAACCTCCACCGCTACCGGCACGATTGTCAGATCATGCAATACTTCGGACACTTTCACACGGCGATAGCCCCGTAGCTGCTGAGCCGTCTGTAAGTGTCCATGACTTTTTCGTCATTCAGGGATAAACCTAACCCGTCAAAAACTCTGCACAGCAAGTGTTCGTTGTATTTACGGCGTTTCCAACTGGCAATAGAGATCACAGTTTGCCCTGTCGTATTCTTTTCCTTGGCATCGGTCAATTTCAGCAGATTAAACGCCGTCAGAGATGCATTGATATGGGTGTGAATAGCATCCTTTGAGCGAGACTGGCAGTCTGTTAGACCGGTGTACTGTTTGGCATCACGGAACACAAACTCAATCTGAAACCTCGCCTTGTAGTACCGGATGATTGTCATGGCATCCAGCTCAGTATCGGTCGAAAAAAGAAGCGCCATACCTGTTTTGTCACCTTTCCGAGTCCGCAGCATGACAACCCGTATCCAGCGCTTCAAACACTTGGAGTGGATCCGTGCCGTATAGACTTCTGCGCCTGAATCGAGGCTCCCGACAAAATCAAACAGGTGCAGTTCTTTTTTGAAAATCACCTTTCCGTCGTACACTTTTGGGCGACCACGCCCCGAATAGGCACCTGTATAAGTCCAGCGCAGATGGGCGTCATTTCTCAATTTGCTGACGATGTGCAGACCCGTTTCCGTAACTGGCGTCACAAACTTCTGTTTGAAGTAGTAGGCGTCCGCTGCAAGGTATTTGATCCCTTTTTCGATCAGTTGCCCAGCAAGTTTTGTCACCTGCTCTGCGTAAAGATCGACGCGTGTCTTACCTTTTTTATCCACGGTCTGTTGTGCATCCAGGGCATAGGCGGTATTGGACGACGGGGAGATCAACGGAAATAGACGATACGGTGTCTCTATTCTCGCTGATTTCCTCCGTGGGTTCCTCCTCTAAAAACTGTCCGAAGTATTGATCATGGGGGTTTTCTCATTATCTTCGCCCCCCGCGGTGGCACCCTCCTGCTGTGGTGATAGTAATGGAGTGGCGGCATCTTCAATCGACTCATCTGCTGCACGATCGTCTAAGTCTGAAGGATTTGTTTGCTCTCCTTCTGGAGGATTTGTTTGCTCTCCTTCTGGAGGATTTGTTTGCTCTCCTTCTGGAGGATTTGTTTGCTCTCCTTCTGGTTTTTTGTTCTTGTTCATCCTCTCGAAACGAGCAACATTTCTTTTAACCACCTCTCCACTGGGTCTCAGGGGGCAGGTACCTCGATTTCTCTGAGCTTCTCGACGTTTTTTCAAGAGTACTATATAAGAGTGACCCTCCAATTTCTGTTTTTTTATTGCGCTTTGAGTCAGGATTTCGACCGGCGCGATGACTTTATCTGCAAATTTTTGCAGTGTTTTGAGTTTTTCCTTAGTGGTTTTTTCCTGAACTTCGGGTGTTTTTGCAGCGGTTTCTGGCTCGATAAAAGACGTGGTGGTTAAGGGGGTACACTCATTGATCTGGCAAACCGCTAGCCCACTCCTATTAGTCAGACGATGATGCCCCTTATCACCACTGTTTTCGCCATACCCGTCCCCTCGGCGGCCGCTCTCCGCATCATCGTCACGGGGAATACGACCATCGCGGTGAAATTTCATGTAGTAGAATACTGATTTGATAATACCGAATGCTGTGGCAGTAAAGGCAGAAGTGGATACACCAAACCACTTTAAGACAACCCATTTGTGGTCGGCTGGTTTCACATTAACGGACACACTTGCCTGCCCAATGTAACCAAACTCGTTTTCAGCAATGATAATAATATTATGGGGAATAACGGATCGCCAGCCTCCCCTTGGGCTGAGAGGCATGTTGGATGTTGTGTTGACCTGCAATCGATTATTTGTCCATAAAAAAAGGCTGTCGCTTTCAACGTTGGCCGCTGAGATGACTGTGACATTGAGGCGTGAATTATCAGTGTTATTGAACTGATTAGGGTCTGTCAAATTGACGGAGCCGACAAAATACCCCCCTTTGGCTTTATTGCTTTCATCATAATCAAAGGTATAGACCGGATGTTCAAACCTTGGCGCCGATACTAACTGAATTTTATGTACCGAAGAGGATGAGGATCCAACAGCATAAATGTTCCGGCCAGTCTCATCGATTGCCAAACCACTGAGCCTGTGGGGTATGTTCTGATAGCTTAGAAACTGTGCACCATTATACAGCCAGTCTCCATTTGGATTCCGGTTCAATAAAATGACAAAACGGTCTGTTGCCACAACAAAACCAGGCTCCTCATTGTGCATGGGTGTGGAACTAACAACATGACTAACTCCATAAAAACAGTCAGCTTGGTTAAGGTCTGAATTGGGGTCTGAATTGGGGTCTGAATTGGGGTCTGAATTGGGGAACACATTCGCCAGAGACCATGACTCCTTCTGGTTCATACCATCGTCATTGTTGTTAAAGAGCAGTACATTCTGGGTTTTGGCGGCCGTTATCGCCACAGAACGCTTGTCCGGGGTGAGTGCGATAGAAGCAATGCCCTCCATTGGCGTGTCTGATGATGAGCTGATTACCTCAGGTTCAAACCACTCTCCATCTATACTCAGTTTAAATCTGAGAAATGTGCTGGAATACTCGCCATTTTCCTCTTTATTGCAGCCTACTAACAGGGTGTCGTTGGCCGGTGACACACTATCAGCGATCGTCCCAAATTGGTCAAACAAATCATCGGACCAGGAGAAGATGATCTTTTCTTTAAACACAGAAGCAGGTGCTGATTCAATGATATCTAATGTCTTAGAATTAACGATAATGTATTTATCATCGGAGTAGTTCGGATCATGAATTAGCAAATGGGTGCCGTTGTGGTATATCTCCTGGGGATTCGCAACATCTTCGGAGTGCCTGTAGTCCAATGTTGCAGAATCAATCCAGATCAACCCTTCGGTAGGATTGTCAACGTTTTCCTCTGCCCTTAGGGTGTCCGGGTCAATGCCACATACTATCAGAGCAGCAAACAGCAGCCTCGAAAGCCACAGGGATTGCCTACATCTTTTTTGAAAACCGCTGTTCATAATGCTTACCTCGTATTTGTTAGTTTTATCTCACATTGAATGCTTCATCTCTGTAGCGAAGGAAAGGTTCTATGAAAAATTCAAGAACGCTTCGGGTTCCTGTTTTTACTTCGGCGCTGACCGCCATTCCGGCTTGTAGAGGCTGTTCCTGTCCATCAATAACCACACTCTGTTGATTTATGGATATATAAGCCGGATAAACCAGCCCTTGTTCAGGAATAACGACCGCATCTCTGGAAATGCTTTGAACAGACCCTTCCAGATAGCCATAAAAGGTATAGGGAAAAGACTCAATTTTAATATCGACATGCATACCTTCCTGAACAAAGCCGATATCCTTGTTCTGGATCATGGCTTCCACTTGCAGCTCTGCACTATCCGGTACAATAATCATCAGAGGCTTGGCGGGCTCAACAACGGCGCCTTCATAATGAATGTCGAGATGTTGAACACTGCCACTGACCGGGGCGGTGATATAGATTTGATTTTCACGTTCGTTCGCTTTATTAAGGGCCTGTTCCAGCTCCTCGATTTTTTCACTGTATTCATTCAGCTGCTGCATTCTTGCCTGCTGGAAGTTGTAATTCTGTTTGTCCCGCTCGCTGACGGTCGCAGCCAGTGCCGCAGAGGCTTCTGTGAGACGGCTCTTTTCCACGATAAGCAGCTGAGAGGCAGAGACCTGTTTTTCTCTGACGGCCAACCATTCTGTTTTCGAGACATGAGCTTTCTGGTACAGGTTGAATACATTTTTTTCCTGCTCTTCATAGAGGGGAACCAGCAGATTGGAGCGTTTGATTTCCGCCTGGCTCACTTCAATAGAGGCCTTTTTCTGGTTAATAGCATCATTCATGGCTTTGTCGTTGCTGGAGAACGCGGCATAGTCAAAATCAAGTAACTGCTGCTGCTGAAGCCACTGGTCGTCATCAGGTGAGGTGATCAATATTATTTGATCACGAACATAGTGTTTAAAATCAACGTGCCCTGACAATTCCCCATTTATCCTATCCAGCAGACAGTGAATACGGCTCTCATTCAGCTGGTTGGCTAACAGGTTTGATTTCAGGGCGCTGACATCAGCAACAGACTCAACCGGATTCAGCTTTATCAGCAGCTGACCGGCTTTGACCTTTTCTCCCTCTTTGACCAACACCTTGTCGACCCGACCCGTAATAAGGGACTGAATGGTTTTCACCTGACCCACCGGAATAATCTTGCCTTCAGCCACCGCTTCGGTATCCAGCTGTCCGAATGCGCTGATGCCTATTGCTACAAAAAACGCCGCGCATATTGTCAGCATCAGTAGTCTGCAAAATGGGGACGGGGCTGTCTCAAGAACCTCCAAAGCGGCAGGTAAAAACTCAGTCTCTGCGTTTGTTCGTTCGACCGGAGGGTGCTCTTTTTCATGGGACAGGGCATCTTTGGCCAACTGCCAGTAGCGTTTCATAGACTCAATCATCGGTATTACCTGCCTGTATATTCCATAGATTTGCGTAGTGGCCCTGTAGATTCAGCAGCTCTTCATGGGGGCCATCTTCCAGAATATTGCCTTTGTCGATCATAATGATCCGGTTGCAGGCGCAGATGGTTGATAGACGGTGAGCAATAATGATGACCGTGCGTGATTCGGCAATGGAGCTCATATTTTTTTGAATGATGCGTTCGGATTCATAATCCAGCGCTGAGGTCGCCTCATCGAAGATCAGGATCTTCGGGTTGGTGACCAGTGCTCTGGCTATCGCCAGTCTTTGTAACTGACCGCCGGAAAGCCCGACGCCTCTTTCACCCAGCGGGGTTTGATAGCCCTGGGGCAGCTGACAGATAAAGTCATGGGCACCTGCCAGTTCTGCGGCGTGAATAATGGTGTCCATATCCGCCGAGGGCGCTGCCAGGGCAATATTTTCTCTGATGGAGCCGTGGAACAGGACGTTATCCTGCAGCACAACACCGATCTGCCGGCGCAACCAGGCCGGATTGATCAGCGCTGTATTGTGGCCGTCAATAAAGATTTTTCCGGATTCGGGGACATAGAGTCGTTGAATCAACTTGCTGATGGTGGATTTTCCGGAGCCGGAACGCCCCGCTATACCCACAACCTGACCGGCCGGGATGGTGATATTAAAGTGGTTAAACACCTCGGGGGAGGCGGGGTTGTATCGAAACACAATATCTTCGAGTTGAATGCTGCCCTTGATCTCAGGTAAAGAGGGTTGATTGAGATGGGTATTGGCTTCTGTCGGCGTGTTGATCACATCCCCCAATCGCTCCATGGAGATTCTGAACTGCTGAAAGTCCTGCCATAACTGTGCCAGCCGTAATATCGGGCCTGCCACCTGCCCCGACAGCATATTGAAAGCGATCAGTTCACCGACCGACAGTTGGCTGTTGATGACTTCAATCGCCCCCCGCCACATCAGGAATGCGGTGACCAGCTTGCTCACCAGTTGTACCGACTGGCCGCCATACATCCCCAGCATCATCGCCCGGAATGATGCGGAGGCATAACCGGCGATCTGCTCTTCCCAGCGTTTGGACATCTGTGGTTCAACCGCCATGGATTTGAGGGTCTCAATGCCGGTCACTGATTCGGTCAGAAACGACTGGTTGACGGCGCTACGCTGAAAACGTTCTTCCGTTCTTTTACGGAGTTCCGGGGTGATCATCAGGGAGATGATGACATAGAGTGGAATCGAGCCAACGACGATCCAGGCCAACAGCGGCGAGTATAAAAACATGGCTACGATAAAGATCAGACTGAAAAACAGATCAATGACCAGGGTCAGGGCACTGCTGGTGAGGAAGTCGCGGATATTCTCCAGTTCCCGAATCCGTGCAACAACTTGCCCCACGGGGCGGCTGTGGAAGAAAATGACCGGCAGTTTTAACAGATGCCGGAACAGCTGGGAGCCCAGCTCGGTATCGATACGGTTGGTGGTATGGGAAAATATATAAGTCCGCAGACCGCCGAGAAGCACTTCAAAGATTGAAATACTCACCAGCGCAACCACCAGAACATTGAGGGTGATTTCTGCGCGATGCACCAGTACTTTGTCCATGACCACCTGAAAGATAAGGGGAATAATCAGGGCAAAGAGTTGCAGGACAAAAGAAGCAATCAGAATATCCCGGAACAACTTCCGGTATTTGACAATAACAGGGACAAACCAGCTTAAGTCGAACTGGGTGAGGCTATCAGAAAGAAGGCTTCTGCTGGTAATCAAGATCGACTGACCAGACCATTGCTCCCAGAGTTCATCAACGGCGATTGATTCCGGAGGTTCGCCTGCTTTTTGTATCAGCACAGCATCGTCCTGAATAGACGCAACAATAAAAAAACGACCTTCATTATCTATGGCGATAAAAGGTGTTGGATATTTGCTGAGCCTCTTCGGTGTTATTGAGACCTCTTTGGCTTTCAATCCCAGCTTTTTAGCTGCCCGTATCATGGAGATAGGGGTGAAATCACCACCGTCCGGACAGAACTCATGATGAACAGCTTGTATGTCAATCGATTTCTTCAAATACTGAATCATTAGATGAAAACAGAAAATGCCAGAGTGATTGTTAATACTGTCTTTTTCAATCATATAATTACGCTATCCTTTGCTCTACTTGAACAAATGCTCTTTCTGAATAAATCACTCAAAACCTGAAGTCGAGTGGTAATGGTAAAATGAATGACTCAAATAAAATGTTCCATTCATTCGATTTTAAGTATTTCTTTATGGGTTTCTAACTTTGGCGTTAGATCATCACAAAAAGAACTCATTCGTATGAGCTTGTAGAGATAAAAAGGTTCAACCTCATTTGCCAATGTGTCTAGATTTGTTGGCAAAGATGTTTTTATTGCTGACATTCTTGTGTGCAAAAGGTTGTGTGGAAAAGGTTGTGTGGAAAAGGTTGTGTGGGAAGTATCAATAATTGGCAATCGCCAAAGAAAATCATGCAGTATTAATAACAATGCTGTCAGCAGTTTTTTACTAACACCAAACAAAAACATTAGTAAGAACATTCTTGTTGGTTATTTTGACTACAGCAAACTGAATTTATTTCTCTCCATGTTAAGATCGTTTAAATAGTCGGTTTTCGATTGAATAGTCGGTTTTCGATTAAATAATGATTCAATTGTTTTCGTTGTCAGGGCTGTGCGGCGATTTTCTCCGAGACCCACGGCACACCTATGGAGCAGATCAAGTCGCCGCTGAGCAAAGTGGCCGGTGTGCTGCGTGTACGCAGCGAGGGGCTTGGCCTGCGTGCGACCGCACGGGTCTTCGGTATGCATAAGAACCACTATCAGCCGCTGGGGAAAACGCTTTGCTGAACAGAAAGCCCCTTTGGAGTCCGATAGACTCCTATCCCTCTCAACCGTCACAATCCCTAAAGGTGTATAATCCCGACCATCAATTGTTCGGATGCGTCCACCAAACGTTCATCCGTTGCCATAAGCTCCATAAAAAATAGACCTGAGAAGAGAGAGAACACTCTATGAGAATGCTGCACACCATGATCCGGGTCGGTGATCTGGATCGCTCCATCGCCTTTTACACAGAAATGATGGGCATGAAGCTGCTGCGCAAGTCGGACAACGAAGAGTACAAGTATACTCTGGCATTTGTCGGCTATGGTGATGAATCCGAAACGGCGGTTATCGAACTGACCTATAACTGGGGAACCGATAGTTACGATCAGGGCACGGCCTTCGGTCATATCGCCATCGGCGCTGACGACATCTATGCAACCTGTGAAAAAATCCGGGCCGCCGGCGGCAATATTTCCCGGGAGCCCGGTCCGGTTCTGGGTGGCACCACCGAGATCGCTTTCGTGGAAGATCCGGACGGCTACAAAATCGAACTCATTCAGCTGCGCCATGCGGGTCAGGGTCTGGAAGGCTAACAGATTGAAAAAAAAGAGCTGGTAAATTACCGGCTCTTTGCACTGATTGCATTAATCCAGCAATTGTGAATAAAAACTATACTTGCAAACCTACGTACATATACACTAATTAAACACTAATAATAAACGACGAATGGAGTGTTTATGCCTGCCTTGCTGTTCTATAAAAATCCTGCCCCTCTTAACCGCGATCGGCATAAGAAAATGAAGTTTAAGTCATCTGACAATTATAATTTTACCGATGATGTCAATTCCGTCCCACTCACGGGTATAGAGTTTTTTGAGGCGAGTCGCGATATCCCCGTTCTGTTTAGTAAGGATGAAGAGGGGCGTTATTCTCCTTTGGCACTGCTCTCCCTGATGGAGAAAGGCCATCGTCAGATCAATGAACACGGCAACTGGGATGAGAGTTATGTTCCGGCCTTTGTGCGCCGTTATCCATTTGCCATGACCGATGATGGCACGGTCTGCTTTGACGAAGCGTCTGGTCGATTCAATCAGAAAAGTGGTGAACGGCTGTTCGATGAAAAGGGTGAAAATACGGAAACTCTGAACACGATTATCCAGTTTCTGAATAGCTACAATCTGCAGTATAAAAACACCCAGAAGTACTGTGATGCCTGTGCTGAATTGGAACTGTTTACGCCGTTCAATGTTCACGTACAGATTGAAAAGAACAAGCCTCTACGTCTTGAGGGACTCCATGTTCTTGATGAGAAGAAACTGGCAGAGATTCCTGATGAAAAACTGCAACAATGGTTTCGTTTAGGTTGGTTGGCGTGGAGTTATGCCCACTTACACTCTCTTGGTGCGCTAAATCGGCTGCTCAAACGTCAGGAGCAAGCTGGCTGACGGTTTGAGTGACTGCTTGAGTGACTAAAGAACTTCAGATCGTAAGGCTATGATAAAGGGCTATGGATAGGGACATCCAGCCAGAAGCATCCAGTTGGAAACAGGGATTGTTTAAATAATAAAACGGACAGGGATTGCTATGGCTGACTTCGATCGCAACCTGCTATCGTCATCAATATTGCAGATATGTGCTGGCTCCAAACCACTTTTCCCAGCCCCGGCTTTGTTGCTGATGGCGGCGCCGGCCCTGGCCGCAGATGTGGCCCATGATATTCAAGCGGATGGCTCTTTTACAGATATCTCCTCCGCAAACGCTGTTCACACTGTCACCTCAAAGAAAACGTCGGGTGCACATGCGATCAATGTGTTCGACAAATTCGTGGTTGGCACCAGCCATACTGTGAATTTGCAGGTTCCCAATGATCTTGCGACCGGCGGCAAGCTGGTCAATATTGTGCGAGGCACGGATGCGCCCACTGTTCACGGGGTGTTGAATAGCTATAAAAATGGCCAGTTGGGCGGCGATGTGGTTTTCGCCAGCTCTGCGGGTTTTGTGGTCGGCAGCACCGGTGTCGTCAATGTGGGTAGCCTGTCGGTGAAAACGCCGAGCGCCAGCGATCTTGATAATTTGATCAGTGGTGGAGAGGCAGACAGCAGCAAAATTAACGATCTTCTCAATAATAATTTCAGTATCTCTTCATCGGGCACTGTCCGTATACAGGGCAAGATCAACGCCGCCTCGGGTGTTGATATCAATGCCAATACCATTGAGATTGGCAGTTCGTCCAAGATTATTTCCGGCACGACCTACGGAGCGACAGGTGTTGTTAGTGCCGCGGCCGTCAATGTTGATGATCTGACTATACCAACCCAGTTGCAGGTATCCGGCGGCACCATCGTACTCAAGGCCGCTAGCACCAGCGATAACGCTATCAATATCTCCGGTGATTTGTACGCCGATGGTGGTTTTACCATTACCGCCAACGATATCACTCTTAACAGTGGCAGTACCCTTGATGCCCGAAATGCGACGGATGCAACCCGTGGCGATGTGACCATTACCGCCAGTGCCAGCGAGGCGGTGGGTATTGGGCAGGCGTCTACGAAAACAGCCATCGATTTTGGCGGTACGGTCTATGCCGATGATCTGACCGCCAAGGCAAAATCAGTAGCTACCAGTAGTATGTATGAAGAACCGGGGACGGTTATTGGTCAGATGGCCGGCGGTGTCTTTGCCGGTGCCTCTTTCTATCTGATGGATGCCGAGGCTGACGCCACCGTTAATGTAAACAGCGGAGCCAATATTCAGGCCTCGGGAAATGTGGCGCTGACTTCCGAATCCCACGCCATCACGGATGCTTCTGCGATCACTTTAGGCAATGCTCTGCCGGGGGCGGTGGCTGCGATTTACGCCACCAGTGATGCTACCAGTACCACCCATGTGAAAACCGGTGCAACCGTTGAGGCTGGTGGTTCTCTGGAAATTTCTGCCCACAATGAGTCGTATGTTTCGGCCACAGCCTTTGAAGTGGTCGCCTCTGACTCTAATGTGGTTTCGATTGCCGCTGCGGTGGGTGAATCCGATGTCAATGCCACCGCCAAAATAGACAGTGGCGTCACACTGGATGCTGACAGCCTGGTACTGACGGCAGAAAATCAAAACTATTATCAGGTCTCCGCCACCGCCTATGGCCTGAAAAATACCCGTTACGGTATCGCTGTCGCCGTCGGGGATTTTGATACCAACGCCACCGCCGAGTTAGGTAGCAGTCTGGGCACAGATCTGGATAAAACCGGCAATGTGACCATTGCCGCGCTGGATCGTACCCTGAATCAGCGGGTCCATTCCAGCATTACGGTAGGCGACAATGCCTTTATGCGGACGCTGGGCTCCAAACCCGTCGCCGGTCTTTCTGCCATGCAGAATGGAGTTAACTCCTTTACCAGTAAATTTCTGCCTACGGGGCAAAGTGCTCCCCAGGATTCCAGCGGCAAGGTGGATTTTAAAGGGGGATTGGCGTTTACTCTCAACCTCTCTGATCATGATGCTTACAGCTTTTTAGGTACCAATGTTTCGGGGCAGGCAGCCCCTGCAATCAAATCCAACGGCAATGTGCTGGTATTGAGCCAAACCGATCTGGGTTCGGATAACACAAAAATTGCCGGCGGCAACAGTAACGGTGCCGCTGGTGGCGATCAGGGTGGTTATCGCACCTCAGCCGAGGCGTCAGTCTCCTCTCCCGCTGAGGATAATGCGGGTACAGGCTCAACACCACAATCGGAAAAGTCCCTTGCCCTGGCACTCAATTTTGCCATCAACGACAGTGATGCTGTTGCGGAAGTGGGTAAGCGGGTGCAGGTTGATGCCGCCAATCTCGGGGTCGTCGCCATACAGCAGATGCCACTGGTCTCCACCTACGATCAGTGGGACTCCTTCTCCAGTGTCACCAGCAAGTTTACCGGTGTCGCTGGTTTGCAGAACAATCTGCTCACCAGTTTTGCCAATGCCGGCGCCTCTGCGGATGCGGAATCCTACGGCGGTTCTCTGAATGTTGTCGTCAATGATATGGATACCAAAGCCTGGATAAACGATGGCGTCAGTGTAACTACGACAGGAACCGGTACCTGGAGCGTAAGCCATGTGCTGAAGGCCAACAGCCAGATTCCCGGGCTGTTTGGCAATTCGCAGGCCTTCAAGGATATTACCTACCAGCTTGATTTCACCGATTCGGTCACGGTGAAAGCCTACAATCTGATGGAGACCGCTAACGTCGCCGGTAATATCGGTACTTTGGGGATCATTCCCAACGGTAACGGTACCAATGAGAAGGGCAAGTCCATCGGCGGCTCGATCACCTTTGTCCAGCAGAGTGGAACCGCTGTCGCCGGTATTGGCAAAGCGATCATTAACAGTGCGGGTAATGTCGGTATCTATGCCGAAACCGATGAACGACACTTTCTGGTCACCCCTTCGTCGGGTCAGGGCAGTGGTATGGGCTTCAATGGCGTGCTGGGCTTCCTCAATTCAGAAGTGATCAGCCACGCCTCACTCCATAATCAGGCACAACTGAGCGCCGACCAGCTGGTGATTGCCGCCGAACATGACTTTGGCAACTGGGCCGCAGCCGGCGCAGTGAACTGGTCCGATGAGTCTGCTGTCGGTGTGGCAATTGCTGCCAATGTCTCCCAGGGGGATACCAAAGCCTGGATCGGTGATAACAGTAGTGATAAGTCTCTGGTCAAGTTCCAGGACAGCAGCAATAACAACACTGATAAACCCACACCCAGTGCACCCACAGAGCCGGTGCCGATCAAGGGTGTTATTGTCAACACCGTCTCCGTCCGTGGTCGTGCATCAGGCACTAATGGTTCTCTGGCTGTTGCCGGCGCTCTGACCACAGAGCCGACCAATGAGCCCGGTGCCGGTACCAAAGTGGAAAACTGGTACAGCGGTCTCTCATCCAAACTCTCCGGCAACTACAGCAGCGCCAATAGCAGCAGTGGTAGTTCGTCGGTTGGCGGGGCATCATCCAGTGGTGCCAACGGTTCCAGTGGCTCGGGTGGTTCGGGTCAGAGCAGCGCCAATGTCTCTGCCGCCCAGACCGGCATGGCGGCTGCCGGTAGCTTTACGGTATCTGTGAACAATATCGATGCCAAGGCGATGATCAAAGACGCCTATATCCGGGGACATGATATTGCCAACAGCTCTGATCGCACCGATGTGGACGTCAATGTTCAGGCATTGGAGAAGGTGATCTCAGCCAGTGTCACCGGCTCTGCCGCACTCTCCCTGATGGGGGGAATGTCGCCTACTAATCAGACGACCATTGCCGGAGCGATCTCTTACCAGATCAGTTTTAACGATTCTCTGGCCTGGCTGACCGGCTCGGTGATCGAAAATGCCGGTGATATCAGCGTTCAGGCACTCCATGGTGGTGAGTTAACGTCTGTGGCACTGGCCTTGTCGGTGACCAGACCCGATCCCACTTCGGTTTCTACTCAGAGTGGCGCGCTCTCCATCTCTGGTGCCCAGATCTATGACGGCACATCGGCACGTATCAAAGGCTCCACGATCAGCTCCAATCAGGGTACGAGCGACGATCTTGAGGTATCGGCCTACAACAACAGTGATATAGGCGTCGGTGGCGGTACGCTCTACGCCGGCGGCAAGCAGGGAGCCGGTCTCGCCATTACTTTTGCCGAGATTAACGACCCTTCGGCGCTGGTAGGATCTTCTAATCCAGACGACGGTAACCATTTTAGTCCGGTGGATGGTGAGGATGTCTACGACGGTGCCGCTACCGAGGCCATTATCGATTACAGTGGTTCAACCCGTACCACGCTGAGCAACTTTGATCGGGTAGACGTCACTGCTCGCAGTCTGAATCGTATCGGCATTGGCGCGGCCGGTATTGGCTATAACGACAATCTGGAAGACTCTCTGGGTTTTCAGGGCAGTTTCGCCATCGGCTCTATCGGTGCCGATACCAAGGCGCTGGTGAAAGGTGCCACCATCACCAGCGCGGTGGTGAATGTTGATGCCACCGGTGAGAAAGGCGGCGCTCTCGATAAGGTTCTGAGCGACCTTGGCTCAAGCGATATTAATAAAGAGTTCGATTTCAGTGGCGGAGAGGCCATTGATAATACCAATGTACACGTCAGTGATGATGGCAGCAGCTCCAGTTACAGCTATGCCAGTGAGGGCAAACGGATAATAGCCGTCGCCGGTGCGGTACAGATCGGCAAGAAAAATCTGGGTATCTCTTACTCCCATGCGGATGTGAAAAGCGATACTTCGGCCCGGATAGAAGATACCAATATCAACCAGTCCTCGGGGACCGGTGTCGTTAATGTCCATGCCCGGGATAACGCCCTGCTCTATAGCGTCGCTATCGGTGTGGGTGTAGGCACGGGAGGTTTCTCCGGGGTCGGTTCGGTGGCGGTTAATCGTCTGAACAACCGGGTGACCGCAGAGATTGGCGATTGGAACGGGACTGATAAAGGCACCATTAATGTCTCCTCCCTGAGTGTCAGTGCCCAGAACGATATGGATATGATTAACGTCGCCGGTTCGATTGCTGTGGCGGGCGGTCAGGGGGCGGCCAGTGCCGGTGGTCTGGCGGTTGCGTTAAATCTTGTCGGCACCAATGAGCACAGTACACGGGCACGGATTAGTAATACCTCTCTGCAGGTTGATGGGGATCTCACTGTTAAAGCGCAAAGCGGTGATGCCAGTAATCATAATCTGCTGGTGGGTAACGCTATCGCTATTGGTGCCTCTACCGGCCAGAGTGGTCTCGCCTTTGCGGGTGCCATCACGGTCAATAATGTTGACCAAAGCATAGAGGCCGGGATCAAGGATGTTGGCACCAATCGATCATCGTCTGCCAGTTCAAACGACGGTGGCAATGTACTGGTCAAAGGTCAGGACTATACGGACAGTGTCGCCACCGCATGGATGGGAGCCGGTTCCGGACAGGGTTCTGCCCTCGGTATAGCGACAGCCACCAACCGGGTTGACTCTGATGTGACTGCTGAGATTCTCGGAGATGGCAGCGCATCTGGCAGTACCACCCTGAAAGCCCAGAATGTGTTTGTAGATGCTCACCGCCGTAACTGGCTGTTGACCATTGATGCCGGGGTAGCCGCCTCCAAACAGATCGCTTTTGCACCTTCTATTGGCACGGGAGTGATTGATGGCAACGTCAAGGCGCGTATAGCCGACGATGCCACTGTAGAGGCCTGGAACAATGTGGTGGTGGAGGCCAGTGCTCGCAGTGTCAATCTGGTGGGCAGTGGTTCGCTGGGTATCGGTATTGACGGTGGCGCAGGGGCTTTGGCGATCTCGACCGCCGTTGAGTACGGCAAGACAGAATCCTTTGTTGATAACGCCGAGATCACAGCAAAAGGATTGGGTACTGATTACACGACGGGCAGTGGTCAGCTAAAGAATCAGGTGAGTCAGCCTGATCTCTCCTCTGCCGGTGAGGGTAGTTCCAGTTCGGTCAATATCGGGAGTATGACGTCTGGTTTTGGCAGTCATAGCCAGGAAGAGAAGACGGAAAGTGCCAGTGGTCTGATTGTGACTGCGACCAGTTTCCAGAAGCAGCGCGCCATTACTGTAGGCGGTGCTGGCAGCAAGAATATTGCTATTACCGCCAACGTCGCCACCACCAGTGTCGATAGCGAAACGTCCGCCTATATCAAAGATGCGGAGATCAACAACGGACTGACCCCGGACAGCAATGCCGATGTTCTGGTACGGGCTGGTAATCACAGTTTTGGTCTGGCGGTATCTGCCGGTGGTTCGGTAACCGTAGGCGGCGAGAGCGGTGCCGCCGCTATCGGTGGTTTCTCCACCAACCTGGATAGCAAAGACACGCTGGCGAAAATCGAGAACTCGAACGTCAAGGCCAATGAGGTTGAGATTGATGCACAGGCGACCAAGGTTGCCCAGGCTGTCTCTGCCGGAGTCGCTGCGGCTCTGGGTTCAACTTCGGGTCTGGGTGGTGCGGCGTCTGTGGTTATCACCAAGCAAAATGGTAACACCAAAGCACGACTCTTTGGCGGCACTGTGACCGCAGACAGTCTGCTGGTCAATGCGGAAACACGACAGGAGGCCAATGTTGCCGCCGGTGCTGCAGGCTTGGGTACCACTGTTGGCGTGGGTATCGGTCTGGCGGTGAATCTGGTTGGCGGTGATACCCATGCCAGAATTGGTAAAGATTCCTCCGATAGCAATAACAACATCACCACTACGGTCAATGTGGCTGATGTTGATGTCGAGGCCCAGCGTCTGGCCGCTATTCGCAGCTATGCCTTTGGTGCTGGTATTGGCGCCAGCGGCACCGGTGTGGCGGCGATGGTCAATACCTCCGAAGTGACCGGTGAAACCCGTTCCGGTATTTACGGCCACTACAGCAACGGTTCTTATACGACGCAGGTACGTGGCAAGGACGGTAGCTCCAAGGCCACTGACGTTGATATACAAAGTCAGGAGATTCTCGACGCCTCTCAGATAACGGCCGGTCTTGGTGTCGGAGCAACGGTGGGTGTCGGTGCCGTAGCCAATGTTTTGCTCGGACGCAGCCAGACCTATGGCGAGATTATTGGTGCCGATATCAAGGCCACATCGCTGGATGTACGGGCAGATACTCTGCGAGAAGCGAGTCTGATCAGTGTTTCCGGCGCTGGTGGCCAGTATTCGGCCGCCATCAGTATCGGTCTGGTGTTGATGGGGCAGGGCGACAGTACTACCGATGATGGTGTCAATGCTGAAAATGAATTTGGGGCATCTCGCTCCATGGCTAACAATGCCCTGGCCGTGAACTACAGCGATGATAATCCCCATCTGAATAGTGATGATCAAAATAATCTGAACGACAGTGGGAGTGTGGCTGCCAGTTCGTCGGCGGCAAGTGCCGACAGCGTCTATGTGTCATCGGGAAGCCGTCTGACACTCTCTGGTGAAAGTGTGACCGCAGCCCGTATATCCGGCGGAAAAATTGTCGCCGATACCTTGACCGTGAACAGTGATGCTCGTCTGCACACCTATCAGGGCGTAGGCGCAGCACAAGGCTCGGCGGTTGGTGTGGCCGGTGGTATCGGGGTGACCCGGCTCTACGATATGAGCATCGCTACTGTTGATGCAGATATCACGGCGGACACTGTAAACGTCAAAGGCCTTGTTCGTGACAAGGATGGTAACGATGCTGCTGGTGAGATGAAAAATTTCATTATCAGTGCGGGTGGTACGGCGATCGGTGTCTCCTACTCTGATGTGCGTTCCAAGCACCGTGTTGTTGCTGGTCTCACTCAGGCGGTCAGCTCCGATACAGCCAACGACAGTGGCACACTCTCGGTAACCGCCAAAGATACCACCGAGCTACGTATTGGCGATACCGACAGTGATGTCTCTGCCAATCCGGAGCAGGGGACTTTGAATATCACTGTTGGTGCCGGCGCTATAGGTGTCTCGGTGGGCATTGCGGAAAAAGACTCTGATGTTGATGCCTGGTTAGGTGCTTACGATGATAAGGGCACGACATCCACAACGGATGATGTTCATACCATCGTTGATGGTTTCTCTACCCAGACCGTGACGGCCGACGTCTCCGGTCGTGTGCGTTCAACGGCCTTTGCTGGCGCTGGCGGCTTGCTGGTTGGCGTACAGGGTGTTGCCACAGATGCCCGTGATAAATCCGATGTTGATGCTGTCGTTTATGGACAGATTGGTTCAGGCAGCAACGGCTCTTTAACCGTACGGGCGACAGCGGTTCCGGAAACCTTCTCCCGTGCCTACGGGGTAACCGTTGCCGGTGGTGCTTCGGTCGGTGGTTCCTTTGCCTATGCCAAAGCGGATACCACGGCCAATGCCAAAATAGCCGACCGCACTCTGCTATCAGAAAACGGCACGGTAACGGTTGATGCCGTCACCGGAAAGTCAGGCAGCAGCTATGTCAGTGCCGATGCAACGGCCTTTGCCGCCTCTGGTGGTCTGCTGGTCGGCATCTCAGGGGCAGAAGCGAAAGCGACCAATAACAGTGATACCACGGCACGTATAGGCGACTATGTGCAGCTGCCTGTAGGGGATCTGAATGTTTCGGCCAGCAATCGCTCCCGACAGATCTCTGATGCGGATGGCTATTTTGTCGGGCTCTACTCCGCAGGTCTGACCTTCTCTACGGCAGAGTCCCAGACCTCAACCCGGGTACTGTTTGGCAAAGATCCTGTCGGCCCCGCTTCCCGCAACGGCGATATTATCCTGCTCGCTAACAGCGTGGATGAGAACCAGGGCTTCTCTACTGCCGGTGGTGGTGGCTATGTCAGCGGCAGCGCCACAGTCTCCAACTCCCATACCAAAGACAGTAATAGTAAAGAATCTGCCAGTGTCGAAGTGGCCGACTGGAGCAGCGCCTATACCAGTAATCAGGTCGGTGCCGGTCGGGTACAGATGGAAGCCAACCACCAGACCTTATTCTTTGCCGGTGCTAATTCGATAAACGTCTCTGTTTTTGGTGGTTCCGGTGCCCGCTCCGATGTGGAAGTGGATCTGGATACCTCGGTGGATCTTGGCAAGAACGTCAGTTTCTATGCCGATGAGATCGACTTCAGTGCCAGTAACAGCGTCGATCAAATTGGTGATGCCTGGTTTAACAGTTTTGAACACAGTGTCAAAGCCGGTGCTGGTGGTGGTATCAATGGTTCTGCTGCACTGTCGGATATTAATGTCTCCCATCTCGGTGCCAGCGTCGATGTTGGCAAAAATGTGGTACTGAAAATTGATCCGCTGGCGGATATTAACGACGCCGCCCATGCAATGCAGGATTACCACATCCAGATGGACGCCTTCACCCACTACAACATCAGCGACAGGGTGGTGCTGGAAGTGGGCGGTGCACTGCAAGGCGCTGGTGCGGAATCCTCGGTACGGGTCAATGCCGTTAATACCGTCAATCTTGGTCAGAATGTCCAGCTACTTAACCCGGTGGGGCAGGTTGAACTGGGCACCTACAGTCGCGGCTTCGCCACAGCAGATGCCAGTGCTGCTATCTGGGCTGCCGCCGGTGTGGCCGGTGGTGTGACCGATGTTGATCTGACCACCACTAATAATGTGACCATCGGTGATGGCGTAGATATAGAATCCTTTGAATCCACCAAGATTCTGGCCGGTCGCAGTGCCGACTACATCACTGAAAACTATTTGTCAGCCGATGCCCGTACCAATGTCTACAACTGGACCCTGATTCCTATTCCGGCAACCAAAACCGCTGATGCCGATGTGACGGTTAACAACAACATCTATTTTGGTAATAACGTAAATGTGTCGTCGGTAAGGGATATCCTGCTGGAGGCCGACCGTGGGTATACCTCTGCTAACGGTGACGGTGTAGAGCGTAATCCTTATCTGGAAATGTTCAGTTCCGAGACCAGTTTTGGCTCCAGTAATGCCGACCGTGGCAGTTCAAACATCGTCTTTAATGGCACAACCTCTCTTGAAGCGGGTAGCCGTTATCAGCAGGCGGTGACCATCGACTCGGCAGGACGTATCACCAAGGGCAGTGGTACAGAAGCTGTCGCCTATAACTACGGTACTTTCTCCAGTCGCGCCAGTCTGCAGACCTATATTGATGAGTTAAACGCAGAGAAAACGACACTTCTCTCCCAGACGGGGGGTGTTGATAATAGCCAGGGCGGTATAAACGACGGTGGAGACTCTGGTCAGAGCAATAATGGCAGCTCCAGCAGCTCTAATGTTGCTCTGGATGCCCCGGCCAGAGTCACCCAGATTGATGAAGAGCTGGCCTTCCTGGTGCCGTTATTGGACGCTCTGCCCTCCAGCTCCAATGATGCGATATACGTTGGTGGTCTGTTCGCTGCCGGTGGTGATGTCAACCTGAAAGCAGACACTGTTTCTGTACTATCCGGTTCGCCAACGATCACAGCCCATGGTGATCCAACCATCACTGTGACCAACAACAGTAGTCGTAGTTTGATTCTCGGTGATATGTATATACCCGATGTTGGCGGCGGCACCGTATCAGTCTCCGGGTCGGTAGCGGGTAATCTGCCTGCGGGTCTGACGGTTGTTGAAGGCAATGCCGGCAGTGGCTCCCACATTAATATTCAACACAAGCCGACCGTGACCACCGGTGCCGATGTGGTGTTGCAGGGGGATCTCAGTAACTACGGTGGTGTGGTCACTGTTAATGTTGAGAAGGGCAACCTGATTCAGACCGGCAGTGTCACCGCCAAACAGATGAGTCTTTCTGTACCTTCAGGTGTTTATCTGCTGAATAACCAGTGGGGCACCCAGTCTTATGGTTTCTCGCCGGAGTCGCTGGCCGGCTTTACCAGTCAGTGGAAGCCTGCCACCGCTGATCAGCTGGTGATGTACTATGTCAACGCAGCTTATAGCAGCGAGATGTCGTCCAAAGGTGAAGAATCTTTTAACCAGTGGTGGTATGGCAATGACTACTATGGCAACAACGAGCAGCGGGATGGTAATCTGCGGGTCTACCTGAACTGGGGCTTTAATGACGGTGCTGAGTGCAAGAGTGGCGGTGACTGTGAAATCTTCCAATTTGATGGCAACAGCAGCTCTCGTGGTAGCGGTAATTGGGGCTTTAACCAGATCAAAGATTACCAGAACAATCTGGTAAAAACCGCCAGCTATCAGCAGGTGAAAAATGCCGGCTATGGTGATCAGGGCGGCTACGCTCTGGAAGCTCAGCTGGTGGCGGTCAACGCCTACCGTATCGATATAAACGGCACTATTCGCGCAGGTAACTTTAATGAGTGGTCGGTTCAGGTAGGCGACAACTTTGATTCGGCCATGGCTCAATATGTTGCCGCAAAAGGTTTGAGTACGGGGAGTGTGATCAAACTGTCGCCAGGTCAGAAACTGAGTTGGCAGGCGCTAAACCCCAATTATGATGGCATTCTCAATCGAAATCGTTATGTCACGTACACGGTTGATCCCCAGGTCAGTTTGGTCAATGGCGGTGATGCGGGTATCGGCATCTCTTATGAAGTTGGCTCTGGTCGTATAACCCTTGATGATGTCAATGCCAGCGGCAACGGCTTTGTCTCCCTGCGTGGACGGATTATGTCTACTGGCGCGGATGGCAAAATTCTGGTCGATGATGGTCGTGGTGCCATCGATGTGGTGAACCGTTCCGCCACTGAGCTGGTGATTAATGATCTGAATGCCGGGAGTCAGAGTACCGGTGTGATTCGGATGACTGATCTGAATTACAAGAAAAATGGCAGCTACTTCAGTGAGTGGTATGTCCATGAACCGGGTCAGCAGATCAAGAAGTATGAGACAAGTGCTTCAGCGACAACCTATACCGGTGTTTCGGCATCCAATGTCGGCTATAGCGAAGGTGGCAAACAGACCTATACCTACCAGCCCAAGAAGGGGCAGCTTTACTATTTCGTCCAGCAGGAAGAGGTTGAGCGCAGCCTGACCTGGAAGATGAAGGGCGAATATATCGATGGTTATTTTTCCACCTATCAACCTCTGGGTGACTGGTATTACGACAATCCCAATAACCCCAATAATGGCGCATGGGATGTCGCCTACAGTGGTTTTACCAGCTGTAGTTACATTTCCTCCGTCGCCTGTAATAGCGATGGCTCCGTAGGTAGCTATCTCACTCATGTGATGGATGACAGGTACAAGAGTCAGACCTGGCTCTACCCTTATACGACCAGTTACAGCAAGTACTACGGCGGTGACTTTACCAAGATCAAGTGGAACATCTATGTGCCCACTTATATCGCCATGAAGTCGACCTCCTACGTCAAGGCTGACCATCCGATCAAGTTCCAGTTTATCGGTGCGGATACCGGCTCCATTGATGTTCAGTCACGCACGGGTGTGACCCTGACCGGTAATATCAACAACTCTTCCGGCACTACCACCGTCAACATCAATCGCGGTTTAGGCAGTGCCGGTCGTGTAACCGATAGCGGCAGTATTTTGATGGCCGAGTCGGGGATTCTTAGCTCTGAGAAGGCTTATCTGAATGCTGTAGGCAGTATTGGTAGCGCTAATCAGGCGGTTAATCTGATTACCGATCATATTTCAGCGGTAGCAAACGGTGGTCTGGTCAATATTGATCTGACCGCAGCTTCCGGTGATATTGCCGTAGAGAAACTGCACGCGGCTTCATCCCTGACGGTGAATGTTGATAAGGGGCTGACGCCCTATGGCAGCGGCACCCATCTCAAGGGTGGTGTTATCGATATTACCAGCGAGTTTGGCGGCATAGGTGATGTGGCCGGCAATAAGGTTATGAATCTGAGCAGCACCGGGCTGGTCACCATAAATGCCACTGGCGATATTGCCCTGCGACAGTCGTCTGGTGATTTGACCCTTAATAGCCTGAACTCAGATGCTGGCGATATCTGGATAACGCTGGATAACGGCCATCTGGTGAATGGTATTGGTCAGCAGCGTCATACCGATGATGAGCTGGCTTATCAGGCCAGCGTCTGGGATCGCCTCAATCTGCAGAGTGATGATGCGGGTCAGGGGGCGGTGACCGCCTATGAAAACCAGGTCACTGGTCAGTACCATGGTTACTGGCTGATAAAGCAGCGGCTTGATGATGACAGTAGCGATAGTTTCGCCATTAATAGCGATTATCTTGATGCGTTCAAGCTTCGGTATAAGTCCCGTCAGGATGCTTTGAACGGTACCGATCTTGACCTTGATGGCATCACGGTTGAACAGGTTACCGCTGCTGTTAAGGATGAGTATCTGACTATTAGTCAGTGGCTTGGTGATGAACAGGCGGATGGTCGTCTGGAGTCATCGTATAGCCTTGGCTCCTCCTACGACAGTAGCTATCGATTCGAAATCGCCGATAATTCTGCGCTTCACAACAAGCTGACTGATGGCGCCCGCTGGAGTGATAGCCAGCTTGAAATTACCATCAGTTCAGCGGCGCTTGAGCCGGTGACGGATGGTTATATCTCCAGCCGTGAGGCCAATATTTCCGGCAATAATATACGACTGGATATTAACAAGGGACGGTTAGGGGAAGACCTTGCTGATCTCGCCTTTACCATCAACCGCACCAATCCGTCACTAACCGACAGCCAGAAAGTTGCACTTCTGGAGGCGGGTCCCGGTGATCTAAGCATAAAGGAAAACGCCAGCAATCTTGAGGTAAGGGTTAAGCAGCAGGATCCGGTCAAGATTAATGCTAATGGTCTGGTATCTATCAGTGCCGGTCAGCAGATCTATATTGAATCAGATTCGGCACTGGCGTTGAAGAAGGTTACCAGCCCGAACGATGTACGGATTGCGACCGGTGGTTCCATCACCACCCAGGCGGGCAGCACTCCGACCATTGCCGCCAATAATCTCAATCTCTCTACCAGCTCAGGCTCTATTGGTACCGTCGCGGCTCCTATTCGTCTTGATATAGACAACGCCTTGCGCTCAGTTGCGGCTCCCGGTGATGTTTGGTTGCAACATGCGGGTGGTGGTTTGCAGTTAGGTGCGATTGGTGCGGGTGGTCATCTCAATCTGGATGTGAGTGGCGTTATCAGTAACTGGCTGCTGAATGGCGACAACATTCATATAGTGGCTAACAGCGCCACGCTGAAGGCGGGGGATACCGGCAACAGGTTCGACCTGGGTGCCAATGGTCGTGGATTAAAACTGAAACTGACGGGGGGCGAACTGAAGCTCGAAGGCGATAGCGCCTGGCTGCAGGTCGATAGTACGACACTGGTTGATATCGCTGATGTCCAATTGGATGGTCATCTCGATTTTGACTCTTCCAGCCGGGTTGACCTCACCGGGAATATCACTCTGGCCAGCCTCGATATGGATGTCGAGGGTGATATTGCTGCACAGAATGCGCTGACGGTAGCAGGTAGCGGGGGCATTAATATTCTGGCCAACACGCTTGATCTACAGAAGGCGAGTGTGTCCGGTGCTGAGGTCTACCTGGAAGCCGATAGTGGTCCAGCGTTGTTCAGCAATGTGACGGGAACTTTGGGTCGTGTGACACTGCTCTCCTCAGGGGATATGAACCTGTATGGCACTGTGCAGGCCGCCCAGCCACTGGTGATTGATAGTCAGACATTGACTATGCACAGTGGCTCTGACCTGGACGCAAACGACAGCGCTACATTAACGACTGTGGGTGATATGTCTCTTCGGGATATTTCCGGAGAGAGCACGCTGAAAATAGTGGGTGATAATCTCACTCTGAATGGTGATGTCGTTGTTACCGATACGATTTCGCTGACCGGTATTGGGGATATTTTCTTCAACAGTGAGATCAGTAGTGAGCAGGGCTCCGTTATCGTTAACGGTCAGAAGTCTCTCTTTGTGAATCGCAGACTCTCAGCGAATAAGGGCGTTGAACTCACTCTCGGTGATACCTTCAGTTTGTCGAATAATCAGATGGTGGATGCTACCGGCCTTGTCAAAGTGCAGGCGAAAGCTGTTGATATGGCCAGTGACTCAATTCTGAAAACGACCGGTGCGGCGACGATCACTGTCGACTCCATGGCTATGGCAGATGGAGCCACGCTGGATGTGGGTGGTGATCTGACACTAACGACAAGTGATAAGGCCGAGCTGTTTACTCTGGACATCGGTGGCCATAGTGGACTGAACACCGGCTCTGATCTGACCATAAACGACACTCTTACTGTTGGTGAAAGTCTGACCCTGACAGTTACTGGCGATACCACACTCAATGGTCAGGTTGATATAACCGACAATCTGATAGCTGATCTGGAAGGTACTCTGGTCGCCGAGAGCCGTGTGACCGTCGGCAATAATATTGAGATCGACGTTGAGCAGGATGCCGTCTTTAATGGTGAGTTGACCACCGTTGCCGGTCTTCTGAAAATAACGGGAAATGGTGATCTCGCTTTCAATAACAATGTTGTTATTAACGACACAGTTACACTGGATATTGCCGAAACTACCACTCTTGCCGGGAACAAAGTCCTTCAGTCAGGTGGTGCTTTTACAGCGAACAGCCGGTCGGTTATTTTTGGCGATGGTTCGTTGCTGGCTGTTAATGGAGCGATGAAGCTCACCACAGATGAACAGACCGAGCTGTTTACTCTGTATGTGACAGACCGTGCTGAGGTGATGACTGGCGCTGATCTTTTGGTGAACGACACCGTCACTGTTGGTGAAAGTCTGGCTCTGACCGTAGCGAGCGACACAACACTCAATGGTCAGGTTGATATAACCGACAGCCTGATAGCCGATCTGGAAGGTGCTCTGGTCGCTGAAAAGAGGGTGACAGCTGGTAACTCTATTAATATCGAAGTTGAACAGGACGCTACTTTTAACGGTGCACTGACCACGAATACCGGACAGTTGAACATAACCGGCAATAGCAATCTGGCCTTTAACGACGATGTTTCAATCAACGACACAGTTACTCTTCAGATCGCCGATGCCATTACCCTGGCCGAGAATAAAACCCTTCAGTCTGGTGGTGATCTGACTGCAAACAGCCGGTCTGTTGGTTTTGTCGAGGGTTCTTTACTGAGTGTCGGTGGTGCACTGAATCTCATTGCCGATGAGCCGGCTGAGTTGTATACCCTGGCGGTCACCGGTAATGCCAAACTTACCACCGGTACAGATTTGATTGTGAACGATACCGTGACAGTCGGAAATAGTCTGGAACTAACAGCCGGTGGCAACACCGCTCTTAATGGCACAGTGAACATAACCAATAACCTGATAGCCGATCTGGAAGGTGCTCTGATCGCCGAGAACCATGTGACCGTTGGCAATAATATTGAGATCGACGTCGAACAGGATGCTGTCTTTAATGGTGAGTTGACCACCGTTGCCGGTCTTCTGAAGATAATGGGAAATGGTGATCTTGATTTCAATAACAATGTTGTTATTAACGACACAGTTACACTGGATATTGCCGAAACTACCACTCTTGCCGGGAACAAAGTCCTTCAGTCAGGTGGTGCTTTTACAGCGAACAGCCGGTCGGTTATTTTTGGCGATGGTTCGTTGCTGGCTGTTAATGGAGCGATGAAGCTCACCACAGATGAACAGACCACGCTGTTTACTCTGTATGTAACAGACAATGCTGAGGTGACAGCTGGCGCTGATCTTTTGGTGAACGACACCATCACAGTCGGTGATACTCTGACTCTGACAGTTACTGGCGATACCACACTCAATGGTCAGGTTGCTATAACCGACA
>CAMRBW010000032.1 GCA_947040555.1 uncultured Oceanospirillales bacterium | reverse complement strand
GATGGTCAAAGTCTTCCTGCGCTTGTCCCGGTAACGATCCCTGGTCACTCCCCCTGCCCGCGCAGGGGGGGACTGGGTTTGATATCCCTAAAACCAGTTATCTGGCGTAACAAAAAACGGGACACTTCCTGCCTGTCCCGACACAATCAGCACTGGTCGCGCTTCAGCCCTTTCCTTCTCAGCAAACCTCTCCAGCAGATACTGTAACAGCGCGACTTTATCGAAGCTCTTTTCGCTCTGGTGCCAATGGCGCAGTGCCAACCAGTGTTGTCGCTGGGGTACCATGAAAACGTCACTGGCAAACGGCATAAGATACTCTTCCAATTGCTGCAGTGGCAGCCAATCACCTCTGAGATGTTGAGTATTTGCGCCAAAAGGTGAGGCGCAGGGTTGCCGCCAGGGGTAAAATAGGTAGCCTTGCAGCAGTATCTCCTTTTGCCAGTGTTGCGGAGTACCGGTGAGTGCGAGCAGGGTGTTTTTTCCGGCCTCGGTGTCTGACAGGGTAATTTGATGGTCAAACATCAGTCGCAGTTTTCTGGCCAGTTGGTCTGCTTTGTCCGGCCCGATCCATTCACACCAATCGCCGCGGCTGCCTGGCGTGCCAAGATAGAACTTGATGGCCAGCTCCTGATGAATAGTGTGCTGACCGGCTTTGTAGAGCAGGTCAAACTCTCCTAGAGTTCTATGATTTTCCTGAACCTGTACATTGGTGGCCAGCACATCGCAATCGGGAATCTGGCGGGTAATGCTCTGCCAGAGGGATTCATAACGGATGCCCAATCGCAGTGAAAGGCGCTGTGCCAGTGCTTCTTGACACTCTTCCAGAACCTTCTGACGATGGAGAGAGCTGCGCAGGTGCTGTTTCAGACCGGCGGTAAGGTGCGGTAGAGGCGCAGGCAGTATGGTGGGGTGAGCGGCAGGTGTCAGCAGAACAGGGCTGTCGATCAGCCAGTCAAGCTCGGCTTTTAATGGCCGGTCAGCTGGGCGGCTCGGTGTTGTTTGATTCATAGACTTCCCATGACCCTTGCGCTGATAATGTTTAATAGCTATCAGAAAGATGCGGAATATGGAACAGTTCAAACATATAGGAGTGATCGGGCGAACAGGTAGCGCCCAGGTTGTGGATACTTTGAAGCGACTGAAAGCCTTCCTGCACTCCCGTGGTCTGCATGTTACCATCGAGGATTCCATGGCACAGCTGATGCCGGGCCATGGTCTGCAGGTGTGCAATCGCAGAAAGATGGGGGAGACCTGTGATCTGGTGATTGTTGTCGGCGGTGATGGCAGTCTGCTGGGCGCAGCGAGGGCGCTGGCTCGTTACCATGTCCCGGTGCTGGGAATCAACCGTGGCAACCTCGGTTTTCTGACCGATATTCAGCCCGATCATCTGGAAGAACAGGTCGGTGAGGTCCTGGATGGTAAATATATTATTGAGAGTCGCTTTCTGCTCGAAGCCCAATTAAAGCGCGACGGTGATCTGATCGGACACTCTGATGCCCTTAATGAGGTTGTTCTGCACCCCGGCAAAGTGACCAAGATGATCCGGTTCGAGCTGTTTATCGATGGCCAGTTTGTTTACAGTCAGCGCTCCGATGGTCTGATTATTGCCACCCCGACCGGCTCGACAGCCTATGCGCTCTCTGGCGGAGGGCCGATCATGCACCCGCGTATGGATGCTGTGGTGCTGGTGCCGATGTTTCCCCATACTTTGAGCAGCCGTCCGCTGGTGATTGATGGTAACAGTGAGATAAAAATTGTTATCAGCCCTGATAATTCCGCCTATCCCCAGTTATCCTGCGATGGGCAGGTGCATATCACCGCTGCGCCGGGGGATGTTCTGTCTATCCATAAAAAGCCGTTCAAATTGCGGCTGATCCACCCTTTAAACCACAATTATTACGAGGTGTGCCGCACCAAACTGGGTTGGGGTAACCGTCTCTCCTGACTGGAAACAGATAATGATGATCCGAATTTTTGATCGCCCGGTAGATGAGGATCTGCTGCCTTTTTCTGCTTTTCTCTGGCAGCAGCAGATACCCCATAAAATCACGGAAGAGGGGGGGCGACAGGTTTTGTGGCTGGCCCATGGCGAGCACCGTGATGTGGTGCTGAACTGGTTTGATGATTGGCAGAGTGGTCTGCTGCAGCTGGGTAAGGCGAAGGTATCCTGGGGGTTGGGCCGCGGTACTGGCTCCGGACCGCTGGCAGACTGGCGAAGAATACCGGTTACAATGCTGCTGCTGGCACTGTGTCTGATTGTGGCCGTGCTGACCAACCTTGGTAAGGATTTTCAGACGGTAGCCTGGTTTACCATTTCCGATTTTGCAATCTCGGGTGATTACCTTCATTACCAGGCACTCGCGGCGACACTGGAACAAGGTCAGTTTTGGCGTGTAGCAACGCCAATGTTTCTTCATTTTGGTATCTTTCATCTGGTCTTCAATATGCTCTGGCTTATGGACTTGGGTCGGCGTATAGAATTACTGCATCGAGGGCCCTTTCTCCTGCTGCTGGTACTGTTGACCGGGGTGACGTCCAATGTCGTACAATGTCTGGCGATGGATGGCAATCCACTGTTTGGCGGAATGTCCGGCGCGATTTACGGCCTGCTTGGTTTCTGCTGGATCAGGGAAAGAGTGGCCCCCAATACCTATCGAATACCGCCCGGCGTTTATATATTTATGCTGGCGTGGTTGGCGATCGGTTTTACCGGTATTCTGGGCTCATTGGGTCTTGGCGAAGTGGCCAATGGTGCCCACTTTGGAGGATTGCTGTCCGGCGTCGTCTTTGGCTGGATTTATAACCGGTTTTTTAACCGCGGTTAACTGAGCCGGTATCTGATAAGAAAAAGTGAAAGGGGGAGGGGAAATATGGGGTTTGAAGCATTCGTTGCCTCGTTAACACCGGAAGTGGTCGACAGCCTGCGCCGCAGTGTTGAGTTGGGCAAGTGGCCCGATGGTCAATCTCTGACGTCTGAACAGCGGGAGCGAAGCCTTGAGGCGGTGCTGGCCTGGGAAGCTATTCATCTGCCGAAGGAGCAGCGCACCGGTTACATGGCGCAGAGTTGCAAGGGCAGCGGAAATAAAAATAATAAGCAACAGGAAGAGTCTATTCTTCGTTTTCAGGATGTCTGATGTCTGATGTTTTCTCCGTAACCGGTACCGTGACCAAGATGCGCACCCATCTTGGTGACGAGCCCGGTGAGACTGGCCATCCGGTCAGTTACTCTCTGCCCGTAGGCGACAGCCTTGTTGAGATGAATGAGCTGCTCGGCAAATGGCTGACACTGCGTTATACCGGCAATATCTACTGTTGCCATTGCCATCGTAAAATCAAAAAAAGTTTTAACCAGGGCTTTTGTTGGCCCTGTTTCCAGAGCCTCGCCTGCTGTGACTCCTGTATTATCAGCCCCGAGAAGTGTCACTACCATAAAGGCACCTGTCGTGAGCCAGAGTGGGGTGAACAGTTCTGCATGACCGATCATATCGTCTATCTGGCCAATTCCTCCGGGCTGAAAGTGGGCATTACCCGCGCCAGTCAGGTACCCACGCGCTGGATTGACCAGGGCGCAGTGCAGGCACTGCCGATTCTGCGCGTGGCTACACGGCAGCTGTCCGGTTTTGTGGAAGATATACTGCGTCAGGAGGTCAAGGACAGAACCAACTGGCGTACCATGCTGAAAGGTCAGATCGATGCCATTGATCTTGAACAGGCCCGTGAGCATCTTTTAGACCGGTATGCTGATGGTATAGATGCCCTGCTGCAGGAGTATGGTTTGCAGGCGGTTCAGCCGATCAGCGCCGATATCAAGCCAACAGATATTAGCTACCCGGTGCTGAACTATCCGACCAAAGTTACCTCGTTCAATCTTGATAAAAACCCTGTCGTCGAGGGAACCTTGATGGGAATCAAGGGGCAGTACCTGATTTTCGACACGGGTGTGATCAATATTCGCAAATATACGGCCTACGAATTAACAGTGTCTGCCGGGTAATTCCCGGTTTCGAATAGGCGTGTGCACTCTTGTCTATAAATCATTCTTGCATATGAATGGAGATATTATGAACGACGGACAACTGAAAGACGGACAACCACGGGTGATCTACCTCAAGGATTATCAGCAGCCAGATTACTGGATTGAGACCACCGACCTGACGTTTGAGTTGGGTGAAGAGTCTACGCTGGTCACCGCCAAGCTGAACTTCCGTCTGAATGAGAGCAAAACCTACAACGCTCTTCCCTCCCTGCCCCTGAGTGGTGAGGATATGGCGCTGGTCTCGGTGGCGATTGATGGCGAGGTTGTGCCTGCCGTCGGCTATCAGGTGGACAGTGAACAGCTGGTGCTGCACCCACAAACAGAGGCCTTTGAAGCCACTATCGTCACTCTTATCAAGCCTCAGGATAATACGTCGCTGGAAGGTTTGTATAAGTCCGGCGGCATGTTCTGCACCCAGTGTGAGGCCGAAGGCTTCCGCAAGATCACCTACTATCTGGATCGCCCTGATGTTATGTCGGTGTTCACCACGACAGTGATTGCCGACAAGAACAAGTATCCGGTGCTGCTCTCCAATGGTAATGCTGTTGAGCGCCGTGATCTGAACGACGGTCGCCATATGGTCAGCTGGAATGATCCCTTCAAAAAGCCTGCCTATCTGTTCGCGCTGGTGGCCGGAACCCTGGAATATGTAGAAGACACCTTCACCACAATGGGTGGTCGGGATGTGATTTTGCGTATCTTTGTTGAGCCGCACAATATCAGCAAGTGCGATCACGCCATGCGCTCTTTGAAGAAGTCGATGAAGTGGGATGAAGAGGTCTATGGTCGTGAGTACGATCTGGATATCTTTATGATCGTTGCAGTAGACGACTTCAATATGGGCGCGATGGAGAACAAAGGTCTTAATATCTTCAACTCTTCCTGTGTGCTGGCGCGTCCCGATACCGCCACCGATGCCAGCTTTCAGCGCATTGAGGCGATCGTTGCCCACGAGTACTTCCACAACTGGTCCGGCAACCGAGTCACTTGTCGGGACTGGTTCCAGCTCAGTTTGAAAGAGGGTTTTACCGTATTCCGTGATGCCGAGTTCACTGCCGATATGAACTCCCGAACGGTGAAGCGCATTGAAGATGTCAACCTGCTGCGCAGTGCTCAATTTATTGAAGATGCCGGCCCTATGGCGCATCCAATTCGCCCTGAGTCGTTTATCGAGATCAGCAACTTCTACACCCTGACCGTTTATGAAAAGGGTGAGGAGGTGGTACGAATGATCCACAATATCGTGGGCAAAGCGGGTTTCCGCAAGGGCACTGACCTCTATTTCGAGCGTCACGATGGCCAGGCGGTTACCACAGAAGACTTTGTTGCCGCAATGGAAGATGCCAACAACGTTGATCTGACCCAGTTCAAGCGCTGGTACTCCCAGGCCGGAACTCCGGTGCTGGATGTGACTGATTCGTATGATGAGGCGAAGCAGGAGTATTGTCTCACCATTCGCCAGAGCTGCCCGGCCACACCCGGTCAGGAGAGCAAGAAACCATTCCATATTCCGGTCGCCGTTGGTCTGCTGGATGGGGAAGGTGAGCCGATGTCTGTCGATGCGGAAGGCCATACCACCACGGTTCTCCATCTCAAGGAGGCCGAACAGAGCTTTACCTTTGCTGCGGATGAACGTCCTTTGCCGTCTCTGTTGCGGGAGTTCTCTGCGCCAGTCAAGTTGAACTATGACTACAGCCGTGAAGATTTGATCTTTCTGATGAGTCACGATGAGGATGGTTTTAACCGTTGGGATAGTTGTCAACGTCTGGCCATTGCTGTGCTGCTGGAGCTGGTGGCAGCGATTCAGGCAGATGAGAAACCGGTAGTTGACCCGCGTCTGATTGATGCCTTCGGTAAGGTGCTGGTGGATAAAACGCTTGATAAAGCCATGGTCGCAGAGATGCTGACCCTGCCATCGGAAACCCTGTTGGCGGAACAGATGGCAGTGATCGATGTGGATGCTATCTATCAGGCTCGTGAGCTGGTCAGACAGACCATCGCCGAAGCCCACAGGGATCAGTTGGTTGCAATCTACGACCATCTAAACAGTGATAAGCCTTACTGTCCTGAGGCGGAAGATATTGCTGAGCGATCACTGAAAAATATCGCACTGGGCTATCTTGTGGAGTTGAACGACACTGCCGGTGTGGAGCTGGCGAAAGCTCAGTTTGCGGCTGCGGGCAATATGACCGATAGCATTGCCGCGGTGAATATCTTGTTGAATGCCGTACACGGCAGTGGCAAAGCAGCGGCAGAAGCGACGCTGCAGCAGTTTGCCGAACGCTGGTCCGGCGATACCAATGTGATGGATATGTGGTTTAGCTGTCAGGCTGGCAACGCCCGTTTTGGTACTTTGCACAAGGTGAGGGAGCTGATGGTGCACCCACGCTTTGATAAAAAGAACCCCAATAAAATGCGGGCGCTGGTCTCTGCCTACTGTGGCCGCAATCTGGTGAACTTCCATGACATCAGTGGAGCCGGTTATGAGTTTCTGGCTGATGAAGTCGTCCGTGTCGATGCCCTCAACCCGCAGCTGGCCTCACGGCTGATCACGCCGCTGACGCGCTGGAAACGTTATGATGAGACCCGCAAGGGACTGATGCAGAAAGCCCTGCAGCGCATTCAGAGCCATGATCTCTCCAAAGACCTGTTTGAGGTGGTCAGTAAATTAATGGCGTAATGATAGTTCGCGCATTGACTTGATTATCTGCCTGAAAAGCCGACTCTCTCTCTGAGCCGGCTTTTTTTTGTTTGTAACATTGCCATGCAGAGCGCAAAAGCACGATGGATTGGAGCAACAGGCTGACAGCAGAAAAGCCTTGAAATCATAAACATACAAGGTGTGATAATAATGAATCTGCAAAGGATTGCACTCTCTTCATCCATTTACACGGCTCCAGCCCGGGCAGGCTTTATACTCGCCTCAATTCTGGTTGTTACTCCCGTTGATGCCATTCCGTTCAAACTGATGGAAGGTGATGTATCAGGCGCTCTCGATACGACGCTCTCCTACGGTGCGATGTGGCGGGTGCAGGGGCAGGATAAAAACAGCGATAATATTAATTCCAATGATGGTAACCGTAACTACGACACGGGGTTGGTATCGCAAGTCTACAAAATTACCTCTGAGTTGAGTCTTGATTGGGAAAATTTTGGTCTGTTTACCCGTGGTACTGCATTTTACGATGCTGAGATGATGGGCAGCACCCATTTTGGTCTGAAATCCTGGCACATGTCTCAGCCGAGTCAGGCCAGCATGTACGGGAACAGACCCAATAACCGTTTTACTGAAGAGACCAAAGATGTCTCCGGCAAGGATGCCCAGTTGTTGGACGCCTATCTCTACGGTTTTTGGGATATCATGGGTTCCCCGGTGGATGTCCGGGTCGGCAAACAGGTGTTGAGCTGGGGAGAGGGCATATTTTACCGCAACGGGATCAATACCACGAATCCGATGAATGCCCCCAAGTTTCATCTGCCAGGTTCAGAGCTGAAGGAAGCTCTGATCCCGGTAGAGACTTTTTCTATCAGTGTTGGCCTGACTGAAAACCTCTCCGCCAGCGCCTTCTATCAGTGGAATTTCCGCAAGACCGTCATGGACCCTGCGGGCACTTTTTTTTCTGAGACTGACCTTTTTCCTGACGGGGGTAATTCGGCGTATAACGCAACATCAGGGCCTTTGGCATCCCTTCTGCCCTCCTATCCCGGTTTAGTGAACGCAAACCTGGTATCGAATCCAACCTACTTTGAAAACGATTATTTCAAAGTTGCCTCTATAGGCTCTGATATTGATGCCGACGACGATGGTCAGTTTGGCGTTTCGTTCCGGTATATTGCAGAAGAACTCAATGATACCGAGTTCGGCTTCTATTTTGTTAATTATCACGGCAAGAATCCGGTCATCTTTGCTCAATTAGATGAGGGTTATGCGGGGGTAGATCTTGCTACTCTTTCCCACTATGTAGGAGGAAACGGTGCCGCTGGCGCAGCGGCTGTTGATCTGGGCAACAACCTTACCGGAATGAGGAAGTATGTGGGAGATATTCGGATGTATGGTTTCTCCTTCAATACCAATTACCGGAGTACTGCCTTTGCCGGTGAAATATCCTATCGACCCAATATGCCGGTTTTCATGGCAACGACCAACGACTTGATCGGGGATACTCTTGACCAGGCGGCCAAGCTTTCCGGATCGGAAGGTGCCTCAGAAGCGTTTGCTGAAGTTGCCGGACAAACGGTGAGTTACAATGGTCTGAGATCGCTGAACAACTACGAAAGAGTGGAACACTGGAGTCTCTCCCTGTCTGCTGTACACCATTTTGGCTCGGTTCTGAGTTTTGATTCGCTATTTGGGATCATGGAAGTTGCCTCCGAGCATCTGCGCGGTTCCAGCCTGAAATACACAGCGTACAACGGGGAAGTTCGTCGCTATAACAGTCGCAAAGATTGTGCATACCGAGACTTCGCCAGTGGGCGGTGCGAGGAGAGTGACCAGATTTCCAGAAACGCCTGGGGATATACGGCAGTGTTATCCGGTATCTGGAACAATGCCTATGGCGGCATCACTCTTAATCCTTATGTTCGCTGGAGTCAGAGTGTGAGCGGTAACTCCCACAGCACCGGTAACTTTATTGAAGATGCCCGTTCTGTGACGGTAGGTATGACTGCCCAGTACATGGATGTGCAGGCGGACGTTCAGTACACCGAATTTAACGGTCCGAGCACTTATTCCCAGCATGACCGCGATAATATTGCCATCGGTGTGAAGTACTATTTCTAACAATAATCGGTCGCAGATGGGGTTTTATGGGGAACCGTGGGGTAAGGATAGTATGAACATAAAGAGAATATTGACAGCCAGTGTTGCTGCGCTGGTTTTATATACCGGTTCGGTTGCGGCCACGGCTCCTGTGGATAAGGCGGCCAGGCTGGGCAAGGAACTGACCCCACTGGGAGCAGAACGTAAAGGCAACACGGATGGTTCTATTCCTGACTGGAAACCCTTTACTGGTGCCGATATTCCTAAAGACTACCAAGGGCTTGGTTCACATCTTGCCAATCCTTACCCGAATGATAGACCGCTGTTCACTATCACTTCGGGAAATATGAAACAGTATAGTGGCAGTCTGACCCCTGGTCAGATTGCACTGTTTGAGGCTTATCCGGACACTTTCAAGATGCCGGTTTACCAGAGTCGTCGGAATGCCCATTATCCAGAGCGCATTTACACCAATACCAAAAAGGCTGCTATTAATGCGGAATTACTGGATGGGGGTAATGGTTTCAAAGGGGCGATGGACGCCTATCCCTTTCCAATACCGAAAAATGGTCTGGAAGCACTGTGGAACCATATCGTGCGCTATCGAGGTGAGTACATCGTGCGTCGTGCTTCAGAGGTTGCTGTACAACGTAATGGCAGTTACTTACTGGCCACCGCGCTACAGGAAGTTTACTTCAGGTACAACAATCCAGAGCTGACAGAAAAGGAACTGGAAAATACCATTTTCTATTATCTGTCGTTTACCACTGCACCTGCTCGTCTTGCCGGTGGTGCTGTGCTGCTTCATGAGACACTGGATCAGGTAAAAGAGACCCGCAAGGCCTGGGGTTATAATGCCGGTCAGCGGCGTGTACGCCGATCGCCTAATCTGGCTTACGATACCCCTATGGCCGCTTCTGAAGGTCTGCGTACAGTCGATGATACCGATATGTTTAACGGGGCACCGGATCGCTACGATTGGGAGCTGAAGGGCAAGAAAGAGATTTATATTCCTTACAACAATTACAAACTGATCAGTAACAAACTCAAGTACAGCGACGTTTTGGGTACAGCGCATCTTAATCCTGTTCATACCCGTTATGAGAAACACCGGGTCTGGATTGTGGAAGGCAGTCTAAAAAAAGGTAAACGGCATATTTATTCCAGGCGCGTACTCTATCTGGACGAAGACAGCTGGGGAGCCGCAGTCGTTGATCAGTATGATAGCCGTGGTGAACTTTGGCGTGTCAGTATGGCTTATTTGCTCAACTACTACGATCTACCTTCAATATGGACGACTTTGGATGTATTTCATGATTTGCAGTCCCGTCGCTACAACGTGCAGGGTATGGCTAACGAAGAGAGTGAGCTGCTGATCTATGATCGGGCTATTCCCCCTGAAAGTTATTTCAACCCTTCAACCCTTCGTAGACGTGGACGTCGATAACCGGTTTTGCTCCGCTCCACAGGTGGAAGTCAGATTACAACGAGATTTCAATAAACAGGATTTCTCCATGATATTTTTGCAGTTGCTTTTCAGCACTGCCCTATTGTTCCTTGTCGGTGTTGTCCGGGCGGAGCCGTCTTTTGTCGGTGCGGTGTCTGACCATGTACTTTCCTCCCTGATGCTTGATATTGACAAGGCCGGCAACAGTGAACGTCTGGTCGCTGTAGGAGACCGTGGTTATGTGATCTGGTCTGATGACTTCGGTAAATTATGGCAATACGCAACGACTCCTACTGATGTCCTGTTGACGGCTGTTGATTTTCCCTCGGGTATGATTGGTTACGCTGTCGGTCATGATGCCGTGGTATTGAAAACCCGTGATGGCGGCAAAACCTGGTCACAGGTTTACGAAGACAGGGAGGCACAAGTGCCACTGCTTGATGTGTTCTTTATCGATACTGACAATGGGTTTGTTATGGGGGGACATGGTTATCTGAGGCAGACTTTTGATGGGGGTAAAACCTGGAAGGACCGTTCTGATAATATCGATAATCCCGATGAATTCCATTACAACGGCATGACCCGCTTGAAGGGGGGAATGCTGCTGCTGGTGGGTGAGGCCGGGACTCTCTATCGCTCTGGGGATAACGGAAAAAGCTGGGATCTTCTGTCGAGTCCCTATAAAGGAACACTTTTTGGAGTGCAGGCTCTGGCTCGGCCGCAGAGTGCCATTATTTATGGTCTTCTTGGTAACGCTTATATAACGAACGACAATGGAAAAACATGGCAGAAGTGGGATACCGGTACTGACCAGACTCTGTTTAATGGTTTGCTCATCGGCGGTGACAGAGCGCTGCTGGTCGGTGGGAACGGCACATTTTCCCATAGTGATGGCAAGAACACCAAGGTTGGCAATCGACCGAGAAGTGCCGTACTGACCGGTGTTATTCAAGCCGCAGACGGCGTTTTTGTCGTGACCGGAGAGCATGGTGTACACCGCGTTGATCCGGGTATTGTTGGCCAGTGAGCGGGAACATGGATAGCCCTTTATGAGCAGACGTCTCTTAACTGCCCCCTTCTGTGGGACACAGGTTCTGGAAAAACTAATTTTCAGAAACCGCCCACTGATTATCGCTCTGTTTGTGCTGGTATCCATTGTGTTGTCATGGCAAATGTCGGGTCTGAAAGTTGATGCCAGCTTTGAAAAAATGATCCCCTTGAAACATCCCTATATCATGAATTGGCTGGAACGTCGGGATGAGCTGGACAGCGCCAATATCCTGCGTATTGCTGTGGCTCCGCAGGAAGGGGATATTTTCAATCACAATTATATGAGCCGTTTGCAGGAATTGACCGATGAGGTGTTCTACCTGCCAGGTGTCGATCGGATAGGGATGAAGTCTTTGTGGACACCCAATGTCCGCTGGCAGGAAGTGATTGAGGATGGTTTTCAAGGGGGGGCGGTTATCCCCCAGAACTATGATGGCAATGCCGCCAGCCTCAAGATGCTACGGATGAATATTCTTCGTTCCGGAGTGGTGGGGCACCTGGTCGCCAATGATTTTCAATCCAGTATCATAAAGATCCCGTTGTTTGAGGTGAATCCGGAAACCGGTGAAAAGCTCGACTATGTCGCCTTGTCCACTGCGCTGGAAACATTACGTATACGCTATGCCGAGCAGGGGATAGATCTGCATATTGTGGGCTTTGCCAAGATAGTTGGTGACCTGTTTGACAGCATGCAGACAATTGCCATCTTCTTTCTGATGGCTTTGGGTATTACGACAGTGCTGGTGTTTGCCTACACCCGCTGTTTGAGGTTAACCGTGATACCGGTACTCTGTTCTCTTACCGCTGTCGTTTGGCAACTGGGGCTGCTATCGACGCTGGGTCTTGGGCTTGATTTGTACTCAGTTCTGGTGCCATTTTTGGTGTTTGCTATCGGTATCAGTCACGGTGTGCAGATTATCAATAACATTGCCATTGAGTCTGTTAAGGGCAGTAATATCTTAGATGCCGCAAGGCTGGCTTTCCGGGCGCTGTGTGTTCCGGGTTTACTGGCACTGGTTTCAGACGCCATTGGCTTTATGACCTTGCTGGTGATTGAGGTTGATGTCATCCGCTCTCTGGCCATTGCTGCCAGTCTGGGTGTGGCAGTGATCATACTGACCAACTTGATACTGCTGCCAGTACTCATGTCCAAAGTGGGCGTGAGTCGAAGGGTGTACGAGCGCAACTCCACGGTAAAAGTGATACCAGGCCTGAATAGGCTGGCGGGGTGGTGTGTCAGTCCGAAAGTGGTATCGATCTCTATTGTGCTGGCATTGTGTGGTTTTGGTTATGGTTGGATGATGAAAAGCCAGATCCAGATCGGTGATTTGGATACCGGAGCATCCGAGTTACGGGCAGATTCCCGCTATAACATGGATAACGCTTATATCATGGCCAATTACTCGACCAGTGCCGATATGTTTATCACCATGGTAGAAACGGAGCCTGAACAGTGTGCCAACTATAAGTCTTTGAAGGCCATAGATGATTACATATGGCATATGCAACAGCTGCCTGGTGTTCAGGATGTTGTTTCACTGGTGACTGTGGCCAAAAAGACAATCCGTGCTCTGAACGAGCGTAATCCCCAGTGGCAGGCACTCTCCCGTAATCAATATGTGCTCAATAGTGCGGTCAGTAGTATGAGAGCCTCCGAGCTCTACAATCAGGATTGCAGTCTGGTACCAGTATTACTGTTTCTTGAGGATCATAAGGCTGACACGTTAGCGCGGGTAGTGTCAGCTACGGAAGATTTTGCTGCCGCCAATAATACCGACGACATCCGTTTTCTGATGGCGACCGGTAATGCTGGCATTAAAGCTGCGACCAATGAGGTTATTGCATCATCGCAGAATCTGATGCTGTTATGTGTGTACTTTGTCGTTAGTATTATGTGCCTGATCACTTTCCGATCTATTTGTGCTGTGATCTGCATTATCGTGCCATTGGCACTGACCTCACTGCTGTGCCAGGCATTGATGGTACATATGGGCATTGGTCTCCATATATCCACTCTGCCGGTTATCGCGCTGGGGATCGGTATCGGGGTTGATTACGGCATCTATATATACAGCCGGTTGGAACGTTTTTTGAAGCAGGGTATGAGTCTGGAAAAAGCCTATTGCGAGACCCTGCGCACCACGGGCAAGGCGGTGCTTTTGACCGGTATGACTCTGGCGATAGGTGTTTGCAGCTGGATATTTTCACCGGTCAAATTTCAGGCCGATATGGGAATACTGCTGACTTTTATGTTCCTATGGAACATATTTGGAGCCATCTGGCTGCTGCCTGCACTGGTGTATTTTTTTGTTCATCCTGACGATCTCAAGCAGCAAGATAGTTCATCATCATACAAGTAGTGTCGTCTACTAAATTGAGACAAGGGTAACCATAAAAAAACTTATAAATTTTGGCGCTGCTGTCGTCCAGAGACTATGCTTGCGTTGTATAATTCACTCACACCTGTTTACTCCTTATCCCTGAATCCTGTTAATCCCCGAAAAATACCTTTGAAACGCCGAGTTTCTTTCGAACCGTTTGCTTGAGGTTGACGATGAAAATTACCAAACGGGCATGGCCAGTCCTGATTGTTTCTGCTCAGTTTGATACCAAAAATGATGAAGGTTTTCGACTAGGATCGCTGGTCGACAAGTTAAAAGATCTCCATGCGTTATCCGTTTACCCATCATTTGATTACGACGATGGTGCGGAAATTTTCATGTCCCGCTCCGATCTGGCGGCTGTCGTTATTGACTGGGATATCCCAGCCTCAGATCACTGCGGATTGATGAATCCGGAAGCACTGTTGAAATTGATTCGCGGCCGCAATAAAAATATTCCTATCCTGCTGCTGACTGAGCGTCTGGCGATGGCCAATATTCCCACGGATGTCCTTGAGATTATCAGTGATACTCTCTGGAAAACCGCCGACACGATTGAGTTTCATGCCGGTAGAATTGATACCTTTGTCATGGAGTACATCGCCAGTATTCACCCGGTGTTTTTCGGTGAACTGGTGAAATATGCCCATGAATATAAGTACGCCTGGCACACCCCTGGCCATATGGGGGGGGAAGGCTTTCTGCACAGTCCAGCCGGTCGCGCCATGTACAATTTTTATGGAGAAAATGTCTTTCGTTCCGACCTCTCTATTTCGGTGCCCGAGCTGGGTTCTCTTTTGGATCACTCGGGCGTGGTGGGCGAAGCCGAACGTAACTCTGCCAAAGTGTTTGGTGCCGACTACACCTATTACGTGCTCAATGGTACGTCTAATGTGAACCAGATTATCTGGCGCAGTCAGCTGGTACAGGATGATATCGCCCTTGTCGATCGGAACTGCCACAAGTCGCTGAACTATGCCATGGTGATTACCGATGCTTACCCTGTGTACATGGTGCCGAGAAGAAACAAACGGGGCATTATTGGTCCATGTCGTTTATCTGAGTTTTCTGAAGAGTCCATCAGAAGCAAGATTCAGGCACACCCCGGCATCCCCATCGAGCTAAAAGATCAGCGGGTGAAAATGTCGGCGCTGACCAACTCCACATACGATGGTATTTGCTACAACGTCATCCATATCAAGGAGCAATTGCAGCAGAGCGTGGAGAACCTCCACTTTGATGAAGCCTGGTACGCCTATGCCCGCTTTCATCCTATCTATACCAATCACTACGGCATGGCGGATGACGACAGAAACAGCGACCATCCCCCCATTTTTTGTTCCCACTCCACCCACAAACTGCTGACGGCCTTCTCCCAGGCTTCAATGATGCATATCCGCGATGGCAGCACAGTAAAAGTTAATCCGGATGAGATCAATGAATCTTACATGATGCATGGGTCTACATCGCCCCAGTACAGCATGATCGCCTCTCTGGATGTCGCCACCAAAATGATGGAAGACAATGGCGATGTTCTGCTTGAGGACGTTATTCTGGAGGCTATTCGCCTGCGTCAGAAAGTGACTCATATTGCTCGGGAGATGAAGTTCAAAAAAAGCTGGTTTTTTGAGATGTGGCAGCCTCGGATTGTTGACTACGCGGGGAGCGATACGGCGTTTGAAAATGTACCGGCAGAGTATCTGGCCAGCAATCAGCACCCTTGGGTATTCAGCCGTAAAAACACCTGGCATGGTTTTGATAATATGGAAGACAACTACGCCATGCTAGACCCCATAAAACTGACATTTATCACCCCAGGTCTGGATGATGAAGGTAATCTGGCTGAGACCGGCATTCCTGCATCTATTGTCTCTGACTATTTGATCAAACACGGCATCGTCTGTGAAAAGGCGGATTACTACTCTTTTCTGCTGCTCAATTCTCTGGGAACCACTCGGGCAAAACAGTGTTCATTGCTGACGGCATTGCTGAAATTCAAGGTGCTTTACGATGATAACGCTCCCCTCGAACAGGCACTGCCAAAACTGGTGAATGATTATCCGGAACATTACGAAAGTGTTGGTTTGAGAGATCACTGTCATGAGATTCACCAGTATTTTAAGGAGCATCATATGCTCGATAAGATGCAGGCCGCCTTCCAGATTATCCCTGACCCGGCGATGAAACCTGCGGATTCCTACCACAGTGTCGTCAGAAAGCAGGTAGAGTATGTTGAGCTGGAAGCGATGATGGATCGCATTCCTGCTGTAATGATGGTTCCCTATCCCCCTGGTATTCCTATCATGATGGGGGGGGAATCCATGAATGAGAAAGCCAGACCGATTTTTGATTACTTAATGGCCATGCAGAGTTTTGAAAACCGGTTCCCCGGTTATGAGAGTGATATACATGGAGTTAGACGTATAGAAAGGGATGGTCAGGTACACTTCCAGATGTTTTGCGTGCAGGAGTGATTGACCATGTCCAATGATACTTCCGACACAAAATCCTCTGATACAGAAAAAAACCCCGCCGCATCAGAAAGTCGTGATACCAGGAAATTGGGAGTGGTGGGAGCCACCTTTCTGATTATCTCCAGTTTGGCAGGTAGTGGGGTTATCGCTTTGCCTCAGCAACTGGCCTTTACCGGTTCTATTACGCTGGTGTCGTTTATTCTGGTCACTATCGGCGCCTTATTCCTGACGCTGATTTATGTCAGGGCCGGGGAGCGTTTTGATGATCCCAGTCCGACGGCGCTGGCAACGACAGTTAGCCCCGTGGTTGGTGCCACGTGTGGTTTTTTTTACGTCTATGGTAACCTGATTTCCAATGTATCTATTCTGATTGCCGGGCTTGGTTACCTGGCCATGTTTCTGCCTCTGCTTAATCACCCGATGGTTCTGGGTATCACCGTTATCGCTCTGATCTGGCTGTTTGTGGTGCTCTCCCTTAAGGGGGTTGGCATTATTACCAAGGTCGTTTCCATCACCGTTACCCTGTTACTGATTGCCGTGGTTTTGACCAGTATTCTGGGCTGGATGGAATTCAGTTCCGCCCAATTTGCCGAAAACTGGAATGTGTCGGGTAAAAGCGACGGTTCGGCTATTATGGCGGGCTTTGCCATACTGATTTTCTCGTATGTGGGTGTAGAGAGTGTTGCTACCAATTCGGAGCAGATAGAGAATCCGAAGAAGGTGGTGCCCATAGCCACTATTGTTGGCTTTCTGATTGTCGCCATTTTTTACATTCTTTCAACGACAGTTATCGAAGGTATGTTCGCCGCAAAGGTGATTCAGGATGCTCCCGCCTCCTTTGCCCTCTCCATGACCCGAATATTCGACTCAGAACATGTGGGAGAGGTGGTCTCTCTGGTGATGGCTGTTGCCTGTATTGCCAGTTTTATGGTCTGGGGTTTGAACTCCGTAAGTGCCGCAAAAACCAGCGCCGACAATGGCTTTTTGCCGAAAGCCTATTCCCATACCAACCGGTTCGGTATCCCTGATAAGGGCTTGATTATTAACGGCGTTATCATGACAGTGGTTGAGCTGGTACTGATGTCAATGGGCAGTAATATTGCAGAGGCGTTTGCTATTTCCGTGACGATCTCTGTCCTGCTGTTGCTGTTTCCCTATTTCTGGTCCGGTGTTGCACTGTTAAAACAGGATCATAGAGAGAAGAAAACATCCCGATCTAACATGATTATTGTGGCAATTTCATCACTTTTTCTTATTTCTGCCTTCGCTTCGGCCACTTATGATGAACTGATTATGGTCATAGCTATGGGCATGGTGATTCCGGGTGTTTATGCTATTTTGATAACGACTCGGATGGTTTCGGTGAAGGATGAGGATGACTCTTGATTTGCCTCAGAAGGGCTTGTTGTCTTTTATCTCTCGTCTTTTATATCTCGGTTTTTATAGTAGTATCGAGGTGTGCTGGTGGAACTGTTTTGAACGGGCACAGGCTACCGCGGGTAGAAATTTCATAACAAAAAGAGAATAGGAATATGGACATAGTCGCTCTTACCTTTATTGGCCTTGTCGGCATCATCATTGCAACCGGGGTGCAAATCATTCCCCAAGGGCATCACTATACCGTCGAACGGCTTGGTCGGTATACGCGCACCCTTTCGCCCGGTTTGCACATAATAGTGCCGTTTATTGATCGAATTGGCCGGAAAGTTAACAGTATGGAGCAGGTACTGGATGTTCCCCCGCAAACGGTCATCAGTTCCGATAATGCCCAAGTCTCCACAGACGCAGTCTGTTTTTACCAGATACAAGATCCGGTAAAGGCCTCTTATGAGGTGAATAGCCTCTCCATGGCTATGAGAAATCTGGTGATGACCAATATCCGTGCTGTTCTGGGTAGCATGGAGATTGATGAGATGCTTTCCAACCGGGATCGCATCAACTCCGAGCTGTTAAGAAAGGTTGATGAGGCGACTGATCCATGGGGTGTCAAGGTTACCCGTATTGAGATAAAAGACATTGCTCCGCCACAGGATCTGGTCGATGCCATGGCAATGCAGTTAAAAAGCTCCCGAGCCAAGCGCGCAACCATATTGGAAGCGGAAGGCCAGAGAGAGTCCGCCATTCTTGTGGCAGAAGGTCAGAAAATAGCACAGATCCTCAAGGCCGAGGGTGAGCTGGAAGCGGCCAAAAGAGGCGCTGAGGCGCGGGAACGTTTGGCAGAAGCGGAAGCAAAGGCGACAGAAGTCGTGTCCCGTTCTATTGCTGAGGGTGATGATCGTGCCCTCAATTACTTTGTCGCTCAAAAATATGTTGAGGCTCTGAGAGATGTGGCCTCGGCAGACAATAGCAAGATCATCATGATGCCTCTGGAAGCCAGCAGTCTTATTGGTTCCATCAGCGGTATTAAGGAATTGCTTGATCAGTCTTCATCTACACCAAAGGGTTAATCGTCAATGATCAACTTTATGGTGGAGATGCAACCGTGGCACTGGTTGGCAGGTTGTTTTCTTATACTTGGCCTGGAAGCTCTCGGTGCGGGAGGGTTTCTTCTTGGCGTTGCTGTCGCCTGTTTGGGGCAGGCAGCGCTTGATTTTTTAATACCAGAGATGAGTTGGTCAATGCAACTGGGTTCTTTTGGTGTTCAGGCTTTGATTTATACCGTGCTTTGGTGGGTCTATTTTCGTAAATCCGGAGTAGGGGACGGGGTTGATCTACTGAATAACCGTGCTGCACAGCAGGTGGGACAGACTGTTGTGCTCGAAGATGACATTCCATGCGGTGTTGGTCGTATACAGATTGGAGATACCTTATGGAAAGTGGAGAGTTCTGTTGCACTGAAGGCCGGTACGATTGTCAGGGTGACGGGAGTATCAGGTATGACTTTGCTGATCGATGCTGGGCCAGACGAACCGGTCAATAAAACGTAGGTTGATCCAAACATTCTCCGGGTTCCATGCCCGGAGAAACTCGTTCTACTCCCGCAGCCGATGTACCCACTCAGACGCCGTTCAGACCCTGCGAATTTTTCAATCGTGGTTGTCATCTCCAGGTTGATCTCATTGGTCTGACGGCATGAGATGGCGTTATCACTCAACCTGAATTCAGGCAAGTCTAACGTACCGATGTGGAAAACCGGACTTTTTGCGAATACAATCTGCGGCATTTGCTGAATAACAGTATCTTCACTACTTACTTATCTGAAAGTCCATGATCCAGATTACTACGCTAGGGGCTGTGAGCGGTCTCGTTATTGCCATTGGCCTGATTTTACGGCGCGTACCGCCGGCCTACGGTATGATGATCGGTACCGGTACTCTGGCGGGTATTATCGCCCACTCCGGTTTAAGCCACTTCCTCGTCGAATGGCTCAAAGCTTCCGGACTGCCAGCCTATCTGCTGGCCCCGATCAGCGGTATCGCCATGTCTGCCGCAACGGCCTCGACAACGGCAGGGACGGCAGTCGCCTCGAATGTATTTGGCCCGATTATTCTATCTTTGGGCGTACCGGCTCTCGGCGCAGCGGCGATGATGCATGCCGGTGCCACGGTGCTTGATCATATGCCCCACGGCAGCTTCTTCCATGCAACAGGCGGCAGTGTCGGTATGAATATACGCGAACGTCTTAGCGCTATACCCTATGAAACCCTGATCGGCTTGAGCATGACGGTGGCATCCACTGTTATTTACGGCATTATCCAATAAATCATACTAATGAAGAGAAGCGCTCCATGAAAAAGTCCATTGCAGTATTAGGCCTTTCCAGTGTACTGCTCGTCGGCTGTGGCAGCGATGAAGTGGGTGATGTGTCCCTGGGACTCTTCACCATGAAAGACATCAAACTCAACATGATGGTCGACCCGGAAGTTCCCGGAGTCACCTGCCATGTTGCCAGTATTGAAGCGGACTTCAGCTTTTCAGACCCGAGTGATAGCTCCATCTCATGCCGTCAGACCGGCGAAATCACTCCTGAGATGATAGCCACGATCGATACCTCGAAAAATGGTGAGGTGGTTTTCAAAAAGTCGAAAAGTATCTTTTTCAAAGCCATGAAAATTCGTCGTATTTTCGATAAGCATAACCAAACCTTGATGTATCTCTCTTACTCCACCAAAGAGACATCCGGTAGCTTCAAACATAGTCTGTCCACCGTGCCACTGTGGGGTACCAAGGCGTACATTTCCCCTGAAACGAACCAGAAAACACCCTGAGTACTTCACACCCCGCAAGCGGGATGCACACCAGCACCCGCTCTGCAGACTAATGAAACACCTGTGATAGCGGCATAACTGCAGTTTTGGCGTTTGATACCGATCAAACGATATAAATAAAAGTATGTTTCTACAGATTCCAGAGTGGAACAACAGGAGATGAGTTATGTCTACAGGCTTGAATGGTGAGTTGAGTGAACAGGCCATCCTTACGAGTGTGATTGAGAGATTGTCGTCTGTAGCAGAGACCAAGCTGGATTACTCGGCCACAGGGCTGTATGACTCTCTGGACGGGCCGGTGATCCTGGTCCGGTTAGAGTCCCTGGCCGAAACCGCTCGCCAGGGAGAGAAGGGCCGATTTGAGCTGCAATTTGCTGTCAATGCGGTTATTCGAACCTCGGAACAGACCACGCTGGAGCTGATGACACTCGTTCGAAAAATCAGAACAGCATTGAACTCTGCGGAAAAACTCTGCCCTGAAACCCGGAAACACGTACTCAGTGATACCCGCTTTGATATCGCTTCTGACCATGATCAGTTGTCGTTTGCTGTTAGTACTTTAATGGTGGAGGCGATTCTCTGATAAGTCAGGATGGTCATGGAGTGATGAAAAAAATAATGGACACTGACACACAACTTACAACTTACAACTTACAACTCAGTAGCTATAGGCTATCGGTGTGTGCAAGTGTCCAAAGTATTGCTATTAAGAGCCTCGATTTCCTAGCTTCAGGCTGTCGTTTACAGACGCCCCTTCGCCTTCGCCTCCGCATCCCACTGGGGAACCAGAGTCTCAAGGAAGACCTTCTTCTCAGCCTTTAACTTTTTCATATCAAACCCAAGGTAAGCCTGCGCTTTCTCTTTGCTGGAAAGATCCGGCACAGGAATCTCTTCGGTAATACCGTAGCGCGCCAATAGGCGGGTCAGTTTGACTCTGGCCTCGCCAGCTTTTTCTACAGAGGTACCCAGAAGACGCAACACCTCTTCCGGAGCGTGGAAAGAGGCACCGTGGGAGGCGATAGAGAAATCCCAACGCCACTGGGCATGACGAATCAGAGTCAGGGCCTTTTTCATCTCCTCCGTGTTGGCTCCGGCATCCCAGGCCGCTTTGGCCTCAAGGTGTGCACGCACCAGCAGATCCTCAGCCTTAAGTTTGATCTCTTCGACCTGGTCCTGACGGGCATAGGTGACATCGAGCAGGTATTGTTCGTCCTGACTATGGCAAGACTGACACGTTGCTTTCACGTCACGCAGCGGGCTGACCACCCGGTGATCAGTAAAGGTGACCCCCTTGTCGCTGCGTTTGGGCATGTGGCAATCCACGCAGGAGACATTATTACGACCATGGACACCTTGTTGCCATATCTCCCAGCCCGGATGCTGGGCTTTTAGCATCGGTGCTCTGGAGAGGGCGTGGGTCCAGTCAGAGAAGCCGATATTGTCGTAATAGGCCTCTATCTGTTCACCCTTGATACCATTTGCCCAGGGAAGTACGACAGATTTCTTCTCACCGGAGAAGTAGTACTCGTTATGACACTGGGCACACACCAAAGACTTGTTATCCTGATGGGTCATCTTCTCCATCGGTCGGCCCAGTGCCGCCAGCGCATCATTCAGATGCGGACGCCCCGCCTTCAGTGGCATCAGATCTTTGCTGGTGTCATGGCAGTCAGCACAACCGATCGGGTTGACGATCTCGCTGCCCTTTGAGGCTAGCTTGCCGGTGAAGAACTCATCGGAACCGATCGTGCTGATCAGGCGGGTTACATCTGGACTCTTACACGTCCAGCAGGCATTGGGCATTGGACCATCATTCGGGCCTGTAGGGCTACCGGTACGGAGCGTATTACGTAAGTCAGTGATCGCATACATATGACCACGGGGCGCATTGTAATCCCTGGCGAAGGCGTAACCCGCCCATAACACAACTAACCGGGGGTCTTTTTTGAGCATATCATCCGGGGTGTTACCCAGATACTTGCTGTTAAAATCCATCTCGGATGTTTGGTGCCATGACTCAAACTGACGGGGAAATCCCTCCCGAAACTGCTCATTTCGCGACTCGACAGTGGCCGTTTCACTAGCGGTTACAGCAGCCGTAGAGCCGGTTATAAAAGCTGTGGTGAGGGCTATGGATAATATCCCTTTGGGTATGGAGCGCATCCTGAACATGCGACTTCTCCTAGTGCACTATCGTTTTTAGAAGTGTTTAGATTTTTTTTGTGTGAGTATCAGAAGAGTGAGCCCGACACCAGCGTGGTAGCGACAGTGAGATGCCGGTACTGCTGACCACCATCAGCACCGCTCCGAGCCACAACAATGAGATAAACGGAATGACCTTCAAGCGAACGGCCCACGAACCATCCTCAAAAGGCTCGCCCAGCACCACATAGATATCCCGCCGCACTCCTGCCTTATGGCCCACTTCGGTCATTACCTGACCAAAATTGGGAAACAGACGTTTCTCTGGATGAGTAGTAAACAGATGTTGTTCATTTTGATAGACATCAACAAAGCCGAAGTCCGCGAGATAGTTCGGTCCAAAGCGAGGTGTGGTGCCGGTAAACTGGAACTCATAATCGCCAAGGGCTGCACGCTGATTGACCCACATGCGAAGATCGATCGCTTCGGTATTCTGCGCTGAAAGCAGAGCGCCAAGAACCACCACTATCAAACCGAGGTGGCCGATATGGGCTGAGGTAATACGTCCCGCTTTCAACTGTGCCAGCCACGGTCCGGTACATGCGCTAAAGACCAGCAAAATCAGACTCAGAAGGGTCAGCGGCACAAAGAAGGTATTGAAATAGGCAGGGCCAACAGATATACGACCCATATCCAGCACATCCAGAATCACCGGATAGAGCGTACCGAGCAGCACGGTGGCACATGCCATAACCAGTACCGCAATAAACGACATTAATAAAATATCCGTACGGGTTAGCGGACATCTGTCTGCAGGCTCAACGGGCGGACGCACCACCTGCAGGGTGAACCCCGCCAGCGTCGCAATCACAATAAAGCTCAGGTTGGCCAATCCCAGAGTGGGACTGGAAGCAAAGGCATGGACAGAGGTCATAATGCCCGAACGGACAATAAACATGCCGACCAGCATCAATCCGAGAGAGGCGGTAGCAAGGGTGGAGATGGTGATACCCACTCTTCTGCCCCGGCGACAGAGCAGGTTAGCGTGGATCAATGCGGTCATGGTCAGCCACGGCATCAGTGAGGCATTCTCAACCGGGTCCCAAAACCACCAACCGCCCCAGCCCAGCTCCCGGTAGGCCCACCAACTGCCCAGAGCGATCCCCAGAGTTAACCAGCCCCATGCGGCCATGGCCATCCCGTGCAGCTCTGCCAACAGTTTTTGAAGGGGCGTTCTGACGGTCAGTGCCGCCATCACCATAGCGAATACGACGACAATGCCCCCGTAACCGATATAGAGCGCAGGTGGATGCAGGGCCAGACCGATATCCTGCAACATCGGGTTCATCCCCCGACCATCAACAGGAACAGCACCCGTAACGGCAGTAAACGGGGATGACAGCATCAAGAGCAGTTGAAAGCCAAGGCTGACCATCGCCATGATGCCAATAGTTATACGACTTTGTGCAGACGACGCAAAACCGGTACGCCATGTATAAACCGGCATCCAGGCGGCAATAACTGTCGTCCACAACAGCAATGATCCCTCATGACCACTCCACGTACCTGTGATGCGGTAGATAAGAGGTAACCGCGCGCTGGTCTGGTTAAAGACATACTCCAGAGAGTAATCGAGGGTCACCATGGCCCAGAGAAGTTGCGCCAGCGCCCCGGCCAGCGCCAAAAATTGCAGCCAAACCAGTCGATTGTCCAACCGGTTTAACCAACGACAGCGGCCGGATTCTGCATTCAGAAAAGGGATGACCGCCAGCAATAGGGTCGCGGTGAAAGCCAGTGCCAAAAAAATCATAGGAGTTACTACCGTCCCTGTTAGACCAGACCCCATCACAGAGTGGGGGCAGGAATCTGTTTGTTCATCAGACGGTTGTTCGGCAATTTATGGGCAATCCCCTGATGACAGTCGATGCAGGTCATATCCTGTTTGATCATGCGTTGATGATTGACTCTGGCCCACTCATATTGCAGATCAAGCGACTGTTCCAGGTTGATATGACAGCTTCGACAGTTGGCAGAGTCATCATCACGCATCTCTGACCAGACCTTATCCGCCATGGCCTGACGATGGGCGTCGTATTTTTCAGGCGTATCAATCACTCCGATGATCGTGCCATAAATTTCACGAACCGCCTCCATCTTTCGCATGATCTTACCGGCGAAATTATGGGGAATATGGCAGTCGGCACACTGTACTTGAATGCCACTGCTATTTTGGTAATGAACAGTCTGCTGATACTCTGCCCAGGCATTATCATTTATCTCATGACAGCTGATGCAAAATTCTGTAGTGCTTGTGGCATCCATAGCCACATTCGTTCCACCTGCCAGAAGTAATGCGCCAACGGCTCCGAGCAGAATTAAAATGCCGGCGGAATAGCGGACAGAGGGCTTTTTCAAAAAATCAAATAACGTCTTCAAGATTTTCACACTGTCACCTGAAACGCTTTATAAATGGATGTATAGATTTTTGAATATTAATCAATTTCTGTATTTTGTTTTTTGATATTTATCAAGTGATTGAGCGGGTAGAAAAAGATCCTGAATCTGGATTCAAACAATAACAGGGCGTCGTCTGCGGCAACGGCATCTATCCCGGACACTGGTGGAGCGTTAAAGCAGGCGGATTGTCTGCAATTGTCCGCAAGGACAACCCGCCACACTCGATCAATAGTCCATTTTGTTCTGAAGACGCTTTTGCAGGGTGCTCAGCAGCAGGCCATAAGCGGGCAGGAAGAAGGTGATGCTGATCGCCAGTTTCCAGCCATAATCCACGACTGCAATTTCCATCCAGTTGGCGGCCATAAAGGTGTCGCTGGACTGGTAGAATGCCACCGCAAAAAAGCTGATGGTATCAATCAGATTGCCGGCAATCGTTGAGGCTGTCGGTGCTACCCACCACATTCTCAAGTTACGCAGGTTGTTGAATATGGTGATATCGAGCAGTTGTCCCACCAGATAAGCGGTAAAGCTGGCCAGGGCAATGCGCCCAACAAAGGCATTAAAACTGCTGAGACCATCGGATTGGAACGTGCCGTTGGCAAACATGACCGATATCAGATAAGAGATGATCAGTGCCGGGAGCATAGCCCGGAAGATAATCTGTCTGGCAGGTTCACGGCCAAACAAGCGTACGGTCAGGTCGGTGGCCAGAAACACAAACGGGAAGGTAAATGCTCCCCAGGTGGTGTGCAGGCCAAACATCTGGAACGGAATCTGTACCAGATAATTGCTGGTAGCAATGATCGAGATATGAAACAGGGTCATCAGCAGGACCAGACGCTGTCCCCCTGATAGTGGTGAGGATGAAGATAATAAAGTATCGGCGTACAAAGCAGTTGACCTTTTTCTTGTGTGAGGTGAGGGAACTCAAGGCGGCTGATTGTAGGGTTTTTTCAGCAGGTGTCCAGCTCTGTCGGGGCTGGATGAGCACTTCGAGTTTTACAATACTGAGCGGCTGCACCAGTCACTCAACGACAAAACGCCTCAGGCAATTCATTTTGCATGAGGGACGATCAATCTTGACAGTGGGGTCCACCATAGTTTAGCTGCGGCTATCGTGCCTCTGTTACTTTGGCATCAAGCAACTTCCGATCAAATACGCAAGTCTGGGTACTTATGGATGGATTGATCAGAGGCTGGAGGGTTAAGGGTTAACGTTTTTTTGTTCTCTGACGATAAGATAGATATATACACAAAACTGCGTTCACAATATACCTATGATAGATGGTAATAAGAAATCACAGCCACAACCACAACCACAACCACAACCACAACCACAGCCCTCATTGGGCTCTGACACAAAAAAGCTCAGCTCCTTAGAGAAAGTAGGAAAAATGGGCAGTGCAGGTCGAGAGGTTAGCAAGCTCGTACTCAACAAATTCAAATCATTTTTATCCTGGTTCAATACTGCAAAAACACGGAGTGATAAATCTCTGCATGCAAGAGAGGTAACAACCAGTGATGAACCGACGTGGGAGCCCTTGACACCGGCGAAAACAGCCAAAGATGTCATACCTGAAATGATATCGGGTAAAGTGCAAGCCCCCCCCGCATTCGACGGAAATATTATCGACAAGGATAATAAGTCACATACAGTACTGGGGAAGGGGGCATTTGGCGTGGTGTACCGCGCCAAACACCCTAAGCCCACCAAATATTCCGTACAGGAAATGCCTGGGATATTGCAGAAAAGTTACGTGATAAAGAAACACACAGAGCTCTTCAAGAAGGCAGATAAAGACACGGCTGACAGTTGTGCAGAAGTTGAATTCCAGAAAAAGGTAGAAGGTGCTGTACCGATTGTCGGTGAACATTTCCAGAGTAGTTGGAAACCTTGGAAACCTTGGAAACTAAGTACCTGGCCATCCGTTTTTATCTCCGGTTCTCTGCTGCCATTGAGGCTTGGAGCAGAATATATTCGATCACAATCGTCTGAGCGCTTATGTCATCATGTCATGATGGAGCACGGTGGGCAGGCACTTTCCAAAATGATGGAGGACAAAAAAAGCGGCAATACCAGAAATCTGGATGAAGACCTCTGTCGGGTCATTGGCTCCCAGCTCCTTCAACAGTTAGCCTCTATCCATAAGAAGGGGGGGATCCACAGGGATATTAAACCTGACAATATATTGATCAATCATCAGGGTAAAGCCCGGTTAGCTGATTTTGGAACGAGCGAGACATTGAATACTGATGACTCTCAGTCAGATTCTAGTTCTGGTCAGGATAAATTCAGAGGCCTCACTGGGACAGCGAACTATATGGCTCCAGAAATAGCCAACCAGGATGAATACTCGGAAAAAATCGACTGCTGGTCTATGGGAATAATGTTCGCAGAGTTACTGACCGGAAAATTGCCACGCCCAGCATATGTTAGTGACACGAGTGTCGCTGAAAATGCCGGGTATGAAGGGGTGAAACTCGCAAAAAAAGATGACCTGATGTTGAGCATTGATGATCAGAAAGAGGCGCACAACAAATTTGTAACCGACATAAAAACCAACAAGGACTTAACAGAAGAGGCAAAAAATATGATTGTCAGTATGATTGCCTTTGATCCAAAAGACAGGGTGTCAGCGGAAGACGCTCTGAATATGCCGTTTTTTAAGAATACAGATGGGGTCGGGAAAAAGCATTTTCAATTGCAAATCGAGCATCAGGAAAAATTCCAGTTACTGGCATGTACGGAGAAGTCACTTGTAGAGTTAAAAAATAAAAACCAAAATGCAGAGGCAAACGTAATTGCTCAAAATGCTACGTCAAAATTTGGGTTAATTGATATTAAGTCCGTTGATGATGGTTCCGAAAAGCAGAATAAGATAGATGATGAAATTGAATTATTAGAGTCAAATGTTTTAAGGCTGACGTATGAGGTTAAATGTTTACAGAAAAAAATGGAACTGGAAGACTTAAAAATGGAACGGGAAGACTTACAGTGTAAGAGGAAAGATGTAAGCGCCAAAATTAAAGAACTTGCAGAGGCAGACGTAATTGCTCAAAATGCTACGTCAAAATTTGGGTTAATTGATATTAAGTCCGTTGATGATGGTTCCGAAAAGCAGAATAAGATAGATGGTGAAATTAAATTCTTAGAGTCAAATTTTTCAAGGCTGAAGGATGAGGTTAAATGTTTACAGAAAAAAATGGAACTGGAAGACTTAAAGTGTAAGAGGAAAGATGTAAGCGCCAAAATTAAAGAACTTAAAATATTATCGGAACATGAAAAAAATAATAAAACAATTGAAAAAAATAATAAAACAATTGAAGAAAATAAAAGCGTGCTTGATACAATCGATTTTGCCATTAACAAGGCAACGGACGATGTAGAGCTCCTGAATAAAAAAATTTCCACTCTTCATACAACAGCGGTAGAAACCACAACGACACAGACTATGTCCCACGGGGCCAAGCGGCATCAGCCACCAGAAAACAGCTAAAAATCGGGCACTGGGCTCAAACGGTTCTGTTGCAAACTCAAACCACTTTGTACAAAATCCACAGCCTTACCTGCTCTCGAGTTTCACGGATGAAGTTTTCCGGTCGCCATTTCCCTAAAGATGTCATCCTCCAGGCTGTTCGCTGGTATGTCAGTTACCCGCTCAGCTCCCGCATGATTGAGGAGATGTTTACAGAGCGGGGCATTGAGGTCGATCACACGACCATCAACCGATGGGTGATTGTTTATGCACCCAAACTCGAGGCTTTACACCGAAAACAGAAGCCAGCTGTGAAAGCCTCATGGCGCATGGATGAAACTTATATCAAGGTTAAAGGCCGTGACTGCTATCTGTACCGTGCCGTCGATAAGTCGATAAGGAAGGAAAGACTGTCGATTTCCCCCTGACTGAAAAAAGGGATGGAAAAGCTGCGAAGGCCTTTTTTCGTAAGGCTTTCCGCCAACATGGACAACCCGAAAAAGTGTGCATTGACAAAAGTGGTAGCAATAAAAGTGCGCTCATCGGCACTGGGCTCAAACTCTTTGCTCAGCCAAAAAAGACGCAAGGATTCCCTGCCGAATCTGACTCGGAATTAAACGAGACGCATGGTAAGGAGATCTTCCAGGCACAATGCGCCCTCAATAATGCCCAAAGCCACTGCCGGAACTTTGCCTGTGGTCCAATGGGGCCGGACGAAGTTGTGGGTGATTTGGTGAACGTCGAGAGTGCGCTGCAGTCCTGCCTTGCACTTGGCGCAGGGCACTTGGCGCAGGGCACTTGGCGCAGGGCACTTGGCGCAGGGCACTTGGCGCAG
>CAMRBW010000031.1 GCA_947040555.1 uncultured Oceanospirillales bacterium | reverse complement strand
TTATGCTTCCAGGCCAATTATGCTTCCAGGCCAGTTATGTTTCTAAATAGTGTTGGTCAGGGAGGTCGCGCAGGCGTTCTGCCGCCTGTTCGGGAGTCAGGTCACGCTGGTTTTCGGCCAGCATTTCAAAACCCACCATGAACTTGCGCACGCTCGCTGAGCGCAGCAGTGGTGGATAGAAGTGCGCGTGCAGCTGCCAGGCTTCACTGTTAGCCGTCGGTTCAAAAGGCAGACCGTGCCAGCCCATAGAGTAAGGGAATGAGGTCTGGAACAGGTTGTCGTAACGGGTGGTCAGCGCTTTGAGAATAACGGCCAGAGAATCACGCTGACTGTCGTTCAGTTGGTTCAGGTGTGCCACTTTGAATTTAGGCAGCAGCAGCGTTTCAAAAGGCCATGCCGCCCACCAGGGGACAACGGCGATCCAGTCGTCGTTTTCTACGACAGTGCGTTCACCACTGGCAGACTCCTTGAGCGCGTAGTCCAGTAGCATGCAGGAGCCTTTTTCTTTCAGCCAGTTGTGCTGGCACTCCTGCTCTTTGCGGGCTTCGTTAGGCAGAAAGCTGGTGGCCCAGACCTGACCGTGGGGGTGCGGATTGGAACAGCCCATGGCTGCGCCCTTGTTCTCAAACACCTGAACCCAAGGGTGATTCTGGCTCAGCTCCTCCACCTGTTCTGCCCAGGTATCGACTACGCTGCGAATACCCTGAACGGAGAGCAGGGGCAGGGTTTTGCTGTGGTCCGGTGAGAAACAGATGACTCTGGCAGTACCGGTAGCAGACGACATTATAAACATATCATCCGAGGTCTCTGCTGCTGGAGTATCCTGCATCAGCGCCGGAAAATCGTTAGGAAATACGTAGGTGGATAGATAGTCAGGATTGTTATCTCCCGTGACCCGCTCATTGCGTGGGCACAGGTAACACTCAGGATCATGGTTGGCATGATCGGGCTGTGCAGGCTGTTCCTGCTGACCCTGCCAAGGGCGCTTGGCACGGTGTGGAGATACCAGAACCCAATCGCCAGTCAGTAGATTCTGTCTGCGATGGGGGTGGTCAACCGGATCGAACGGGGAGGATGACATCATCAGTACCCTGGTGATTTTATATTGGATAATTGTGTTGGAAGTATTTTAATGTTCGCTTTGTATCGATTTCGTTGATCTGTGTCGTGTTTGAAAACGTTTTCCGAAAACGTTTTCAAATTTACTCGTCAGAGAGAGCAAAATATCCTTCATCTATCACTTTATTTTTGCGGTCGTTGTCATTAACGGCGGTAAAGGAGGATAAGTTATTGGTTACTATCAAAGATGTTGCGGAGCGGGCAGAGGTTTCTATCTCCACAATTTCACGGGTGCTGAATGGAACTGCAAACGTGGCTGCGGACAAGCGTGATGCTGTTCTTAAAGCGGTAGCAGAGCTGGACTACCAGCCTAGCACCATTGCCAGAGCATTGGTCGGACATCGTACCGGTATGATCGGTCTGCTGGTCAATAATTTTGCTGACCCATTTTTCGGTACCCTTATACGTGGCGTGGAACAGCAGGCTGCCCAGTACGGTATGCAGGTGATTGCAACCGAAGGTCATCACCAGGCCGAGCAGGAAGAAGCGGCCCTGCGCGCGCTGCTGGCGCGTCGCTGCGATGCTCTTATTATCCATGCTCTCGCTCTCTCTGACTGGCAGTTGGCAGGATTAACGTCACATTGCCCTTCCATTGTCGTTAATCGAAGTATTCCTGAACTGGAATCGCACTGTCTTTGGTTTGATAACGATCAAGCCGGTTATCTTGCCGCCCAGTATCTGCTCGGGAAGGGGCATAGTCGTATTGGCTGGATAGGTCGGGATGAGGATATTGCCGATAACCGTGACCGTTTTACCGGTTTCTGTCGTGCGTTGCAGGAGAGTGGTATTCCTCGGCAAAATGCTCCCGTGGAAAGTGCGCCAGCAACCGCAGCTGGCGGTTATCAGGCCACAAGTCGTCTGCTCACAAAACATCCGGATTTGACTGCAATTCAAGCCTATAACGATGCTATGGCTGCGGGATGTCTGCGGGCACTCCACGAACGTAACCTGAGACTACCTGACCAGTTTTCTGTCGTCGGTGTGGATGATGTCTATCTGGGCGAGTATCTCTATCCGCAGTTGACCACAATTCGCTACCCCATAGAGACTATTGGTCAGCAGGCTGTTCATAGAATTCATGCTCTGCTGACCAATAGTGCATTTGACGCTGACCATTGCTTCAAACCTGAACTGATAGAGCGTGGCTCTGTTTTTGATATATCCAGGAAAGTATGACAACAACTATGACCCATCTTATAACTGAACCAGCGACAACCGGATTAGATATGCAAAAAATGGAAGCCTATTTTCTAGTAGCAGATATTGGGGGTACTAACGCCCGTTTTGCCTGGGTAGCTGCTGGTGATCTGAGTCTGCACGACATTGCCACCTATTCGGTGAAAGACCATGACACCTTTGAAAGTGCAGTAGAGAGTTATCTTCAGGATCACAATATACAGTTGCTGTCGGGTGCCTGTATTGCCATTGCCGGTCCGGTAGCCGGAGGGGAGGCGCGGCTGACCAATGGATTGTGGCATATTCGCAGAGAACAGTTTTGCGAATATTTTAGCTGCAGCCGCGAACATTTTTGGTTAATCAATGACTTTGTCGCCCAGTCTATGGCTGTACCTTTTCTCTCCGACCAAGAGTTGGGAATGATTGAAGGTGGCAATGCTGATCCGGAAGCATCTGTGCTGGTAGTAGGGCCAGGAACAGGCCTGGGCGCAGGATTGTTAGTAAAAACAGCGCAGGGCTGGCATCCATGTCCCGGTGAAGGTGGCCATATGGATTTCGCTCCGGCCTCGGAAATTGATATCAGTGTGTGGCGCTATCTGGTTGAAGAACTTGGTCGTGTGCCCTGTTGGGAAGATGTGCTATCCGGCTACGGTCTGGAATTGCTCTATGCTGCTCACACTTCTATTAAGACAGGCGCAGCCCAGAAGCTGGCAGCGAGCGAGATTACTGATCAAGCCCTGACCGATGCCTCTTCTTTACAGTACGCAGTCGTACAACACTTTCTGGAATTACTGGCTCGTTATGCCGGTAATCTTGCGGCAGCAACCGGCGCGAAAGGTGGTGTTTATCTTGCTGGTGGTATTGTACCCCGGATCAAAGATCTGATTGACGACAAAGCATTCCGTCAGGCCTTTGAGCAGCGGGGCAAAATGCATGGTTATATGGAGACGATTCCGGTCAGAGTGGTGCTTGCTCAGCAGCCGGGTTTAACGGGATCGGCGGCGTATCTGCAGCAGAGTCTTGCTCTGAACTGTTAATACCCTCCGCATGTAACTGACCTGCCCGAAAAAAGTGGGCAACATACCAGATCAACAGCTCTGAAACATGACCGATTTTTGCGACGAGCTGTTATCTCATTAGCTAGTGGGTTTAACCTGCATTTTTTCATGAATATTGACTCCAAATTCAACCGTATTAATTAGCAATCCGATGACGATGTCATGCATTTGGAATTGCAGGTTTGACCCACTACCAACCGGAGATACTGTCTGCTTCCCAGCTTGGCATCCGCCCGCGGGTACTGGTTAATAAAAACATCACCGACCCCAAGGGGTGGATGCAGCAACGGACGCCCGGATGGCGCTTGTCAGGCCAGGCCTTGAGGATGTGTTTGTCACCTGTATCGGAGAGCAACGCCATGGCGCTGTGTAGAGTTTTTACGGTCGTCGAGATAAGCGAGATAAGCACTCAAACAAAAATATCTAATAAAAACAAAAAGATGCGCTAATATCTTGTATGCACTGAAAGGTGATCCTAACCCTTGCCTTTCGCGACCTGCTCATGAAATCAGGTGAATATATGAAGCCAATATTACGATGCATCCTGTTGGTGATTTTTGCTCTTAACTTCAGTACGGGGGCCAACGGGGCATGCGATCCGACCCGATATTTTGGATACTGGAGTTCAGACGAACTTAATATGCAAATCTTGACGGCCTGCAGATTAAATTCTTCCGGGGAAGCGGATTATCCCCGCGTGCACATCTGGTCATCTCAAGATGGAATCCCTTATCAGGTTGGTTATGGCACAGATTATCTGGCGGTAAGATTTGATAAATATGATGTCGTAATTAATCGTCCGAATGATAACAATCAACATCAACTGCTCGTTGAAAAGTTTGATCTCGATTATAAGGCACTGGTAAATGGTTATGATGAAAATACACCGAGGGAAACATTCTTACTGAATTTATCCTTTATTGACCCCTCTGACCAACCGTCGGGGATATGCGAGGTGTCTCCTTTCGACGGTTACTGGTCTGAGAAGGAACTCTTCGAGGCGTCTCCGGCAGGACTTGAAATTCAGATAAGGACCCTTTGTGGCATATCGAGTTCCGGGGCAGATTCCTTTGAAATTCAGATTTTGCTGTCAGAGAATAGAATCCCGCTGCGCGTGAAAAATGTGTCTGACAATGGAGATCACCTATCGGTGAAACTTAAAAACGGTACAATTATTTTTATTCATCTTCCAGATAATGGCCGGATACTTGTCGACAGGTTAAATTACGGTGAAACCAAGTGGCAAAGAAGCTTCCTGATAAATCGGCATCAAATTCCAGAGTGAGACCTATATTGTCGCCAAATTGATTCCCTACATAGTGACCCCCTTCGCCCTCTCAAAAACAGGTTGCTCAGGGAGCCGGAAGTCCTGTCTGCTTCCCAGCTTTGTATCCGCCTTTGGGTACTGTGATAACAACATCACCGGTCCCAAAAACTGGATGCAGCAACAGGTTGGAGCAGATGCCTGGATAGTGCTTGTCAGCGCCAATTCTTGAGGGTGTGTTTGTCACCGCTACTAAAAACCGATGATAATCAGGATTATCTGGGTTTATCTACGCCGTCAGCACGGCTGGATTGACAGAAAGAAGATAAAAAAACTCCCCCAGACAGGGCTGGGGGAGTGAGTATCAGACAGCGGACTCTTTTATTGGAACTGCTTTCTCGCCTTGACGGACAAATCTTCAGTCTTAAGGTTTACCGGTATCAGCCTGAAGCTGTACTCATAGTTCCCGGCAGGAATGGAGTATTCGGGATGAACCGGACGACCCCAGCTGGTATCACCACCAACGCCTTGCTGTTTGTGGTCAATATTCCAGGTGACAAAGTTACGCTTAACCAGATCGGCACCATGCTTATCGGTGACCGGAATCAGACCAGAACCGGAATCGGTGGTTTCACCTACATCCAGATCGTCCATGGTCAGTTGCCAGGCACTGGCAGACAAGAGTTCGTTATCAGAAAGAATACCGTCACTGTCGCCAGCAACGGCCATCAAGCCGATGCCCTGTTCGTTGGTCAGCGCCATCCAGCGGACATCGGTTTTGTTGGCGGTTTCCTGCGGGCGAGGGTAACGATACATCTGTTCCCAGACGGTTCCGTCGTAGAGGCCAACGGCAGCTGACGTTTTGCGGTCGGCATAACTTTCGTGAGGCCCTCTGCCCAGCCAGTTGATCTGCTTGAACTCAGCAGGCAGCTGCAGGGTCATGCCCAGGCGAGGCAGTTTTGGTAGATCCCTCTCTCCCTGTTGGAACCGGGCATTCACCAGTACCAGACCGTTGCCATGGACGATGTACTCAATAGTCTGCGTAGATTCTACCGCAGGCAGACGATAGGTTGCCGTTACTTTGAACTGCTGGGCATTTATCCGCGCGGAGTCAAAAGAGAGCAACACGGACTGTTGTGGGTCGGAAGCAGACTTCCAGTCTTTGGCCCAGTTGTGCATGTTACCACCCAGGTCATTATCGGTGGGAGCACGCCAGTAGTTGGCCGTCAGGCCCTCGTTAATCAACTCCGTGCCGTTATGGATATAGCGGGTCATGGTGCCGGTTTTCGGATCAAAACGAAGGTCCAGAACTGCACTGGTCAAACGCAGCTCTTTGCCATTCAGTGCGTCATTCACATCCAGAGGGGGCAGCTCACTGATCGCAACGGTCTCAGCTGGTGCACTGACTGGTAGTTTGAACTGTTCCCAGGCAATGGTGTGGCCTGCTGATAATAATTGACTGAAGTCGTCCAGTTTATTACCCACGGCTTTGCCAGAAAATGGTTGGTCAGCGTCGGCTAACGGAGTGGCTTCTTTTGTTTTGGCGGTTACGGTCACGAAATATTCAGCGCCGGCAGCCGGAGTAAAGGAAGGCAGAGTCAGATCAAACTCGACACTGTCGCCTGACTCAAGGGTGATGCCATTCAACGTGCCTTCGTTGACTGTTGTACCATCTTTTTCCAACGTCCAGAAAAACTGGAAGCGATCCAGATTGGTAAAGCTGTACTTGTTAGTAATAGAGACTTTGCCGTCTTTCAGCTGTTGCTCTGTGGCTTCGAATGCCACGTGCTGATAGACCTTTTTCACCTCACTCAAATGAGGATTAGGGAATCGATCCGGATTAACCAGACCATTATTCAGGAAGTTGCCATCGGTCTTCAGGTCCGGATCATAGTCATGGCCGTACTGCCAATACTCAACCCGTTCGCTGTTTTCGTTGTGCTTGAAGCCCCGCTGAGCCTGGTCAACCCAGTCCCAGATAAAGCCACCCTGAACCATAGGATGGGACTCAATCAGATCCCAGTAATCCTGCAGGTTGCCTACAGAGTTACCCATAGCGTGGGCGTATTCGATGAATATCATAGGTCTGACCTTTGAGGGGTCGTTTTCCACGATGTCCATGAAATCCCGGATATGGGTGAAAGAGGGATACATCGGCGCGTAAATATCGCTGTAATGCTCCCAACGGGCAGGCTGGTATTGTACAGGACGAGTGTCGTTTTCTTTCAGCCAGGCATAAGTGGTCTCAAAGACCTTGCCGTAACCCGCTTCGTTACCCAGAGACCAGATGATGATGGACGGATGGTTTTTGTCCCGCTCATACATTCTTTGGGTACGGTCAAGGTGGGCCGGAATCCAGGACTCCGTGTCGCCCAGCTGCGTTTCGGCGCTTAACGCCAGAGGATGAGATTCAATGTTGGCTTCATCAATCACATAAAGCCCGTAGCGGTCGGTCAATTCATACCAGCGCGGATCGTTGGGGTAATGGCTGGCGCGGACGGCGTTGATGTTGTTGCGCTTCATCAACTGAATATCCCGCAGCATATCCTCCATGTTCACTACATGGCCCTGGTCCGGATGGGTCTCGTGGCGGTTGACACCCTTGATGGCAATCACTTCACCATTGACTTTTAGTTGGCCTTCTTCAATTCGAACATCCCGGAAACCCACCTGCTGGCGGAGTACTTCAAGGGTCTTACCACCGCTATCCTTGAGTTCAATCAACAGGGTATAGAGGTTAGGGGTTTCTGCTGACCAGGATTTTACATTGTTAAACGCATCCGGGGTGAAGCTGAGACTGCCCTGCTCATCGGTCAGATCAATGGCCTTGGTGTCATTGTATATATTCTGCGCACCATCCAGCAGTGTTACTTCAACCTGATGCTCTCCGGAGCGTTTGCCCAGATAGTTTTTTAGATCAAGGTCCAGTTTAAAGACACCGTCGTTATAGTTATTTTGCAGCCCGGCTATTACTTTGAAATCCCGGATGTGTACTTTAGGCGTTGAGTACAGCCAGACATCCCGCTCGATACCCGACAGATCCAGCATATCCTGCTTTTCCAGGTAACTCCCGTCGCTCCAGCGAATCACCTGCAGAGAGATGCTGTTTTCCCCGGTGCGAACGTAAGGGGTAATATCAAACTCGGCCGGTGTTTTGGCACCTTGGGAATAACCTACTTTTTTACCATTGATCCACAGGTAAGCCGCAGAACGTACGCCGCCCATATGAATAAATATCTGACGACCATCCCAGTCTTCGGACAGGGTGAAATTCGTTCTGTAAGAACCGGTCGGGTTGTGGTCGTCCGGAGCATCCGGCCACTGGGCATCGAAGGGGAAGCGCTCATCCAGGTAGACAGGGTTGCCATACTTGCCGTAGTTGCCATCGGCATCCTTACCTTCCATTTCCATATTACCCGGTACATTGATATCAGCCCACTGACTGACATCATAACCTTCTTCAAAGAAATCGAGAGGACGCTGGTCAGGGTGCTGGTCAAAGCGGAATTTCCAGGTGCCGTTCAGTGACTGGAACCATTTGGAATCTTCTACTCCTGCTGATGCTGCTTCCCGACTTTCAAAAGGGAACAGTGTCGCATGGGGAGCTTCTTTATTGATGGCAAATACCTGATGGTTTTCCCAGTCATTTTTAACAGTGCTTGGTGGGGTGATGACAGGATCGTTGTCATTGTCATCATCATTGCACCCGGCCAGAAGCAGCGCGGTGGCACAGATAGCAACCGCCAATGGCTTGTGATTAAAACAGTTGTTCACGACGTTATACCTTCACGTTATTACTTGGTATTTATTTGAGGATGATTAATTTTTGTTGTTAACTCGCTCCTGCATTCCGGGAGCGAGCAAGAAAATAAACAGTGACTGATGGTTTAGCTGATGCGACTTATTTCTTATTCGCGTACTTCATAGAATCCAGCGCCACGGCGAAGATGATAATTCCGCCCTTGATAATAAACTGCCAATAAGGGCTGATGCCGATATAGGTCATACCGTAGTTGATCACGGTAAAGATCAGCACACCGGTAACCACGCCCATAATGCTGCCGACGCCACCGGCAAAAGAGACACCACCCACGACGCAGGCAGCGATGGCGTCCAGTTCATACATAAAGCCCAGGTTGTTGGTGGCGGAACCGATACGACCAGCCTCAAGCATTCCGGCAAAAGCGTAGAAGACACCGGAGAGTGCATAGACTTTCAACAGGGTCAGGGGGACGTTGACTCCAGAGACTTTCGCCGCTTCCGGATTACCACCAATGGCGAAGATGTTTTTACCAAAGACAGTCTTGTTCCAGAGTACCCAGCTGAAGGCGATGGCGATGACGGCATAGAAGGTAATGTACGACAGTCTTAAGTCACCGATGTGCACAAAACCCTGGGTAAACTCGGAGAACTGGCTGGCAAAGCCCGCTACCGGTGAGGCGCCCACATAGTCAAAATAGAGAGAGTTAATCCCGTAGACAATAATCATGGAGCCCATGGTGGCGATGAACGGGGTCACTTTCAGGTAGGCGACCACCAAACCATTGACCAGACCAATAATGGCGCCAATAGCACAGACAATCATGATAACCGCCGGGATGGGTAGCGCACCCATTTCCGGAAAGACTTTGTTAACGTTATCCAGTGCCTGCATCAGCGTGGCAGAAATAACCGCTGCCAGTCCCACCTGTCGACCGGCAGAAAGATCGGTTCCCTGGGTGACAATCAGACCGGCAACGCCCAAGGCAATAATGATACGAACAGAAGACTGTGACAGTATATTGCTCAGGTTGCGCAGGCTGACGAAAGACGGCTCCTGCACGATAATAATGGCCAGCAGAATAAACAGTACCGCGTAAATTCCGCCCGCCTTAATAAGCCCTACAAAATTGAATGATTTTGCTGGATCAAGGCTTTTCTCTGACTCGCCTGGCTCAAGGCTGCCCGGTTCAATGCTACCCGGTTCAATGCTACCCGGTTCAATGCTGCTGGTAACCCCCATGGTTACTTCTCCTTAGAATTGCAATAGGTTTATAAATAGCGTGCGGCTAGCTCAAGAATTTCGTTCTGGGTGGTTTCTTTGGTGTTAACGATGCCGGCAACCCGACCGTTACTCATCACCAGTATTCGGTCGGTGACGCCCAGCAGTTCCGGCATCTCTGAAGAGATCATAATGATGCCTTTGTCTTTGGCGGCCAGATCGAGCATCAGCTGGTAGATTTCAAACTTGGCCCCCACATCAATGCCGCGGGTCGGTTCATCGAGCATCAGGATTTCCGGCTGGGTTAACAGCCAGCGACCAATAACTACTTTTTGTTGATTACCACCAGATAGTGAGCCAATAGCCGTATTATGATGGGGGGTTTTCACTTTCATGGATTCAATAACCCACTGGGTATCATCACCCATGGTGTCATTGTTTAATAACCCAAAGCGGCCCTTGTATTTTTCAATATTGGCGATCAGTGAATTGAAAGTGATATCCAGGGTTCCATAAATACCGGTGGCCCGTCGTTCTTCTGTCACCAGGGCAAAACCATTTTGAATGGCCTGGTAGGCATCTTTATTATCCAGCTCTTGTCCGTGAAGCTTTATCGAGCCTGAACACTTATCCCGAATGCCAAAAATGGTTTCAACTATGTCGGTGCGTTTTGCACCAACCAGTCCGGCAATACCGAGAATTTCCCCTTTACGCAGTTCAAAGCTGACATCCTGTATTGAAGGTTGGTTTTTTGAGGTCAGGTTTTCAATTTGGAGGATGACTTCTTTGGGCTGGTGATGTCTTTGGGGAAAACGTTGGGTCAGTTCCCGGCCAACCATCAGGCTGATGATCTGGTCCATATCCAGACCAGACAGTGGTCGGGTGGTGATCCACTGACCATCCCGAAGAATGGTAATGTCGTCGCAGATTTCAAAAATCTCTTCCATTTTATGGGAGATATAGACAATCCCACAGCCACGGTCTTTTAATTTTCTAATGATGGTAAAGAGATGCCGGACTTCTTTTTCTGAAAGCGATGAGGTGGGCTCGTCCATAATGACAATTTTGGCATCGTAGGAAAATGCCTTGGCGATTTCTACCATTTGCCGCTGGGAAACGGAAAGATCGGCTACCTTGTCTTTTGGATCAACATCGATATCCAGCTCTTCAAAAATCTTTTTGGTATTTTTATACATGGTTTTGTGGTCAATAAACCCCCGCTTTAAGGGGTAACGACCCAACCAGACATTATCCATAACACTGGATTGCAATACCTGGTTTAACTCTTGGTGAACCATGGAAACACCATGATTCAGTGCCTCTTTGGAAGAGGTAAATTCCACGGGCTGGTTTTGAAAACGGATCGTCCCTTCATCTTTTTCATAAATTCCAAAAAGACATTTAAGCAACGTTGATTTTCCAGCACCGTTTTCCCCCATCAATGCATGAACAGAGTAGGGGCGTACTTTTAAACTGGCCCTGTCCAGGGCTTTTACTCCGGGAAAGGTTTTGCTGATACCGGTCATTTCCAGCAACCATTCCTGTTGCTGAGCCGGTGGTACGAGGCATGTGTCCATAGCGTCCAGATTTTTTAGATACAAGGCAATCGGCGTGTATTATTCTGCCGATTGCCCGTTGTGTTATTAGAGGCTAGAGAGGGCTTACAGGTCGTCTTTGTCGATGCCTACATAGGGCACGCGAACCACTTTATTCTGCATATCCCAGTTGGTACCCGCTGTGGCTTCCTTGTCGTTAGCCAGATTGTGGGCCAGTTCAAAGGCGGCTTTGGCCTGATTGTTGGCATCGTTCAGTACGGTGCCCTGCATCTTGCCACTTTTAACCAGAGCCAGTGCTTCAGTCAGGGCATCCACACCAAATACCGGAATGCGGGTTTTATCAGCCGCTTTCAGGGATTCGATAGCGCCCATGGCCATGGAGTCGTTGTTGGAGATGATCATTTCGATATTGTTGCCATTGGGGCCGGAAGCCCAGGCATCCACTTTATCTTTGGCCATGGCGGTATCCCACATGGCGGTGTCCATGTAGAGTTCTTCTGTCTTATAGCCTTTGTTATTCAGCGTAGAGATAACATAGGTGGTGCGGGCTTCGGCATCTGGATGTCCGGGCTCACCTTTGAGCAGTGCATATTGAATAACACCGTCGTTGTTCAGGTCCCAGGCCGTGTTTTTGCCCCAATGCTCAGCGATCAGCTCACCCTGAATAATGCCGGACTCCTTGGAGTCGGTACCTACATAATAGGCATGCTCATAACTGGCAAGTGCCTGGGCGGTTGGCTCTTTGTTGTAGAAGACGATGGGTACGTTATCGAATTTTGCCTTCTGAATAATGACTGGAGCGGCAGCCGGGTCTACCAGGTTAATGGCCAGTGCATCGACGCCTTTGGCGAGCATCACATCCACCTGGTCATTCTGCTTGGACTGATCGTTCTGTGAGTCATTCATCAGCAGCCGGACATTGCTGACCTTCTCTGCTTCCACTTCGATTGCCCTACGGACAATGGACATAAAGTTATCGTCGTATTTATAGACGGTCACACCCACCGTAGTATTGGCCTGAACCGCGGTTCCCATGGTCATGGCGGCCATAATAGCAGCGAGGGCTGTTAATTTTTTCATGGTGATCCTTAGAGTTAGAGTTAGCGGCCGTAAACAACCTTTGGTCCATCAATTTGAACAAGCCTGCCCACGAGCATTCAGTCTCAGTACTGGCTGTTTTCTGGATATTTTCCACAAAATACGACAGATTGCTGTTATACAGTGTTCGCCGTTGTTTGTATTTTGTGCGGATGGTATCAAAAGATGTTCGAATTTAGAGTAAGACAGCTAAACGAAATGTAACAAAGTCTTAAAGGTGGCTGTCCAGAAACTGACCTGTCTATTGCTTGATATCACTGTCTACTGCCTGATATTGATAGTTTTATCGGCAACTACTTAGGATAATTGCCGGGTTTACCGGTTTTGGGGAAGAAAATGAGTACATCACACCGGATGTTTGTGGTGGATGATGATGATGCCATTCGTCAGTTGCTTGCCAGCTATCTGGAAAAGCATGGTTTTACCGTTGAAACTGCAGCCAGTGGCGAGGCGTTTCTGGAACGGTTCCGATCCCTTGGCAGTGAGGAGGCCCGGCAGGCTTTGGTGGTACTCGATATTATGATGCCGGGGATCGATGGTTTTGAGGTCTGCCGTGAATTGCGGACCTTTTCCAAAGTTCCGGTCATTATGCTGACGGCGGTCTCCGATGAAATGGATCGCATCATCGGCCTGGAAATAGGGGCGGATGATTATCTTGCCAAGCCATTCAACCCAAGGGAGCTGCTGGCTCGCATTAAAGCCATTTTACGTCGCAGTGAGTTGGCCAGCGAACTTCCACAACCGCAACGATTCTGTTGTTTTCATGGCCTCTGTCTGGATACCACCACCCGCTGCCTAACTAACGACGATGGTCAATCATTACCGTTATCCGGGGCGGACTATAACCTGTTAATGCTGTTTATTAGTAATGCCGGTAAGGTGCTCAGCCGGGAATATATTGCCGCCATCACCCGAAAACGCGGTTCCGATCCCATGGATCGTTTTATTGATGTGCATATTAGCCGCCTGCGCCAGTGCCTGGGGGATGATGCTAAATCACCGGATATCATAAAAACGGTGCGGGGTGCGGGTTATCTAATGGCGACTGACGTCCATTTTTCTCACGATGTCGGGCAGCCTGTCTGAGATGATGAGTAACCTCAAACTTTATTGGCAAACTGTCCAGCATCGCTTCCATGAGTATTCACCGAGAACGCTGGTGGGTCGTTTTTTAATGGTGATGTTTGCGCTGGTATTTACTTCCCAACTATTGGTGAACTCTCTCTGGGAGCGGGAGATGGTCAGTGACCGGCAGGAGGCTCTGGTCAAAGTAGCGACTAATGTGGCTCTGCGCATGTCGGCAACCATTGAATATTTTGTGACCTTGCCGGCGGAATTTCGCAAGGTGACCATTAATAAACTCCGTTACATGGGCGGTGCCCGCTATTTCATCACATTGAATTCTGAGTTTATTAACCTGGCCGCCTACCACAACTCTCCGGCTCATCAGACGGTGGTGAATGTTTTTAAAACGGAGCTTGGTCATGCTGACCATATCGATGGTCAGGTTAAAGTTGCGTTCTCCCGCCCGGAAATCCTGAAGGTACTGGATAACCAGACCCTGCTGAGAGACCTGCCTGATAACTGGGGAAAAGAGACCCTGATGGTCGATCCCCTTGACCTTCCGGTTCTGGTCATACAGGTTGAACTCGATAATAAAGAGTGGCTCTATCTGGCTACGTTGATGCCTGACTCCTCCATTCTGTTTATTGATTCCAGACCGGCACCACTGCAAGTCTCTTATCTGTTATGGATGCTGGTATTGCTGGGATTCGCGTCCATGGCTATTTACTTTATGGTCAGTCCCTTTGAAGCGCTATCGGCCGCTGCCAGAGAGTTTGGCCGTGACCTTGAGCCGGTGGCGGTGCCGGAGCGCGGCTGTCTGGAATATGAGCGCACGGCCAGGGCTTTCAATCAGATGCAGAAAAACATACGACACTACATGAGCGACAGGAAGCAGCTCTTCTCTGGTATCTCCCACGATCTGAAAACCCCAATTACACGACTGCGATTACGTGCCGAAATGCTGGAGGATGATAGGGAGAGAGAGCCTTTTATCAATGATCTTGAGCATCTGGAAATTATGGTGAAGTCGGCACTGCAGATGGTCAGTGATACGGATATCCATGAAAACCCACAAATCGTAGACCTGTGCAGGATGCTCAATGAGATTACCCTGACGGCCCAATCGGTCGGTCAGCGAGCCTGGTTTCTCCATCGGCGGGACGATTGGCTGGATAAGGTCAATATCTTTGAAATTACCGGTAAACCTCTCGCCCTTAAACGCTGTCTTGAGAACCTGATTGGTAATGCCATTGTTTATGGGGCTCCGGCCAATATTGATCTGGAAAGGGAGCATGGGCATATTGTCATTACCATCCGGGATAGTGGTCCAGGCATTCCTGAAGGCATGGAGGAAACCATTTTCAAACCTTATTTACGTTTGGAGCATGGTTGTAAAAAGAATCCAGACGGCAATGGTCTGGGGTTGGCGACGGCCCGTCATCTGGCCAGAATTCATGGTGGCAGTCTCAGTCTTCGTAATCATCCGGAAGGCGGTCTGGAAGTCACCCTGAAGCTACCAGTGAACTGACTATTCACCTTAGGAGAGGCCATTTTAGAAACAGCCTCCCCTAAGAATGATATCAACAGCCCACAATATCCTCGTGCAATTGCTCTTCGGCCTGCTGGGAGAGGTAGAGCTCACGATAGTGCCCTTCCTGCAACAGCAGATCTTCGTGCGTACCGCGTTGGGTTATACGACCTTTATCCATGACCAGAATCTGATCCGCATCCTGAATGGTGGACAGACGATGAGCGATGGCAACAGTGGTACGCCCTTCCCGCAGGGTGATTAGAGCATCCTTGATATACTGCTCGGTTTCACCATCAATGTTCGCTGTGGCTTCATCAAGCATTAGAATTCGCGGATTCAGTGCTACGGTACGGGCAAAAGAGAGTAACTGTCGTTCACCGGTGGAGAGTGACTGCCCGGTGGAGCCGGGAATGTGGTCATAGCCCTCGGGGAGTCGATTGATAAATCGGGCGGCATGAACTTTCTCCGCCGCCGCCATAGCATGTGCCGGAGAGATGCCTGGGTGTCCCAGTCCGATATTTTCCGACAGAGTACCGGTAAAGATAAACGGCTCCTGAAATACCAGCCCTATGCTTCGGCGCAGGCTGTTCTCTTCCATCTTATTCAGAGGCTTACCATCTACCAGAATCTCACCCTGTTGTTGCTGGTAGAAACGCATAAGCAGATTAATGATGGAGCTCTTGCCACTGCCACTGTGACCGACAATCGCTGTAAACTGACCCGGTTTTACGACAAAGCTGACATCATCCAGTGCCCGGTTTTTGTCATCGTACGACAGAGTAACATTACAAAACTCCAGCTGACCTGCCCGATTTGGGCACGCTTCTTCCTCCTCGGTATGGCGCACTTCTGGCTGCTCATCAAGAACAGCAAATACACGCTCAGAGGCGACCAGAGATTGCTGCAGGCTGCCGAGCTGCATGGCAATCTGGCGGAAGGGTTCAAAAAAACGGGTCAGGTAGTTGATAAAGGCATAGATAGTGCCGGCTTCGACGGTTGTGTAACCGGCTTTCCAGCCAAACCAGGCGACAATACCTGCTAACGACAGTGTCTGTATAAGATGACCAAATGGCATCAATAGCAGGCTGTTAACATTAATCTCCTTGTGACGTAGATCACTCCACTCCCTGTTGCTTTTGGCAAAACGTTCACACAGGCGCTGCTCGTGATTGGTCGCCTGAATAATGCGCATGCCCAGCAGGGATTCGTTCAGAGAGGTATTGATATCAGCCAGGCGGGCACGAACACCATGAACAACGGGATGGCTGAGCTTTTGGTACAGGTGCATGCTCCACAACAGAATGGGCACAATCACCAGCATCAGTAACATCAGGTTGAAGTCCAGCAGTGCCAGAGCCGTAAAGATGCCGACCAGTTTGACCAAACCTCGCAGAATGGCAGGAATAACACCAACGTAAGCCTGTCTGAGAACTTCTGAGTCATTGGTCAGTCGTGATACCAGACGACCGGTAGGCTCGCTGTCGAAGTAGCGCATGGGCAGTTTTAGTAGGTGAGTAAACACCTGCTGGCGAATGTCGTGTATCACTTCCAGGGCGTTATCCTGAAAGATGATGCTCTGGAAGTATTGAAAGATGGCAGAGCCAATGTAGGTCATGGTCAGAGCAAAACCCAGCCAGGCCAGCACTTTCAGATCGTGGTTATCGGCTCCGATATAGTCGTCCAGAATGATTTTCATCACCCAGGGGGAGGCCATCTCGAAGGCTGTGGCGATCATCAGCAGGGAGAATGCACTGATGAATTCACGCTTGTAGGGCTTGCTGTAGGCCAGCAGACGCCCCAGTCCTTTATAATGGGCAAAGACTTCCATATTTACACCTGCTGGTTGTCGGTTTTGGTTATCGCTTTCGCCAGATCACGCAGTTGTAATGTGCGTGCTTGCTGGCGGAATATGCGTGCGTACCACTCCTCGTTACCAAGCAGACGACCATGGGTACCCTGTTCGATAATTCGACCATCTTCAATAACAAGAATATGGTCAGCTTTAATCAGTTCAGGCAGGCGCTGAGTAATTAGCAGTACCGTCTTCTGGCCGTGAAATTGAGTCAGATTTTTCAGAATGGTGGCTTCTGTCTTCATATCCAGCGCACTGAAAGCGTCGTCTAACAGCAGGATGGGAGCATCTGCGAGTAGAGCACGGGCAAAAGCGACACGCTGCTTTTGACCGCCAGAGAGGTTAATACCTTGCTCGCCAAGCTGGGTGTCATAACCGTCGCTGAAAGCCATAATTTCATCGTGTATGGCAGCCATTTTAGCGGCCTGTTCGATCTCTTCCTGGCTGGCATCCGGTTTGGAAAGGGCTATATTGCTGGTGATCGAACCGGAGAACAGCATGGGCTCCTGGGGAACCCAGGCCATTTGATAACGCAACGAGCGTAGTTTTATTCCGTCGATGGCTGTACCACCCAGGGTGATAAACGACGCTTCCGGAAGATTGAATTCACGCAGTAGCAGTCGGAACAGACTGCTCTTGCCACTGCCGGTGCGGCCTGTGATACCAATAAAAGAGCCAGCCGGTGCCTTGAATAAAATATCTTCAATAACGGGTCTGTCGGTGCCAGGGTAAGCAAAGCTTTGAATATGAAAATCCAGATCATGGTTTTCCGGTGCAGTCGCGGCATCAGGCTTGTCGGCCACCTCTGCCTTCTGGGCAAACAGTCGCTCCAGACGATTCCAGGAGGCACTACCACGCTGGAAGATACTGAATTGCCAGCCGAGTTGCATCATTGGGCCGAGCAGCTGCCCCAGATAGAGGGTAAATGTCGTCAGCATGCCGATAGTCATCTCCCCCTCTTGAATCAGCTGGGCGCCTCCGATCAGCGCGATAACAAAAGCGAGTCCGAAAAATATTTGCACACTGGGAATAAACAGCGCATCAACCCGGCCAACTTTGCGGTTGGCTTTCACTGTGCGGCGTGACTGTGCGTGAAAACGCTGTTGCTGACGTTCATTTAGCTGGTGCGCACGTACCGCACGAATGCCGGCCACCGTTTCACGGGCCTCTTCATTCAATCCCGAGAAGCTGGCCTGTGCGGTGCCAAAATAGGTATGCATCAGGATGCCGTAGCGGCTGGTGGCCCAGATCAATGCCGGAAATGGTACAAGTACCATCAGCGTCAGCTTGCCATTCACTGCGAAGACCATGGCAGCCAGCACGGTAAAACCGGCAATGAATGAGTCGATGAGGGTCATGATGCCGCCACCGGCACAGTCTTCCACGGCATTCAGGTCGTTGGTGGCGTGAGCCATCAGGTCACCTGTCGTATGGCGCTGATAAAAATCCGGAGACATACGGGTCAGATGAGTAAACAGTCGATCACGTTGCTCCCGGACAATATTGACAGAGGCTCCGTAGAGCAGGGAGCGCCAGACATAACGCAGACCATAGATAGCAACGGCAGAGACGAAAATACTCACAAGGGTTATGATCAGCTCTTCATCGAAGAGGCTGTCGGTGGTGATTTCATCGACCACCCAGCCAATCAGCCAGGGTGGCAGTTGGTTGAGAATGGCAACGGTTTGCAGACAGATGAAAGCGAGCAGGTACTCTTTCCAATAGTCTCTGAGGATAAAGCGCATTTTCCATAACAGCGTCATAGATAAAACTCCCCGTTTGTTGAGCTGTGGGGCATGTAGGCTTCCGGTGATTGTCTTTGATTGATAGACGACACAGATATCTTGTCAGCGGCCGAGGACCGCAGAATCAGAATAAGAGAGGATCTTTGTCGGATAGTAAGAGTACAGTGCGGGTATTAGACGTTAGTTAGCATATTGAATCAACCGGTAGTAGATTGTGGCTATAGTCTGAAGTACGTGATGTTCTCATAGGTATAGTTATTACTGCGAAATACAATACGAAGCTCTCTATTTATAAAAATCTCTCAGTTGACTAAAGAAAGGGTCAGATAAGGTATGAACTCCACTCCAGCGGCCAATGGTCGTGCCATGTTGCCTCTGTGCATCTTTGTTGCTGTTTTTTTTGGTGGAGGTCTATACCACTACATTCAGGGCGCTGAATTTGCCTTTTATCAGATCAAAGCGCCCGTTGCGGCGTTGCCAGCGATTATCGTTGCCGTCCTGTTGGCAAAAGGAACCATCGAGGAGCGCGTTCTTCCGTTCCTGCGCGGTGTCGGTGATGTCAATATCGCTACCATGTGTATGGTGTTTCTGTTGGCCGGGGCGTTCAGCAAAGTCACTGGTGCCATTGGTGGTGTTGATGCTACGGTGGCTCTCGGTTTGCAGTTGTTGCCTGGATACTTCCTGCTGCCCGGTCTGTTTCTGGTTTCATCCTTTATCGCTACGGCGATGGGAACATCCATGGGAACGGTGGCTGCTATTGCGCCGGTTGCCGTGGGGATCTCTCAGGGCGCAGATATCGGACTGACGTTGTGTGTCGGAGCTGTAGTCGGTGGTGCCATGTTTGGCGACAACCTCTCTATGATCTCGGATACCACCATTGCGGCGACCCGTACCCAGGGCTGCGACATGCGGGACAAGCTGCTGTTCAACATCCGCATCGCCCTGCCCGCTGCCATCATTACCCTGATGCTGTTGGCGTTTCTTGGACAGGGCGGCGAGACCGTTGCCCGTGAAGTAGAAAACCCTGTACTGGTACTTCCCTACCTGTTGGTGCTGATACTGGCGGTATCTGGCATGAATGTTATGGCGGTGCTGATGAGCGGTATTGTCATCTCAATGGTGCTGGGCATGGTCACCTGTGATTACACACTGGGCGCTGCCGCCAATGATATCTATGCCGGTTTTGAAAGCATGGTTGAGATCATGATTCTCTCCATGTTCATCGGTGGCCTGAGCAAGATGATGACGGAGGGTGGTGGCAAAAGCTGGCTAACCCAAACTGCACGACAGTTGCTCTCCCGTGGTGGGCATCTGAGCCAGCGGGCTTGTGAACTTGGTATTGGAGCACTGGTTTCGATCTGTAATCTGTTTACTGCCAACAATACCGTTGCCATTCTTGCCGCGGGTGATGTCGCCAAAGATCTCAGCCGTGAAGCCGGTGTTGATCCCCGTCGCTCTGCCAGTTTGCTGGATATCTTCTCCTGCGTAGTGCAAGGGGTCATTCCCTGGGGCGCGCAGATTTTACTGGCGGGTTCTATTTCCGGTTTGTCGCCATTGGCACTGGCTGGTTCTGTGTACTATTCATGGATTCTGGCGGTGGTTGCGGTGGTTGCGATCATCACTGGTTTCCCGAAGGTTCAGCCTTCTAAATAGAGACGCAACGTCTTGTGAACTGGCTGGAGAGTCCAAGACTCTGCAGCCAGTTCAGTATTTTATCGCTATTAATTCTGGACAAGATTGCCGTTGGCAAGGATTGCTGATTCTCTCTAAAATAATCGTGCCAATAACAATAAAGATAAAAGACGGAGATGTGATGAATCTGCAAGGCAAAGTTGCGATAGTGACGGGTGGGGCATCCGGCCTGGGGCAAGCAGCAGCGAAGGCGCTGGTTGCTAAAGGTGTGCGGGTTGCAATCTTTGATCTGAATGGTGAAGCGGCGGCTGAAACCGTTGCCGGGCTGGGCGAACAACATGCCTGCGCGATGGTTGTTGATGTGACCGATGAAGACTCCGTGCAGAACGGTCTTGATCGAGCAATAGAAGCGTTTGGTGAACTTCATATCGTAGTTAACTGTGCGGGTATCGGTCCGCCTGCGAAAGTCATTGACCGTGAAGGTCAGCCCCTGCCTCTGGATAGCTTTAAAAAGATTATTGATATCAATCTGAATGGCACTTTCAATGTTGTACGCCTTGCTGCCGCCCGCATGCAGCATAACCAACCAGTGAATAACGACAGTGGTCGTGGCGTGATTATTAATGTTGCTTCCGTGGCAGCTTTTGATGGTCAGATTGGTCAGCCGGCCTACGCTGCTTCCAAAGCTGGCATTGTCGGTATGACCTTGCCCGTTGCCAGAGAGTTGGCCCGTTATGGTATCCGCATCAATACCATTGCGCCGGGGCTGTTTATGACGCCGTTAGTCGCTTCGTTGCCGGAAGCTGCGGTTGAATCACTGGGTAACAGTGTCGAATATCCCAAACGCTTGGGGAATCCGGAAGAGTTCGCCCATCTGGTGGTGTGTATGGCGGAGAATGATTATTTCAATGGCGAAACTGTCCGACTGGATGGTGCCATTCGCATGACTGCGCGTTGATAAGATCATAGAGAAAAGTCTGACGTCCACTATTGTCTGACGTCGACCAGTTTCAGCAAAGAAGGGAGCTTTGATTATTTTTTTACGATGATTTGTCTTGCCATTTGCCACATTCGCTGATTGCAGTGAAAACCTGAAGAAATATCAACCTATAATTATCTGACTATTTCGTTGGATATAAACGCCATGGAACCGGCAAGAACACAGGTTAGCGAAGAGACACTCAGCTGTAGGTATCAGGGCTGTTCTGATATCTGTCGGGAAGGGAAAGAGCTCTGCTTTTGGCATGATCCGGATGCAGACAAAACGAGCAAGGATATAGCCGGAAGGTTAGAAGAGCTGGTCGAATTGGGGCGATCCCTGCGGGGATTTCAATTGCAAAGGGCGAATCTGGAAGGGATTCGGCTGGTTCGTAAGGGGGCTGATCCGAGTGTGGATTTGAGCAATGCTAATCTCTATCGTGCCAATCTTCGCGGTGCCCACCTTTATTGCGTCGATCTGCGTGCGGCGAATCTGCTCAAGGCTGATCTTGCGGAGGCCAATCTCAATTCATCGAATATGACGGGTGCCAATTTGCTCGGGGTAAGGCTTACCGGTAGCCGTATAGAGCATGTCGAGTGGGGTAAGCGCCTGTATCAGGAGCAGCAGTTGCTACAGCGACACCTCTCTAACGCTGAGCAGTGCCGGTCGCTGTATATGGAAGGGGAGGAGGTGTGTCGAGGGATTCGGCAAAGTTGTGAAGCCCATGGACTGTTTGATGTAGCGGGTCAGTTTTTCCATAAAGAGATGCTTCTGCGTAGAAAACAGTACCCTTTAAGATCATGGCAGCGTTGGGGTTCCAAGCTGGTGGATCTACTGTGTGGTTATGGTGAGCGGCCTTTTCGGGTATTTCTCTTCTCATCGGTTCTGATTGTGTTTTGTGCTCTGCTCTACGGCATGTTTGGCCTGAGTATGGGGGACGATATCATCCGCCTGGAGTCCCGTGCATCCTGGGCGGCTAATCTGAGTAAGTTTATGGATGCTCTCTACTTTAGCGCGGTGACTTTTACCACTCTGGGTTATGGGGATGTGACTCCCGTTGGCTTTTCTCGAGCACTGGCAGCGGCAGAAGCCTTTCTCGGGAACTTTACTCTGGCACTGTTTGTCGTTGTGTTTGTGAAGAAGATGACCCGTTAGTTGCACTCTGTCAGGGCTTTGAGCGCACGGGCTGATCCCCTCAGGGCAAATTGGAAGGATTTGGTTTGGTTCTCTGAGTGGTCAAAACGCAGCTGTACGCTGTTACCCGCTGAAAGCTGCTGAAGCAGCTCGGTTGGTGAGTCTGGTACGGTGATTGCCATGGCGTGGCGTGTGGCTGTTAATTGCCAGATACGCTGTTCGTCAACCTGAATATTCAAGGTGATCTTGTCCCTTTTTGAATATTCCTGATCTTCCAGGTAGAGCGCCAGTGCAGGACGCCGGTCGCGGCGACTGCAGAAGATTTCCAGACTTTTATTCCTGCTCTTGCCAGAGGTCGCGAACCACTGTTCAACCGAACCGCTCCCAAAGATACCGAAGCGCCATTGGGCAAAGGACAGGGCGGGCAGAGCCGTCAATACTATCAGGATAAGCGTGGCTGGAAATGATACTTTCATAGGGATAATGTTTGTTATTTTTCAAGGACTTTGGCGGGATATTAGCACTGTTATACCCGCCAGGGCAGAGGTTAATCTGTGGCGGAAGGGGCATTGCTATCCAGTTCCAGCTGGTTGAGCGTAATAACGGCCTGAGTGCGGTTGCGTACACCCAGTTTGCGGAATATAGCCGTAACGTGCGCTTTGACCGTCGCTTCGGAAATACTCAACTCCCAGGCAATCTGTTTGTTCAGCATCCCCTCACTGATCATTCCCAGCACCCGGAACTGTTGTGATGTCAGGGTGGCAATTTTATCTTCAATACCGATTTTCTCCAGTGGCGTGTCTGTGCTCATATCGATATTGTCCGGGATCCAGCGTTTACCTTTGATAACGTGCTGTATAGCTTGTCGAATAGAGCTCATCGGTGAAGCTTTTGAAATAAAACCGGTAGCCCCGTAGCCAATGGCTTTGCGGATCACGGTCTCATCATCCTGCGACGAGATAACCAATACCGGGACTTTGGGAAGTTGACTGACAATGTGGAGCAGGCCGGAGAATCCGTGTGCCCCGGGCATATTTAGATCAAGCAGTATGAGGTCAAGGTTGGCCTCTGTGGCGATGGCATTTTGCAGTGAGGCGATGGAGCTGGCTTCAGTAATGGCGACGGTTTCCAGGGCCTGACGCAGTGCCGCTTCCAGCGCAGTACGAAACAGGGGGTGGTCTTCGGCGATAATAACACGATTGTCCATAAGGCTTACATTCCTGATGATGACCTGGCAGAGGGTCAGGCTCTGTCAGTTTTGGCGTTCTGTAAGCACTATAGACTTCTCGTGGCTCAGGATGCGTCGGTGGTGGTATCGGTGACAGGAGTGGGGTCTTCCTGTAGTCGATTACTGAGATAAGGGGCATAAAATGCCTGTAGATTGGCGATATCCTTATCCATGTCACCGGTGGTTTTATAAGCGGAACCAGTGCCGGCGATTTTACGGGAGAGATCCGCATAAGCGGGAATGATAGGCACCTTGGCTTGATTTGCGATATGCCAGAAACCGGTTCGCCATTGGTTTACGGCGGTGCGGGTACCTTCCGGAGAGAGAGCCAGCACGAAACGATCATGGCAAGTGAACGCCGAGACGGCCTTGCCAACCAGATTGTTTTTACGCTCCCGGTGCACAGGAATGCCGCCCAGATAGCGCATAACCGGCCCGCATGGGCCGCGAAACAGAGAGCTTTTTCCCAGCCAGAATATGGGGGTCCGCATAGACAGTGCCACTCCCATCAGCACCATCAAATCCCAGTTGCTGGTATGGGGGGCGCCGATCATCACGAATCTGCGATGGGTTGGCTTTTGTCCTTCTATTGTCCAGCCACAAATTTTCATAAGTAACCGGGCCGTCAGGCTGAGCAGCTGGCTGATAATCGGAGTATTAAAAATCGTTAATCGCATACAGTAATCAGTTATTTGAATATGTTGGGTGATGACATCATGTCGGATCAGGAAAAACCGCACGGGCTTCAATATGCGAGTCAGGGTGTTTTTTTATCCACAGCTTCAGAAACGTTGTTGCTGTGCCACGGCCAGAATAATAAAAGTCTCAATATAAACAGTCTCTGCCGCGATAAATTGTCCACATTGGATTTTGACTGCATCTATACGACCGTTGGAATAAGGGGAAGACACGACTTGTAAGTATTTCTGATTGCTGTATGGGTGAATTCCGTAACAATTTATGATGTTGGCAGGATTTAGGTGTTAAAAACGCTGGAACAAAAGTCATACTTTTGTCACACGGCAGGGGATGATTGTTTCTAATATTGGAGAAAAGGCAGGTTAGAAAAGCCAAATAACCCTCCGCTTTGCAAGCAGATGTTGAAAAGCAGATATTGAAAGCAGAGATTCAAACCGGTGTTGTGTTGTCTCCGGATTCAGTGACAAATGGCAGTGAAGAGGTCAGGGAGTTGCCATGAATAAAGACATACGCCACCCATTTCTGTTTACCCTTTGCGGTTTTGTACTTTGCATCATGTTCGCCGGTAATCTTGCCCAGGCACGGGAGACCATTCAGGTATCGCTCGATATGAGTGGTGTCAATGACCATAAGATGGTCGGGTACATTTTCATCTATAAACATTACAATGATACCAGGTCAGCACGCGCGCTGAAGGTGCCGCAGAGAGAGTTCGGAGCGCTGGTTGTCAATAAGAACGAGTGGGTAGCCATTAATTTGGTAAAACTCAGCACCATCTGGCTCTGTAAGTTTGGTCAGAACAACCATCGAATGCTAGTAAGGCAGGATGGAGTGTTGGATCAGTCGACTGTCTTTGTCCCTACCAAAGTTGTGGCTAATGGTTATAGCGTCTGCGAGCTTGAGGTGCTTAATAGGAACGACGACACAGGCGATAAAAACGACAAGGATGATGATGACGATGAACTCACCATTGAAGATGAAGAGTGAAGGGTGCTGATTTCTCCTCTGTCACAGGTACTCAAAAGCCGTTTTCCCGCACAGTAGCGAGAGAACGGTTTTTTATGGCAGAGAATTCCGATGAACGACTCTAACTCAGACACCACAACCACAGTTTGATGAGCCACACTCGCCAGGTACATTCTCAGTCGCCAGATCCGCATGCCCCATGCTGGCCAGTTCCCGTGGTGGCTGAACAAACTTTTCTTTAACCACCAGTTCCCCGAGTTGATCCCAGCGATAGGTCGGACCATCCACACAGACCAGATCATCCGCCACATAGCAATGTCCGCACAGACCAACACCACAGTGCATCCGTCGCTCAAGTGATAGCCAGATATGTTTGGCAGGGAACTTTCGCGCAGTGAGATAATGGCAGACCGCCTCCATCATCCCTTCCGGACCGCAGCAGATCACATCATCAAACGGGCCGTGTTCGGCGATGATGGTGTCCAGATTGGTCATCAGCTCGCGGCCTTGCAGATAAGTGCGGCTGGCACCTTCCTGGTTATCAACAGCTTCGTACAGGGTTGTGGTCTCCCGCCATCTCTCCCGTTGATGCTTCATCACCAGCATCGCTTCGCTACGGGCGCTGAAATAGACAACAGGTGGAGTATTGTTGGTAATCAGGGCATCAATTTCAGCGGCAACCGGAGCCAGACCACAGCCGCCGGCGATGACCAGAACCCGGCTGTTACCCAGCTCCGGCCAGCCTTTGCCGAACGGGCCGCGGGCACCCAGAATATCTCCTGGTTTGCACTCGAACAGTTTGTCGGTCAGCTTACCGACCTGACGAATCAGGGCGCAGAACTGTCCCTGCTGGTTGGGCACGGCCGCGTAGGTAAAAGCGGCTTCGCCTTTGCCGGGCACGGAGAGCATAAAGAACTGACCGGGGCTGACCTGGATCGGATCGGCAACAGTGGGCAGGCGACCGCCGGTTTCACAGGGCTCAAAGGTGAAGGAGAGAATATCTTCACCATCATCGTAGCGGTCGATCAGGCGCACGGCGGTGGGAGTCATATCAAACATGAGCAATTTTTTCCATAACAGAGTGTGCGCCGATAGAGCCAGGGCAGGTGGTATCACAACGGCCACAGCCTATACAGCCGAAGCGACCGGTTTTGGCAACAAAGTCACTGGAGAACTTATGGTACCAGTAGCGGGCTACACGACGACCGGCTACCGCTGTCGGGTTGGCACCGCTGGCCTCCTTCTGGAAACCAACCATAAGACAAGAGTCGTGGAATCGTTCACGGGAGAATCCACTCTCCACAGGAACATCCCGTACCGCATAGCAGCTGCAGGTCGGGCAGGTCTGGCTGCAGCCGGAGCAGCCCAGACACTGGTGCGCCATGCTGTTCCAGGTCTCTTCCGGCACGGCGCGGGCACTGATGCGCTGAATACCGTTAATGATGTAAGTGTCGTCCGGGAACGTGGCCCGGGCGTGTTCATCGCTCATATCCCGCCAGTAACGCCAGTGGCTATCGGCAGGTGTCAGATTCATGCCGTCTATGGCCCGAACACCCTGATCACTGGTACAGATTAACCACCAACCTGTCGTATGGCCGTTAATGCTGGGCATCGGCGTCAGAATAAGGTCAGCCGTACTTTGATGCACCTGGGGGCCGGCATCCACCGAAGGGCAGAAGCCATTTTCACAGGCAGACTGGCAGTCAATACCGACCAACAGCGTCTCCCGCCGTCGAGCCTGATAGTAGGGATCATCCTTGAAGTGCTGGTCCTGATAACTGATGGCCATCAGGTCACAGGCCTTTACCCCGAACAGTGCTCTGGTTTCGGTTCGTGGCAGAGTGGCGCGGAACATCTCACCATCGAAGGTGAACATCTGCTCCCGTTCAGCAAAGAACATCGATTTTGGTGACATCACCGGGCGCAGATCAGGATCGAAAGGCACAACCTCACCCAGCTTGGCCTCTTCCCAGCTGCCGTTTCCGGTCTGATTTTGTACCGGCTGGAACACGGTGTAGCGGCCCTGTAGCCAGTCCCGCAGGTGTTCCGGACGTTCCAGCTCGTAAGCGTACAGCTCTCTGTTCCGGGATGCTTTGCTGAGGATGTTAGTAGGCATGGCATTCTCCCTGCTCTCTCAGCTCTTTGATTGGGCGTGGGCGGGCTGTAGGTGATAAAGGTTCGATGCGTACGGCACAGGCTTTCAGTTCCGGCATACGGGTGACCGGGTCCTGGGCATCGTTGGTGAGCTGGTTGGAGGGTATGTCGTCAAAGTGATAAGGCATACTGACCAGTCCTGGAGGAAGCTGATCCGAGAATACGACACGGGTCTCGATATAGCCGCGGCGAGAACGTACACCCACCGGCGCATTGTTAAACAGCCCCTGATTTTTGGCGTCCTGTGGATTCATAAACAGCAGACCGGATGGAGTCTCCCGTTCAAGAATCGGGGATTTGCGCGTCATAGAGCCACAGCCATAGTGGAAGTGCAGACGGATGGTGGTCAGGAAGTAGGGATATTCTGCATCGGGATTCTCTGCGGGTGACTGATGATGCAGCGGAATCAGTCGAGCCTTGCCGTTGGGAAAGCCCTTGCGATGCAAAATCGGCGTGCCGTCCGGGGCGTGGTTATTGCAGGGCCACTGCAGACCACCATGCTGCTCCAGACGCGGATAGCTCATGCCACTGTAGATAGGTATCAAGCCAGAGAGTTCGTCGAACACCTCCTCGGCACAGTTCCAGTCGAAACCGCTGTAACCAAATCGACGGGCCAATCGACCGATGATTCTCCAGTCCGGCAGACTCTCACCGATCGGCTCAATGGCTTTGCGTACCCGCTGTACCCGGCGTTCACAGTTGGCGAAAGTGCCATCTTTCTCGGCGAAGCTGCTGGCGGGCAGAACCACATCGGCAAAGCTGGCGGTATCGGTCATGCTCATCTCGACCACCACCAGGAAGTCCATTTTCTTCAGCACCTTGGAGACCTGGTTTTGATCGGGATCGGTCACCACCGGGTCTTCACCAAAGATCATCATGGCGTGGAACTGGCCTTGGAGCGTGGCCTCGTTCATACCCAGCGAAGTCATCCCGGGTCGGGTGGGCAGTGGGTAGCCCCAGGCCTTGCTGAATTTTTCCTGCATCACCGGATCATCCGTGGACTGATAACCGGGATAGACCCCAGGCAGCGCCCCCATATCACAGGCACCCTGCACATTGTTTTGACCACGCAGGGGATTGATGCCGGTACCTGGTCGTCCAATTTGACCACAACTCAGCACCAGATTGGAGATGGCAATCACGTTGTTGGTACCGCTGACGTACTGAGTCACACCCATGCCATAGGCAAGGAACGCGGAGCGGGCATGGCTGTAAATACGGGCGGCCTGAATCAGCTGATCCACCGGCACACCGGTCAGTTTGCTCACCTCTTCCGGCGGGTAGTCCTGGATGCTGGTTTTGAGCAGATCCAGATACTGGCAGTGTTCCTCCAGAAAGGCTTTGTTTTCCCAGCCTTTGGAAAAAATAATATTGAGCAGACCATTCACCAGCGCCACGTTGGAGCCGAGTTTCAGCTGCAGATGCACATCGGCCATATGGGCAAGGCGGGTCTTGCGGGGATCAACGACGATCAGCAGGGCTCCGCGCTCTTTGGCGTGCATAATCTCGCTGCCAATAATGCAGTGACTCTCGGTAGGGTCGCAGCCAAAAACCACCACCACATCCGCTTTAGCGATATCACCGATGCTATTGGTCATCGCTCCGGAACCGAGTGTACGAGCCAGACCTGCGACCGATGGGCTGTGACAGATGCGGGCACAGTGGTCGATATTGTTAGTCTGCAAGACGACACGGGTAAACTTCTGGATGGCGTAGTTATCTTCATTGGTGGCACGGGCGCAACTGATAGCACCGACAGATAAGGGGCCATGTTCTTCTATGTGATAGCTGAACTGTTCGTGGATCAGCTCGACGGCCTCTTCCCAGGAAGCCTTTCTGAACTCGCCGTTCTCTTTGATCAGCGGAGTGGTGATTCGTCCCTGTCGTTCCACGCCATAGGCACTGTTCCAGCCTTTTGAGCAGAGACGTCCTTTGCTGACAGGATGATTGCTTACAGGTTCGACACCCACAAGTTGTCCGTTCTCGGTACGCAATCCAATGCCACACCCCGTCCCGCAGAAGGGGCAGATGGATGACGTGGTTTTTATACTCATAGTTCGTGAAATCCTGGGTCAATCCGTCATGACCGGGAAAGATGTTTTTTTATTACTGTCTGTGGCGTGTCGCTGAGCCCGCTGAGAGGGGCCACAGACAGTGTTGTTATTCTGTGGGTTTGATTTTGTTGCATATGTGTTTTTTTATGTTTGATTTGGGGCAGGTTTTGTGGGAGTTTTTTCCGGGGATTTGGCAGGAACTCTGAAACAGTGAGTGAATGGTGTCGTAAGAGGAAAAGGCAGGAAGATTTTTTCTCTTGCGATAGCGCAACCGATCGCAAGTCTGGGTAAGATACTTATGGTCTGCAAAGGTCGATAGTTTACAATGGCGGCACGTTAAAAGTGTGTTTTGAGTTTATGCAAAGATTTGATG
>CAMRBW010000030.1 GCA_947040555.1 uncultured Oceanospirillales bacterium | reverse complement strand
CGTCATTAAGAGCAGCGTCATTAAGAGCAGCGCCATTAAGAGCAGCGTTATTAACAAGCAGCGTCATTAAACGACGAATAAAAGGTATCGCCCACTCCGAAGCAGCGCACCCACAACACCTCACCCAAAAACAGTGTTGGCTGCTTCGATTTACTGAAGGATCAAAGGTTCTGAAGTTATGAAAATTCTTATCATCGGCAACGGCGGACGTGAACACGCACTGGCCTGGAAAGTGCTTCAGTCACCTCTGTCCCCTGCGGTTTATGTCGCCCCCGGCAATGCCGGCACCGCCACAACAAACGGCATCACCAATGTAGCCATCGATGCCACCGACATCGACGGCCTGACCGCCTTCGCCAAAGAGACCGGTATCGATCTCACCATCGTCGGACCGGAAACCCCTTTGGTATTGGGTGTTGTTGATCGTTTTCAGGCGGAAGGTCTGACTATTTTCGGTCCAACCCAGGGGGCCGCCCAGCTGGAAGGCTCCAAGGCGTTCACCAAAGACTTTCTTGCCCGTCACCATATTCCCACCGCCGCCTACGCCAACTTTACCGAAATCAAACCCGCTGTCGCCTATATTCGCGAACAGGGTGCGCCCATCGTTGTAAAAGCCGATGGTCTGGCAGCAGGTAAAGGGGTGATTCTTGCAAGCACCGAAGAGGAAGCCATCACCGCCGTCGAAGATATGCTGGCCGGCAACGCTTTTGGTGATGCCGGACACCGGGTGGTTATTGAGGAGTTTCTTCAGGGTGAAGAGGCCAGCTTTATCGTCATGGTTGACGGTGAACATGTACTTCCTCTCGCCACCAGCCAGGATCACAAAGCCAGAGACAATGGCGATTCTGGCCCCAATACCGGCGGTATGGGGGCCTATTCACCGGCGCCTGTGGTCACCCCTGAAATGCATGGTCGCATTATGGAACAGGTGATCTACCCGACCGTAAAAGGAATGGCGGCAGAAGGGCATCGTTATACTGGCTTCCTCTATGCCGGCATCATGGTCGACGCACAGGGTGTACCCAAAGTATTAGAATATAACTGTCGTTTTGGTGATCCGGAAACTCAGCCCATTATGATGCGGATGAAGTCTGATCTGGTTGAGCTCTGTCTGGCCGGAGTCCAGGGTCAACTGAAAGGGAAAACCTGCGAGTGGGATTCCCGTGCCGCTCTTGGTGTCGTTATGGCGGCCGGAGGCTATCCAGAGTCTTACGACAAAGGTTATGTTATTCGCGGTCTCGAAAATGTTACCAACGCCATAGTATTTCAGGCGGGAACCACTCTGGAAAACGATCAGGTTGTCACCAGCGGCGGCCGCGTTCTTTGTGTTACCGCGCTGGGCGATACCGTTGCAGAGGCTCAGCAACGAGCCTATGAAGGCGTCGATAAAATCAGCTGGAACAACTGCTATTTCCGCACAGATATCGGCCATAGAGCCATCACCCGCGAACAGAACCGTTAACAACCGTTGAGGCTTTATCCTGAACTGCCGTCATCCCCGCCTGCGCGGGGATGACGATGGTTAACGCGCCGACAACTCATGCACCGCATCAACAAAAGCCGCTGCATGTTCAGGATTGGCAAACTGGTGAATACCATGACCCAGATTGAACACATGCCCTGTTCCCGGACCATAGTCGTCCAGAATACGCTTGACCTCTGCACGAATACGTTTAGGCGATGAATAGAGTACGCACGGATCCATATTGCCCTGCAGAGCGACCTTGCTACCCACACGGGCACGGGCCTCACCGATATGAGTGGTCCAGTCCAGACCAAGAGCATCCGCACCGGTATCCGCCATAACCTCAAGCCACTGTCCACCGTTCTTGGTAAACAGAATGACAGGTACACGACGACCATCGTGTTCTCGGATCAATCCTTCAACAATGCGCTGCATATAAGAGAGGGAAAACTCCCGGTACTCCCGATGGCCGAGCACACCGCCCCAGGTATCGAAAATCTGTACCGCCTGAGCACCCGCAATAATCTGGGCATTGAGATAGTCCGTCACACAGAGCGCCAGACGATCCAGTAACTTATGCAACACCTGTGGCTGGCTGTACATCATCGCCTTGATATGGCGAAAATCTTTGCTGCTGCCGCCCTCCACCATATAGGTGGCCAGCGTCCACGGACTGCCCGAGAAGCCGATCAGAGGAACACGGCCGTTTAATTCCCGGCGGATCACCCGTACAGCGTTCATCACATAATCCAGTTCGCCATTCATGGTGGGTTGGATGAGCCCATCAACATCCTGCTCCGTACGTACAGTTTTTCGGAACCGGGGACCTTCACCGCTCTCAAAATAGAGACCAAGCCCCATAGCGTCGGGAATGGTCAGGATATCCGAAAACAGAATGGCCGCATCCAGGGGAAAACGCTCAAGGGGTTGCAGGGTCACGGCACAGGCCAGATCCGCATTTTTGCACAGGCTGAGGAAGTCTCCGGCCTCCGCACGGGTCGCTTTGTACTCCGGCAGATAACGGCCCGCCTGTCGCATCATCCAAACCGGCGTATACTCTACACTCTCCTTCATCAGCGCTCGGAGAAACGTATCATTTCTGAGATCGGTCACGGTAAACTCCTTTATACGTTCTATCTATGCGGTATACGTGGCGTACTGTATATAAACACGGACTTCACTTATACCAAAAACCCGGCAGCTCCCAATATAGCGATTCTCTCACCGATGAAACGATTTCAGCTTATTTTTTGTTGACGGAAATCAAAGCAGTAACTTAGCGGGTGGTATTAAATCTAACCATTGTAAAGATTCTGTCTACAGATCATCCAGACAGTCCTTTATTGCTACATTGCGATATGTCGCCCGTTTTTTCTCTCCCTGACCATTGAATTATTTACGGATAGTCTGATGCTCTACTTTGTTACGGGAGATCAACTGAAATCCTGCTCAGTTTTGACCTCTATAATCCGAGGTCAAACGGCAACCCAGACAGATAGATTGGAACCATGGAAAAAGTTATTGAAACGACAGAGGCTCCAGCCGCTATCGGACCTTACTCTCAGGCTATTCAGTTCAACGGCATGATTATCACTTCCGGACAACTGCCCATTAATCCGGAGACCGGCGACATGCCGGAAGCGATCAAGGATCAAACCCGTCAGTGCCTCGAGAACGTTAAGGCCATCCTGGAAGCCGCCGGTTCCTGCATGACCAAGGTTCGCAAAACCATGGTATTCGTGAAAGACATGAATGACTTCACCGATATCAACGAAGTCTACAAGCAGTACTTCACCCTGCCTTTCCCGGCCCGCAGCTGCGTAGAAGTCGCTCGCCTGCCTAAAGATGCCAAAGTTGAGATTGAGGTTATCGCAACCTGCTGATCCGAATATAAAGATAAAAAAGGAGAGCCAGTGCTCTCCTTTTTTATTGTCTGTCTCAGACGTCCAGGTAGTCCAGAATCCCTTCAGCCGCCTTGCGCCCCTCCCAGATAGCCGTGACCACCAGATCAGAACCACGCACCATATCGCCACCAGCAAAGATCTTCGGATTGGCCGTCTGGAACGGATACTCAGCCTGTTCCGGTGCCAGCACCCGGCCCCCCTCATCCGTTGCAATCCCCTGCTCCTCAAACCAGCTGGCAGGGCTTGGGCGGAAACCAAAGGCGATCAACACCCTATCCGCAGCCACTATCTCTTCGCTGCCCTCAACCGGTTCAGGGCGACAGCGACCATGCTCATCAGGCTCACCCATCCGCGTGGTGACAAATTTGACGCCCTCCACCTTGCCATCGCCAACAATTTCAACGGGCTGACGATTGAAGAGGAAAGCGACCCCCTCATCTCTGGCATTGTTCACCTCTTTGCGGGAGCCGGGCATATTGGCCTCGTCACGGCGATAGGCGCAGGTCACTGACCGGGCGCCCTGACGAATCGCGGTACGATTGCAATCCATCGCAGTATCACCACCACCGAGAACCACGACTTTCTGGTCCCTGGTATCAATAAACTCTTCCCGACAGCTCTCAAAACCGAGACAGCGGTTTACATTGGCAATCAGAAACGGCAGCGCATCAGAGACCCCAGGCAGCTCTTCGCCGGGAAAGCCCCCTTTCATGCTGGTATAGGTGCCCATCCCCATAAATACCGCATCATGTTCCGCCAGCAGCTGATCGATGGCCATATCCCTGCCTACCTCGGTATTAAGACAAAACTCAATACCCATCGAGGTAAAGATCTCCCGACGACGGGACATCACACTTTTTTCCAGCTTGAACTCGGGAATACCAAAGGTGAGCAGACCACCAATCTCCGGATTACGATCAAACACCACCGGTCTGACCCCGTTACGCACCAGCACATCGGCACAGGCCAGCCCGGCAGGTCCGGCGCCGATCACTGCCACCTTCTTGCTGGTCCAGACCACATTCGAAACATCGGGTCGCCAACCCATGGCCAAAGCGGTATCGGTGATATATTTTTCGGTCGCCCCAATAGTGACCGCCCCAAAACCATCATTCAGGGTACAAGCCCCCTCACAGAGACGATCCTGCGGACAGACCCGACCACAAACCTCCGGCAGCGAGTTGGTCTGATGGCTGAGCTCTGCGGCTTCAAACAGTCGTCCCTCGCTGACCAGCTTCAACCAGTTGGGAATGTAGTTATGAACCGGGCACTTCCACTCGCAATACGGGTTACCACAATCCAGACAGCGGTGGCTCTGGGATTTCACCTCACGCTCGGAAAACGGCCTGTCAATTTCGGCGAACTCGCGTTTTCGGGTTGCGATCGCTTTTTTGACGGGCTCCCTGCGTCCCACCTCTACAAACTGAAACTTGTTATTGAGTCTTTCTGCCATATTCATCTCCTTTACTTCTTCGACCCGCATCCATCACTCAGGCCGTCCCCTGGTGCTGGCCAGAAGATTGTCAAGACTTGCTGCTTTTGGTTTTACCAGCCAGAACAGACCCGCATAATCCTCGAAATCGTTCAGAATCTTCGCGCCCCAGGCACTGCCGGTCTCCTGCACATACTCTTCGATAATTCTGTACAGATAAGTGCGCTGACCCTCCATAACTTCAGAATCTATACGCAGGATATCCACCAGCTCATGGTTGTAGCGATCGACAAAATTACGATCCAGATCCAGCACATACGCGAAGCCGCCGGTCATGCCCGCACCAAAGTTGCTACCGACAGAACCCAGCACCGTAACATGGCCGCCGGTCATATACTCACAACAGTGATCACCGGTCCCTTCAACCACCACCCGCGCCCCGGAGTTACGCACCGCCAGCCGTTCACCGGCACACCCGGCGGCAAACAGTTTGCCGCCGGTCGCGCCATAGAGACAGGTGTTGCCGATAATAGTGGTCTCCTCACTGGCGAAAACGCTGCCTTTCGGCGGACGAATCACCAGCTTGCCGCCGGTCATGCCTTTGCCGACATAGTCGTTGGCATCGCCGTCCAGAATCATGTGCAGACCTCCCGCATTCCAGACCCCGAAGCTCTGCCCGGCACTGCCTTTCAGATGCACCGTCACCGGCGTGTCAGCCATGCCCTGATTGCCATAACGTCGGGCAATTTCACCCGAGAGACGGGCGCCGATGGAGCGATCACAATTGCCAATGGTGTATTCAAACTCACCACCAGACTGCGCTTCGATAGCGGGCAGCATATCGGCCACCATCTGTCTGGCCATCGCGCCTTCATCCAGCGGTGGGTTGCAATCGACCTGACAGGTAAGCGGCTTATCCGCCGGAATGGCGCTGTTGCTCAAGATCGGAGAGAGATCCAGATTAGCCTGCCGGGGTGTCAGACCTTGTTTGGCACTCAGCAGCTCGGTGTGCCCGATCAGCTCCCCGAGACTTCTATAGCCCATATGCGCCAACCACTCCCGCACCTCTTCCGCCAGCATGGTGAAGAAGTTAACCACCCTCTCCACGGTGCCAATAAAGTGCTCATCACGCAGGTATTGGTTCTGGGTAGCGACACCTGTCGCACAATTGTTGAGATGACAGATACGCAGATACTTACAACCCAGAGCCACCATCGGCGTCGTGCCAAAACCGAAACTTTCGGCACCCAGCAGCGCCGCCTTGATCACATCCAGCCCGGTCTTGAGGCCACCATCGGTCTGCAAGCGTACTTTGCCACGCAGGTCGTTGGCTCGCAGCGCCTGCTGGGCTTCGGCAAGCCCCAGCTCCCACGGCGAACCGGCGTAGCGAATAGACGTCAATGGACTAGCCGCCGTGCCGCCATCATAGCCAGAGATCGTGATCAGATCGGCATAGGCTTTGGCAACCCCCGCCGCAATAGTGCCAACACCGGGCTCCGACACCAGCTTGACCGATACCAGCGCGCGGGGATTGATCTGTTTCAGATCGAAGATCAGCTGAGCCAGATCTTCAATGGAGTAAATATCATGGTGCGGTGGCGGAGAGATCAGCGTCACGCCCGGCACCGAGTAGCGCAGACGGGCGATCAGATCATTGACCTTGCCGCCGGGCAGTTGCCCCCCCTCGCCCGGCTTCGCCCCCTGGGCGATCTTGATCTGCAACACTTCGGCATTGACCAGATAGTGGGGAGTGACCCCAAAACGACCGGAGGCGATCTGTTTGATTTTGGAGATTTTGTCTGTGCCGAAACGGGCCGGGTCTTCGCCCCCTTCTCCGGAGTTGGAGCGACCACCAAGACGGTTCATGGCCTGAGCCAATGCCTCGTGAGCCTCGGGAGAGAGAGCCCCCAGACTCATGGCGGCCGAATCAAAACGCTTTACTATTTCCGAGACCGGCTCCACCTGCTCCCGCGGAATAGGTGCACGGTCACTGGCCAGCGCCAACAGATCACGCAGTACCGCTACCGGACGTTCGTTGACCAGCGTCGCATAGTCTCGCCAAAGGCTGTAATCACCGGTTTTTACCGCCTGCTGAAGGGTGTGCACCACATCGGGATTAAAGGCGTGATACTCAGAGCCATGGATAAACTTGATATGACCGCCAGGCTCAATAGGTTGACGCGCCTTGATACTCGCCTTGGCCAGCAGCAGCTGATCCTGGTGGAAGTCTTCAAAACGGGCCCCTTCAATGCGGCTTCTAACCCCTCGAAAACAGAGATCAACAACCTCACTGGCCATACCGACCGCCTCAAACAGTTGAGCGCCACGGTAGGAGGTGACTGCTGAAATGCCCATCTTGGACATAATCTTCAGCAGCCCTTTATTGATCCCCTTGCGGTAGGCTCTGAATCCCGCCAGGGTATCGAAGATCACCGCACGGCTCTCAATCATCTCCCGAATCACCTCATAGGTGAGCCACGGATAGACCGCCGTAGCGCCAAAGCCGATCAGTACGGCAAAGTGATGGGAGTCCCGGGCGGTCGCTGTTTCCACCAGCAGATTGGCATCGGCACGCAGACCTTTGCCAATCAGCCGGTGGTGAATCGCGCCGGTGGCAAAAGTGGCATGAATCACCGGCAGGCCGGGTTTCTGATTCCGGTCGGTGATATGGAGCAGAACCTTGCCATCCTGAACGGCCTGTTCCGCCTTGTCACAGAGGGCAATAATCGCAGCTTCCAGACCGAGCGACGGCTCATAGCCGAGGTCAAGACGAGCCGCCGCGAGGTCACTATGCCGGTGTTCACCCTTGATCAGGTTCAGGAATTTCGTGGTGGAGAGAACCGGTGACTTCAGAACAACCCGCCGGGCGTGCTCCCGCGTCTCCTCAAACAGATTGCGCTCGCGCCCCATGCAGGTCTCGAGCGACATCACCACCGCCTCCCGCAGCGGATCAATCGGGGGATTGGTGACCTGGGCAAATAACTGACGAAAGTAGTCGTAAACGGGGCGTACTCGCTGGGAGAGAACAGCCGTCGGCGTATCATCCCCCATGGAGCCAACCGGTTCCTGGGCTTTCTCCACCAGCGGACGAAGCACCTGCTCTCGCTCTTCAGAAGTCACCTGAAAACGCTTCTGTTCACGGAGCAGGATGCCGGGCGCAAGAGCCTCTACACGATGTTCCTGCTCGATAAAGCGGGACTGAATCCGGCAGGCGTGTTGCTTCAGCCACTGTTTGTAAGGCTGGCGATTCTTGAGCTTCTGGTCGATATCGTGAGCCTGCAGGAATTCGCCGGTCTCGGTATCAATGGCCACCACCTGACCTGGCCCTACCCGCCCCTTGGCGAGCACATCTTCCGGCTTGTAGTTATAGACACCTATTTCGGATGCTATTGTCAGATAGCCATCCTTGGTCTTCACCCAGCGCGAAGGGCGTAAACCGTTGCGATCCAGAGCGCAGACCGCATAGCGTCCATCGGAAATTACCAGACCAGCCGGGCCATCCCAGGGCTCCATATGCATGGAGTTGTACTCATGGAAAGCGCGAAGTTTGGGATCCATGGTATCAATATTCTGCCACGCCGGTGGCACCAGCATGCGGATAGCCCGGTAGAGATCAATGCCACCGGTCACCATAATCTCCAGCATATTATCGAGTGCCGAGGAGTCCGATCCGCTCGCATTCACCAGCGGACGAATCTCATGGAGATTGGGCAGCCGTTCAGAGCGGAATTTACCGGCCCGGGCTTCGGCCCAATTGCGGTTGCCGGTGATGGTGTTGATCTCACCGTTATGGGCCAGCATGCGGAACGGTTGTGCCAGCGGCCAGCGCGGCATGGTGTTAGTGGAGAAACGCTGGTGAAATACACAGATGGCCGTTTCAAAGCGCTGGTCGCCAAGATCCGGATAAAAACGAACCAGATCCGCAGGCATCATCAGCCCTTTGTAGGTGATGATCTTGCTGGACAGGGAGCAGATGTAAAAATCCCGATCATGGCTCAACTGCTGACTGACCTTGCGATGCACCATAAACAGGCTGGCTTCCAGCTGCTGACTCTGATCAATCTCAATGGGGGCGACAAAAACCTGCTCAATCTGAGGCAGCTGTTCAAGGGCGATAATGCCAAGGCAGTCGATTTGAATGGGGACTTTGCGCCAGCACACCACCTTTAAACCCTGAACCGTCAACTCCTGCTCAATCGCTGTCCGTGCCTGACGGGCAAGATCTCTGTCCTGACTAAGAAAGACCATACCAACAGCGTAGAGCGGCGGGAGTTGAACATGAAAATCGGTGTGGATAATGGTTCTAAAAAAAGCATCCGGCAGCTGAACCAGCACACCACAGCCATCACCGGTACGCCCATCGGCAGCGACACCGCCCCGGTGGGTCATGCAGGTCAGGGCTTCAATGGCCTTGCCAAGCAGGTCATGACTCTTGTTGCCTTCGGTATGGGCAATGAGTCCAAAACCGCAGTTGTCACGGAACTCTTCAGGGTGATACAAACCTGAACTCATAGACAATCTCTCAACAGCCTTTTGATAATCGTTATTTGGCGTTATGAGGTCTTCCTGACCGGAACGGGGGGCTTCCATTGCGAACGGACACCATCCACAGAGACTGCAGATGGCAGATCATTCTACACAGGAGGGTTCGGGTTAACAAACGACAGTCCGTTGAGGCAACGGTGCCAGCGGATCTTACGCTACAGCTCTCGGGGGCACAGTACTGTGGTGAACGACGGCAGTGAACGACGGCGGTGAACGACTTTGAACGGGGCGACTGGGCAGGTGGTTATGAACAAGCCACAGTTCGCCCATTTTGGTACGGGCTTTTCAGGTTAAAGCAACCGAACAACACTGATATCCGGATCACGAGCCTGACCCGCTTCGTCCATCCTGCTCAGATAGTCGTTCCAGTTCTCTTCCTGCTTCTCACCCAGCTCCCGCAGGTACTCCCAGGTGTAAATGCCGGAGTCGTGGCCATCATCAAATACCAGTTTGATCGCGTAATTGCCGACCGCCTCAATGGCTTTGATGGCCACATTAATCTTGCCCACTTGCAGCACATCCTGACCTTCCCCATGGCCTTGTACCTCTGCGGAGGGGCTGAACACCCGCAAATATTCACAACTCAGCTGCCAGGATTTGCCATCAGCATAAGCCAGCTCAAGCCGTTTTGACTTTTTGCGGAGATTTATCGTTTGTGGAACGTAACGGGACATGAACAATCAAGCTCCTGAAAAGCGAAAGCCCCCAGCATGCAAGCATGGTGGGGACCCTGTAAAACCGAAAATAAAACGTTTAAAGAATATAACGGCTCAGGTCTTCGTCCTGTACCAGATCACCAAGGGACTTCGTCACGTAGTCGGCATCGATAAGGACAGACTCACCAGCCGCTGCCATATCCTCAGCAGAGAAGGAGACCTCTTCCAGCAGACGCTCCATCACCGTGTGCAGACGGCGGGCACCAATATTCTCGGTACGCTCATTCACCTGCCAGGCTACTTCTGCAATCTTGGTCAGACCATCTTTGGTAAACGCAATATCCAGACCTTCCGTCTTCAGCAAGGCTTTGTACTGCTCGGTCAGAGCGGCGTTTGGCTCAACCAGAATACGCTCGAAATCCTGAACGCTCAGCGCCTTCAGTTCAACACGAATCGGCAGACGACCCTGCAGTTCCGGAATCAGATCAGAAGGCTTGGCCAGATGGAAAGCACCGGAAGCGATAAACAGGATGTGATCGGTCTTGATCATGCCGTATTTGGTGTTCACCGTGCAGCCTTCGATCAGGGGCAGCAGGTCACGCTGCACGCCTTCGCGGGAGACGTCGGCATTGGAGCCGCCCGCACGCTTGGCCACCTTATCGATCTCGTCCAGGAAGACGATGCCGTTCTGCTCAACAGCCTGAATCGCTTTCATCTTCAGCTCTTCTTCATTGACCAGCTTGCCGGCTTCTTCGTCCTGCACCAGCTTGAGCGCATCCTTCACCATCAGCTTGCGGGACTGGGTGCGCCCCGTGCTCATGTTGGAGAACATGCTCTGCAGCTGGTTGGTCATATCTTCCATGCCGGGGGGTGCCATGATCTCAACACCCATCTTGGCTTCCTGCAGGTCAATCTCGATCTCTTTATCATCGAGCAGGCCTTCGCGCAGTTTTTTGCGGAATGCCTGACGGGCGCCGCCGTCTTCACGGGGAGCGCTGTCTTCGGAGAAACTGCGGGCCGGTGGCAGCAAAGCATCGAGAATACGGTCTTCAGCAGCATCCAGAGCGCGATGTTTAACCGTCACCATCTCCTGCTCATGCATCATCTTGATGGCGGCGTCAATCAGATCGCGGACGATGGATTCCACATCACGGCCAACATAACCTACTTCGGTGAACTTGGTGGCTTCGACCTTCATAAACGGCGCATTGGCCAGACGGGCCAGACGACGGGCAATTTCCGTTTTACCGACACCGGTCGGGCCGATCATCAGGATATTTTTCGGGCTGATCTCATTACGCAGGCTGACATCAACCTGCATACGACGCCAGCGGTTACGCAGGGCAATTGCCACCGCACGCTTAGCTTCGTCCTGACCGATGATATGTTTGTCCAGTTCCTGGACGATTTCGCGGGGCGTCATATTAGCCATAGTGATACTTTCTCGTAGAGGACTGCAGCTCACAGACTGTCAGCAATTACTCGCTGTCCAGCTCTTCAATCGTGTGGGAATGGTTGGTGTAAACACAGATGTCGCCTGCAACATTCAGGCTCTTGACCACCACATCCAGAGCTGACAGGTCTGTGTTTTCCATCAGGGCAATAGCAGCAGAACGGGCATAGTTGCTGCCGGAACCGATCGCCAGAATGCCATCGGCTGTCTCCATAACATCACCGTTGCCGGTAATGATCAGGGAGGCTTTGGCATCCGCTACGATCAGCATCGCTTCCAGACGCTGCAGCATTCGGTCAGTCCGCCACTCCTTGGCCAACTCAACAGCAGAACGAACCAGTTGCCCCTGATGCTTCTCCAGCTGGGCTTCAAAGCGTTCAAACAGGGTGAAGGCGTCAGCAGTACCGCCGGCGAAACCCGCCAGTACCTTGCCATTATAAAGGCGACGCACCTTATGGGCGTTACCCTTAATAACCGTGTCTCCCAGTGAGACCTGACCATCACCGCCCACTATAACCTTGCCATTCCGGCGCACGGAAAGAATGGTTGTTCCTCTGTACTGTTCCAAGGAAAGCTCCTGACAAAAATGAGTCTGGGGCTGATATGGGGGAAAGTGTCAGATTTTTCAAGTGCATGTAAAAAAATTTAAGAAGCTCCAGACTTGTGAGTGACGGGGGGCATGTGGGGAATCCATTAAGAGCCTGACTGAAAAACCCATTCTGAAAATCATATTTACATCGTTCAACGTTCAATCCGAAATTGAGTCGATCGATATAGAAGTACAAAACAACAGAAGCACAGCACAATCTAGTGCAGATATTTTTGCAGTTCCGGCCATACATTTTCCAGCAAAAGTGGCTGAGCTTTTGCTGCCGGATGAATACCATCCGGCTGATTCAGTTTCGACACACCCGCTACACCATCAAGAAAAAACGGCAGCACCGGCACGTTAAACTCCTTGCCAAGATCGTAGTAGATTTTGTTGAATCCCTTTGTATAGTGCGGACCGTAATTAGGCGGTATCTGCATTTCAAAAAATACGACCGGTATTTTCTGTTCCTGAAGCAGAGTCAGCATCTGTTTAAAGTTATTGCGCATTGATTTCAGGGGTGTGCCGCGCAAGCCATCATTGGCGCCCAGCTCCAGCAGAACCAGATCAGGCTTGTACCTCTTTAGTGCCGCCGGCAGACGAGCAAGGCCGCCTGATGAAGTCTCCCCACTAATACTGAGATTTGTTACTTGCCACCGGGAATGTCTCTCCTGTAGCTTGCTTTCAAGCAGAGTGACCCAGCCCTTGTCGATTTCCAGACCATAGGCGGCGCTGAGGCTGTCACCAAACACCATCAGTCTCTTATTCTCTGTTGCGGATCGACTGACAGAGCTAACCAGTAAAAGCAAAGTAAAAACGAGCAGGAGTACTGCACGGTTGCGTATGATGAATTCCAAAACGTCCTCTCAGAGTTCTAATATGAGTAACAATACCAACGACACCATCCCGGCTGCAGTGGCAGCACAGGATTTGATGAAAAAAGTCGTTGCCCGCAGCGGCGAGCTTACTATCTTGTCTGGCCTTGATTTACAGATCAAGCAGGGAGAATCCGCAGCGATTGTCGGCACATCCGGTTCTGGTAAATCGACACTGCTCGGATTACTGGCAGGGCTTGATCAGCCAACATCCGGCCAAATCCATCTGGTTGGCCAGCGTATTGACGAATTAGACGAAGATGATCGTGCAAAACTGCGCGGCCAGCATGTGGGCTTTGTTTTTCAATCTTTCCAATTACTCGCCAACCTCACGGCTCTGGAAAATGCCATGTTGCCCCTTGAGCTGGCAGGCCGTAAAGATGCGTGCGAACGGGCCAAAGAGCTTCTTGAAAGAGTGGGACTGGGCGAGCGTCTTGATCACTATCCGAAACAGCTTTCCGGAGGTGAACAACAGCGGGTTGCTATTGCCAGGGCTTTTGCCAGTGAGCCGCAGATTTTGTTTGCCGATGAGCCAACCGGAAGTCTCGATGAGGAGACCGGTGAAAAAATTATCGAGCTTCTGTTTCAGGTCAACAGGGAAAACGACACAACACTCGTATTAGTGACCCACGACATGGCACTGGCCAGACGTTGTGACCGTGTACTCCGTCTCCATAATGGTCTGCTGAAAAATATCACTGACAGTGATCGGGAGCATGCTCCATGAGACCGACATCATCATTCAAGGATTTCTCCTTGTCCTGGCGCTTTGTGATCCGGGACTGGCGTGCCGGTGAACTCTGGTTACTGGTGCTTTCACTACTGATGGCAGTGTCTATCAGCACCGCTGTTGCCCTGTTCAGCGACCGTCTGCAGTTGGCACTTGGACGACAGGTGGCGGAGGTTATTGGTGCTGATATGGTGATCAGCAGTCCACGTTTACTCTCGGAACAGGTTTCCCGTGAAATCCGCTCCAGCAAACTGGAACAATCCACTGTAGTGGAATTTCCTTCTGTGGTTCTTGCCGGTGAGGAGATGCAACTCGTCTCTGCCAAGGCGGTTGAGAGTCACTATCCCCTGCGCGGTTATATTCGCACCGCCCCCGGGCCATTTGCCGATGACACCCCCACAGAAGATGTACCTGCCCCCGGAGAGGCGTGGCTGGAACCGCGACTGTTTCCCCTGCTCGGTGTCGAGGTGGGCGATACCGTCACCCTCGGAGCCAAAGAGCTGACCATTACCCGGGCAATCACTCTGGAGACTGACCGTGGCGGAGATTTCTATAGTTTCTCCCCCCGACTGATGTTCAACATGATTGATATACAGGCGACAGAGGTCATCCAGCCTGGCAGCCGGGTCAGCTGGAAGACATTACTGGCTGGTGAACGCAGACAGCTCAAACAGCTCGAAACAGCACTCGAAGGAAAACTGGATGCCGGTGAGCAGTTGATTCATTCTGACGACGGACGTCGTGATCTGCGCAATTCAGTGGTGCGGTTGCGGCAATTTCTGGGATTGGCCAGTATGGCTGCTATTATTCTGGCCGGTATCGCCATCGCTATGGCTACCCGCCGTTTTGCAGAACGACGCTTTGATAACGCCGCTATCATGCGCTGTTTAGGTGGTAGTCGTCGTCAGGTGCTGAATCTGTTGGTCGGCGAGCTGGTGTTGTTGGCAATCGTGGTGGCTATCCCCGGTGTGGCCGCGGGCTGGTTACTGCAAGCGGGATTGGTTGGTTTATTAAAAGGCATTCTGCCGGCCTGGCTGCCACAGCCCGGTTTGCTGCCACTGTTTGTCGGAGGGGCAACGGGTATCGTGACCCTGTTGGGGTTTGGTCTGGCACCCCTGCTTCGCCTTCAGCATGTCTCGCCTCTGCGGGTGTTGCGTCGAGAGCTTGTCCCTGCACCCGCCTCTTCCTGGCTGGTTTATGGATTATCACTGTCGTCCATAGCGCTCTTGCTCTGGTACTACACCGGTGAACTGTTAATGACCGCCGGTCTCGTTCTTGCGGGTGCGGGAATCCTCGCCGTTGTATCACTGATTTTGAAGGTCTTATTGCAACGGTTGTATCACACTGGCAGTGGCCGCCCCATGCCTCTCTACTGGCGCCTCGGACTCCAGCGCATTGCCCGGGAAAGCGGCCACTCCACGGCCCAGCTTCTGGCCTTCTCACTGACCTTTATGGCTATGGCCATCGTTCTGGTGCTACGGACCGATCTTCTGGATCAGTGGCAAAAAAACCTGCCTGAAAAAACACCCAACTACTTTGCCATGAATATCCAACCCGGTGAGGTCAGCGACTATCGTCAGTTCATGGTGGATCATGACATTGATGCCAAGGGGCTATTCCCGATTGTCCGTGGTCGTCTGACCCAGATTAACGGTGCTGACGTGCGTGAGGCGGTTTCCAAGGAGCAGCGTGGTCACAACTCGTTAAACCGGGAGCTGAACCTGACCTGGTCAGAGACGCTGCCAGAAACCAACACCATCATTGATGGCCAATGGTGGCAAAGGGGTCAGAACGATGTGGTATCTGTCGAAAAGGAGATGGCAGAACGCCTCGGCATAGACATTGGTGATCAGCTGACTTTTATGATCTCTGGTCGTGAACTCAGTGCCTCCGTTGCCAGTATTCGTACCGTACAGTGGGAATCTTTCCAGCCAAACTTCTATATGATTTTTCCGGCGGGTTTGCTGGAAGAATATCCAGTCTCCTGGCTCAACAGTTTCTATTTGAGCGATGAAAACAAGGTGCAGCTCAACGAGCTGATTACTCACCTCCCCACTCTGACTTTGCTGGATCTTGATGCCGTCATTGCACAAGTGCGCAAGATGCTTGAGCAGTCGGTAATCGCGGTAGAAGCCATGCTCGGAGCTCTGCTTCTGGCAGGGCTACTGGTGATGGCCTCGGTGATTGAATCCAGTATCGATCTACGTCTGAAGGAAGGCGCTCTGATTCGCTCTCTGGGCGGCACCCGTCGTCAACTGATCATTATGCAGGCTGGAGAGTTTGTGCTGTTTGGTTTTGTTTCAGGATTGATAGCTGCTGCGGGAACAGAGCTTTGCATCTACTGGATGAATACCAAGGTGTTCGAATTACCCTGGCAGCCCTTATGGTGGCTATGGGCTACTTTGCCACCGGCAGGGGCTTTGGTTATCGGCATCTCCGGATGGTTGGGAGTGCAAAAAGTTATACGTCAATCACCATCTGTTATTTTAAATGATCTATAAATTGCCTTGACTGATTCAGGTTAGTAAGACGGCCCCGTTCGGATAGCAATATCCGAGTAAAAAAATAACGGGGCTTTTGCCCTTCTATTGATTTATATCAGATATCAGTCGTTTATATTTACCCTGTATACAAAAGCAGATTGAGACCCTTGTATTTATACGTATATTAAGCGCAAGTTTATTTCCTGGTAAAAATAATAATGAAGAATAAGATTGCTGATGCATTCAAATTAATAGATAAACCGACATTTTTTGGTGCCGTTTTTCTACTACTGGGAACGGTTATTCCACTGGTTATATGGCCTGAACAGGGTGCTTACTGGGTTGCCAGCGCCAAAAAAGTCATGACCGATCAGTTTGGTTTTCTCTATCTGGCTCTCGGTATAGCCGCCGTGTTCTTTATGATTTACGTCGTTTTCAGTGATATTGGCCAGATCAAGCTGGGTGACCCGGATGAAGAGCCTGAATACAGCACCGCCTCCTGGGCTGCCATGCTGTTCTGCGGTGGCATCGGCGCCAGTATTCTCTACTGGGGCGTTATCGAATGGGCCTACTACTATCAGGCTCCTCCTTTTCAACTGGAACCGGGCAGTGAAGAAGCTGTGCGCTGGGCTGCCACCTACGGCCTGTTCCACTGGGGGCCAATCGCCTGGTGCATCTATTTGATACCAGCGCTGCCCATTTCTTACTTTTTTTATGTCCGCAAACAACCCGTTCTGAAAATATCCAGTGCCCTGATGCCGGTCATTGGTGAGAAAAACAGCCAGGGCTGGCTCGGCAAAATTATCGACATTCTGTTTATCTTCGGTCTTCTGGGTGGTGGTGCAACAACCCTTGGTCTGGCTGCACCGCTGATTAACGAAGGCGTGAATATCCTCTTCGGCATACCCAAAACGACAGGAACCCAGATAGCTGTATTGATGGTTTGTACGTCGTTGTTCGCTTATTCAGCTTATGCCGGTATGGATAAGGGCATCAAAATGCTCAGTAATATTAATTTCTGGGGGGCTATAGGACTGCTGGCATTTGTTCTGATCGCAGGACCAACCGTTTTTATGCTGGAGACCGGACTGGACTCTCTTGGTCGTATGATTACCAACTTCTTTCATATGGCGACCTGGGCTGAACCTTTTGGTGGTTATGGCAGTTTTGAAAACACTCACTTCCCCCAGGACTGGACCATCTTCTATTGGGCATGGTGGCTGGTATTCGCGCCAAGCATGGGTCTGTTTGTTGCCCGTATCTCCCGTGGTCGTACTATTAAGCAGATGGTGAGTGGTGCCATATTCTTCGGTTCTATGGGCTGTTTCCTGTTCTTCATAATACTGGGTAACTACGGCTTATCCCTGCAGCTTTCTGGTGCTCTTGATGTTGTCGGAATACTGCAGAACGAGGGCGCAACCAAGGCTATTTTCTCGATTCTTGAACAGCTGCCGTTCAGCACATTTGTTATCGCTCTCTTTACCGCCCTGTGCGTTATCTTCACCGCTACAACCTTTGACTCAATCTCCTTTATTCTGGCCTCCGTAGTTCAGAACAATGTGTCCGAGGACCCAATGCGCTGGAACCGCCTGTTCTGGGCGTTTGCACTCTCCTTCATGCCGGCGGTGCTACTGTTTATGGGCGGCCTCGCTACCCTGCAAACAGCGGCCATTGTTGGCGGTCTTCCCCTGCTGGTTATCGCTGTTATGTTGATGATCTCTGCCGTACGAGCGACGTCGCTTGATCTGATGCATCAACAGGATTACATCGATCCAGTGATCAATATCGAAGAGCTTCCGGATGTCGATCCATGGTCCCGTGAAGGTATGGCCCTGGCGACATTTGAACAGCTTAAAGATGAAGCCATGATCGCCGCCAAGGTTGAGAAAAAGGCGCTGGCCAGAGTCTGGAAGCTTCAGCGCAAGATTCGCAAAGAGGCACTTTCACGGGGAAATTCTGGTCTTGAGCTAGGCGATGCCCCTCAGCATATGGTGGACCAGCTGCGTCTATTGATGGATCAGGCATCAACCGCGAAGGAGAAGAAACTGCAAGCCTCAGAAGCCGCGCAGAATGCTCGCATCGTGTTTAATGAACGGATTCGGGAAAAAGAAGAGAAGATGGACATCGCTGTTGAACCTGCAATAGCCTGATTGTTCAAACCAACTCAGTAAGCGGATACAGAACGGGCAGCCTTGAGCTGCCCGTTTTGCATTCCGTCAATTATACAGCTGCAAAAGTGGCATTGGTCACAACCGCAGGGGCCGCTTCCAGCGCTTCACCTTTGGCAACCATAGCGCCAATAACTTTAGATAGACCAAGGGTCACCACAGCCATCACCACCGCCATAATCGCAAGGTTATAGAAGAAACCGGCATAAACCGTTTCAACCACTTCCGGAGTCAGTACGATACCCTTTGGCAAGGCGATTTTGGTGGAAATTACCGCCGCCAGAATACCAGACAGAGACAGACTAACAGCCTTCATACCAATGGCGAACGAAGACAGGTAACGGGGCACCATCTCGAAAATAAAGCCTACGCCCAAAGCGCCGACAATCAGTTCAGCAATCGCCTGGAAGAAGTGGACGGAAACAAACCACTCCGCAGCAATCTTGCCATTGTCGCCTATATTGCCGGTAGACATCCCCAGCAGGGTAAAGGCAATCGCAGAGCAGATAAATGCGGCTGCGAATTTGGTTGGAATGGATGATTTGAAGCCGCGCTTATCAAGCCAGCCATAGACAAACATCATTGGGCCACCCAACAGGAAACACCACATCGGGTTAAAGGCGGAGTTGGACTCAGGCTTGAAGGGAATAACACCAAAAACAGTGCTGTCCATCAGGTTGATGGCGTAGATGTTCATAGAGGTGTTCATCTGGCCGTAGTAGAAGTAGAACACAATCAGAATAAACAGAGAGACCAGTACCGCACCCATTTTCCAGCGGAACGCTGGTGTGGCACGGAAGATCTCATAAACAAAGTAACCGATAGCACCTGCGGCCAGAGCGTACATCAGGTACTTGCCAAGAGCCAGGTTGGAGAAAATCCAGAACACCACACCCAGCATCGCCAGAGAGGTCACTCCGAAAATCAGCCAGTTTTTCAGGCTTACCGGACTTTTATCCAGATCGTTACCGGTACCGATCAGCGCCTTACGGAACACCCAAAACAGAATCAGGTTGAGAATCATCAGCACGCAAGAGACGTAGAAGTTGCCACTGTAGCCCCAGAACACAATCAGCATCGGGAACAGGTAGCGGGCAGAAAATGAACCCAGATTGTTGATGGAGTAATTCAGCGTCAACGCCTGCTGGAAGGTTTCCCGCTGATCATCGCCAAAAGACTGCCCCAACAGTACGGTAGGGCTTGTAGACGACAATCCTCGTGCATAGCCGATCAAGGCAATAGCCATAACACTCAAAGGAATATTGAGACTATTCGCCCCAATACCGAGTAACAGGTAACCAAATGCATAAACGGTATAACCGATATAAACGGCACGGAACGAACCGATAAAGCGGTCGGCAGCAAAACCACCCACCGCTGAGAATACTGGCCCAACAGCACCAAAAGCACCGAGCATCATAATGGTGTCGGCTTCACTGTAATTCAGCTCCTCCAGAAAGAACCGTGTTAACAGTACATAAACACCATAAAACGACGCTCCCCATAGCATTTGGCGCAATATAAGCACCTTGGCAGCAAGAGAGAAACGACTACTCCTGATTTCCATACAGGAATTCCTTTTGCGGAGTGGAAAAAAAGGTCCGGAAACTCCCGGACCGGTTGGAGGAAAAAGGTTCGATCAAGCAGTGGCTATTTTTATTTCAACAGCGTCTTGCTGCTCCTGTTCAAGGGCTTCACCACGAGCGACCATGATCTTGATCACTTTTGCCAGACCCAGTGTCACGACCACCATAACCAGCGCCAAAAACCCGAGGTTGTAGAAGAAACCGGCATACACGCTTTCAACCACCTCCGGTGTCAGCACAATATCCTTGGGCAAAGCGATTCTGGTGGAAATCACTGCCGCAAAAATACCGGACAGTGACAGGGCAACAGCACGCAGTCCCACAGCAAAAGCGGACAGGTGCCTGGGAACCATATCGAAGATAAATCCGGCTGCGAGGGCACCGACAATCAACTCGCCGACGGCCTGGAACATATGAACAAACACGATCCATTCCGGAGCGATCTTGCCATCTGCGCCAAGTTGACCCGTGGACACACCCAGCAGCAGGAAGGCGATAGCCGAGAAGAAGAAGGCCGCCGCAAATTTGGTAGGGATACTCAGATAAATGCCTTTTCTCTCCAGCCATGCGTAGGACAGCATCACCGGAGCCCCCATCACAAAACACCAGAGCGGGTTAAACGCAGCATTCGATTCCGGTTTCAGGGGAATAAATCCGAACAGCTCACCGCCCATAAGGTTGATGGCGTACATGTTCATGGAGGTCATCAGCTGACCGTAATAGAAGTAGAAGACAACCAGGATCAGCATAAACACCACGACGGCGCTCATCTTCCAGCGATAGGCGGGACTGGCCCGGAAAATCTCGTAGATAAAGTAACCGATAGCCAGAGAACCAAGGGCGTACATCAGATATTTGCCCTGATCCAGATTGGCAAAAATCCAGTACACCAGACCGAGCATGGCGAAGGACATCACGATAAAGCCAAGCCAGGTTTTCAGAGATATCGGACGCTGGTCAAGATCATTACCCACATCGGTAAGCGGACGACGGAAGAAGTAGAACAGACCAAGGTTTGCAGCCATCAATAATGTAGAAATATAGAAATTTCCCTGGTAACCCCAGAAGGCAATAAAGAACGGGAACAGGTAGTGGGCCAGAAATGAACCCAGATTATTGATGGAGTAGTTTATGGTCAGCGCCTGCTGGAATACTTCGCGCTTGTCGTTGCCAAAGGAGTTGCCGAGCAGCACCGTTGGACAGGTCGCTGATAGTCCTCGTGAGTAACCTATCAGGGCGATAGCAAAAATACTCATAGGAATGTTGAGCGTGCTGGCACCCAGACCCAACAGCAGGAAACCCAGTGTATAGAAGATGTAGCCAATATAAACTGCGCGGAATGCACCGATAAAGCGGTCAGCGGCAAAACCACCAACAACGGAAAATACCGGCCCGACAGCTCCGAAAGCCCCCAACATCATTAACGTGTCGGCTTCACTGTAGTTGAGTTCATCTAAAAAAAAGCGCGTTAACAGTACATAGACACCGTAAAAAGAAGCACCCCAAAGCATCTGCCGCAAAATAAGAACTTTTGCAGCCAAAGAAAAACGTGTTTGAGTTTCCTGCATGGCAACCCCCTACCAATAAGCAACAATGAGTTTTTATTTATTTTTGAATGTGTGCCATTGTCTGACGAGGGCGAAACTAACACGGTCACTGTCGTTTAAAGTTGACGCAATACCGGCAGGGCATGCAGTAGCAGAATAAATTGCTGGCGTTGCCAAGAAAGGCAAAAAAATGGACAGCCTACGCTGCCCGTTTTTATCGTACAGAAGAATGAGCCTGCCAAGGCTGTTCAGATCGGATTAAACATATAAAATCCAGCCTCTCCTGCAGATTTATTATCTATTAACCCGTTTCAATAGTGCTGACAGCAAAAATTTTTTGCTTCGGGAAATGAGGAGGGGTTCCGCGATACATAAATAAACACTCAAAGTCTGCGTAACTCAGGTTTAGTATTTTTACAAATTGTAGGTAATAGGGATTACTGTCTGGAATATCCATGTAAACCTGTTCCCCTTTCTGCAGCCCGGCTGTCAGTGTATGCAGCAAAGCGACAGTCTGTTCCAGAGTGTCGGCATACAAGGGTCCTGCCCTGTAACATTTGGCCGCCTTGCGAATACATCCATAGGCTCTTATCGCACCATTTTCATCCTGAATATGGCAATGGTGTGCATGGTTATTATGCAACCACGCTTTGATAAAATTCGGGCGTTTTTCTGGAACAAACTGGCCGTCAAACTGCGTAATTGCCTGATGCTTCCCACTGGCAGTGGTAAGCACTTCCGGCGGTGCATGCTCTTCCCCGGAGACTGTGTATACATATCTGAGATTCTTATGCGTACCTTTGAAGCCACCTTTTGCGTAATTATCTGCCTGCACAAGAAGTGCATTCAGTCCCATATTAATGATGCCCTTGCTTTCCAACTGTTCAAAGACATGATTCCACAGCAATAGGCCAAGGCCTTTGTGTCTATTTTCAGGCTGAGCAACGATGTAGTAGCCAATAAAAGCGTAGGAATTTTGGTAAACAGGTGCTGATAGGCAAGAGACGGGATTGCCGTTCAATAAGCCAAGGTAGAAGGCATCGGGATAGGCAGAAATGAAGGTTTTGTCATCATCAAGAGCGGGATTCCACTGTTCCTGTTCTGCATAGTCAAATAGGTAGTGGATATTGTCCTTGGAGGCTCGCACGATTTCATAGTTATCAGTCATTAGCAGGTCTCACTATTGATTAGTGCCAACTAGAGAGATGAATGAATATAGCTGAACTTTAGATTTATCTGGCAAAAAATTCAGCAAATATAAACTGGTGCCGGCATTATGGTGGCGTTATCGAGACAAAGCACTTTCGCTGACCTCCACAGTTTCTGCGATTTCTTTCTGCACATGACCCGTTCTACGACGGCGAGCCTGAGTCCGGTATTGTTGCCCCAGAGTCAGCTGCTTGTATTGTTGGGCTTGCGCACTCATTCCTGACTTCCATTTCTGAGTGTGAGAGCAACGAAATGCACCAGCAGCTGGCTCACATAGGGAAGATCAGTCGATTGCACTTATTGTATTAATCAAGCGACATTAGTCGTACGCCTTATGTTTTTTTAGAAAAACTCCCTTGAACTTGAAATAGATTGATGAAAGTCTCTTTGAAAGTTCAGGTTAACAAGGAGGTCATATCAGCGTGAAGTATCTGACTTTAAAATAGACCATTAATTTTTTAATAAAAAATAAAGCCGAAAGCCACAATTACCATGCGGCTTTCGGTTTACTTCGTTTGTTTTTAACCAGGCAGCTTATGCAAAGCCTGCCAGATGGCTGCCGACCACCAGTACGCTGGAGATCACAAAGAGCAGCAATACAAACCGCCAGATGAACCTCGCCCAGTCGCGCCAGTCAATCCGGCATACGCCCAACGTTGCCATCAACGGCGCGGAAGTGGGCACAATCAAGTTGGTGAAACCATCGCCCAGCTGGAAAGCAAGCACCGCGACCTGACGGGTCACACCACTGATATCCGCCAGAGGCGCCATCAGCGGCATAGTCAACGCAGCCTGACCGGAGCCAGAGGTGACAAAGAAGTTAAACACCGACTGGAACACATACATCAGCCATGCAGACAGCCAGCCAGGGAAGCCACTGAGCAGGGCACCGAAGTTGTGGAGGATGGTATTCAGGGTGTTAGGATCCTCAGAGCCACCACCCAGAATCATCAGTACGCCCTTGGCAAAACCCACCAGCAGTGCCGGTGCGATCATGGAGGCAGCCCCCTCTCTAAAAGCAGTGGCCGCGTCGTTGGCGGTCATATCATTCAGACGGAATACAACACCAATGATGCCTACAATAAAGCCGAGGGTGAAGAACTGGGAAGCGATCTCTGGCAGATACCACTGGTACTGAACCACACCCCAGACGACCCACACCATCACCGCAACCAGAGACAACATCACCAGAGTGTCGCCGAGACTCCACACTGTAGAACCCGTGTTGTCTGTATCTGCATCACGGAAATGTACGTCACTGTTATAGCTATAGGAGGATTCAGGCTTCTGCTTGATGCGACGGGCATAAGCGTAGGTGAACAGAATACCAACCAGAGTGAAACCGGCCCACATAATCATCCGGAAGCCTGAGCCGGACATGACCGGTACTCCGGCAAGCCCCTGGGCAACGACGACAGAGAACGGGTTCATCCAGGAGCTGGCGAAGCCGATTTGAGTGGCGACGTAAGTCACCATAACGGTTGTGACACCGTCGTAGCCCATACGCACCATGAGCGGCACGATAATCAGAGCAAAGGCAATCGCCTCTTCACCCATCCCAAAGACGGCACCGCCAAGGGAGAAGAAGAAAAACAGGATGGGGATAAACAGCTTTTCACTGCCCTGCGTGTGCTCGATCAACCGGTGAATACCGCGGTCAATGGTTCCTGTTCTGGTGACGATCCCGAATGCGCCGCCGATAAGCAGCATAAACATAATGACGCCAATCGCCGCACCCCACTTGGAGCCAGAAACCAGGCCCTCAAAGGGGAAATTCATCAGACCAAGATTGCCTCCACCGGTGAAAAAGCCAACGCTACCGTAGACTTTCTCTCCCGCTTCAGTCAAAGCATAAGCGAACGACGAAGGGTCAATAACATCTCGACTTTTCTCAACCCCATCAACAATGTAAGACACTGTATCTGTATCAAAAGAGCCTGATGGGATCACGTAGGTGAGGAGGGTTGCAAGGATACCAATAAAAAATATCAGTAACAGGGTGTCGGGCATCTCCCACTTTGATGCGGCCTTGACTCGTGAGTCCTGGGCGGCATCGAATATTGTATTTTCTGTACTCTGCATATTATGACTACTATTCGAACCAGTGCTGACTTATATCAAAAGGTCGGCAACCCTATTCTGATATGGGTCATGACTACATGAGTTTTTGTGCTTATTTTTGTATGAGAGGCATTGGGCAGATGACTACGGGTTGCTCAAGTTACGCACCAGGCTAAGGTCTGTGCCTCCCCAGTACGAGGGAGAACCGGACTTTACAACTGACCGGGTCGTCGACGGTGCTATTGCGGCTGCTCAGGATTCGATGACTTTCCCTGCATGTTGCGGCCGAGAAGGGATACAAAGAGATTGCGAAATTTTTGCTTGAGAACAGTGCTGCTAAAGATGTTAACAATAGAAAGGGTGCCACACCTCTAAATTTAGCCACAACGAATAGGCATACATTTGTGATGGAACTTTTTTATGATCCTCCGCCTGAAGATGCCACCGATCAGTCTGGTGACACGGGAGGTCATAACAGTGATAACCATTTTCAGATAGTGAACCTAGAAAATTGTTTCCCGATGGCAGATAAGAGAAATCTAAAGTCTGATCGCCGGTTCAAATTATGCTGTTTGGCGTCCTGGTTTTCTTGCATCAAGATAAGAGATCATGAAGATGTTAAAACAACCTATAAGGCAAATAGTTTCGATTATCATATGTCAACCTCTCCTGACCTTAACAAAAATTAGAGACCCTTTATCTCTTTGTGGTAATGCCCACTCACGGATAGAATGAGTATCAACAGCTCCTGACCCAAATAATCAAAGTGCTCACCCCAGGTGGGCACTGGCCTTCACCATTGAATAACTTCTGCCGGAAGAGGGTTACGACACATGGGGCATTTGACGTCGAACTCATTAGATTGCGCCATGGTGACCTGGAATCTCAATGAGCAGGGCGAACGGGCAGTGCTGGATTATGCGGCTGAACACGGCAAGGCCATTCTGGTAAAAAAGGCACTGGCCAGTGGTCATCTGGCGGTGGGCAGTGATCCGGTTCAGCAAAGTTTGCCAGTCAGCTCCCATAAGTTACCAAATTTTCTTGTAACATCACCTTTCCGCCAATGCAGGCTCCGCACTTTTTATGGCAAGAGCTTTTGTGGTCAAGGCTCGTCGCAGATAGAATGAGTGCTCTGAAGTCAGCCAGTGATCATGGAAAGCAGATGAGCGAACAGCACTCCGGGGATAAAACCCATTTCGGCTATAAAACCGTTGATAGCAAAGAAAAAGAAAAACTGGTTGCCAGCGTGTTCCACTCGGTGGCAGGGCGGTATGACCTGATGAACGACCTGATGTCTATGGGCATTCACCGGGTCTGGAAGCGCTTCACCCTGGAGATGAGCGCTGTTCGCCGTGGTCAGAAAGTACTGGATATCGCCGGTGGCACCGGTGATCTGGCGATGAAGTTTGCCCAGATTGTCGGTGCTGAAGGGCGGGTGGTGCTGGCGGACATCAACGACTCCATGCTGCACATGGGCCGGGATAAACTCACTGACCACGGCATCATTGGCAATATCGATTATGTGCAGGCCAATGCCGAATGCCTGCCCTTTGCGGATAACACCTTTGATCTGGTCACCATCTCCTTCGGTCTGCGTAATGTGACGGATAAGGATGCCGCCCTGCGTTCTATGCTGCGGGTGCTGCGCCCCGGTGGTCGGCTATTGATTCTGGAGTTCTCCAAACCAAAACACCTGATTACCAGCAAAGTCTATGATGCTTACTCCTTCTCGGCACTGCCGTTGATGGGCAAGCTGGTGACCAATGATTCCGAAAGTTACCGCTATCTGGCCGAGTCTATCCGCATGCACCCTGATCAGGACACACTGGAAGGGATGATGAAAAACGCAGGCTTTGTGAATACCGGTTATCACAACATGAGCGATGGCGTGGTGGCCTTACATAAGGGCATAAAACCATGACCGATCCTTCGACCGATCCTTCGAACAATCCTTCCATGATCAACGTAACCCTGCGTATGGCGCTGGAGCAGGCGGTGGAACGGGTGATTCGACTTGATCCCGTGGTGGCCAGCCGACTGCAGGCACTGGATGGTCAGATTCTTCATATCTGCGCCTCCCTTCCCGCTTTTACTCTCTCGGTGCGTTTTGGCGAAAAGCCGATGTTTCTGGCTCAGTACGAGGACGAACCGGACTGCACTCTGACCGGTTCCTCGACCGAGCTGTTGCGACTGGCGCTCGCCAAAGACCCGATGGCCTTCCTCCCGCAATCGGATATTATCCTGTCCGGAAACAGCGAGCTGCTGAACACCGCCGCGGCTATTGTCCGTGAAGCGGATTTTGACTGGGAGGGCTGTATCGCTCAATACACTGGTGGTATTGTCGCCCATGCGCTGGGGTCGGTGGTGCGTCATGGCCACAAAGCAGCCAGCAAAACCACGGCGACTATACTCACCAACCTTCCGGAGTTTATTCAGGAAGAGCTGCAGCTGTTGCCTGCCACCGGCGAGGTGGAGGCCTTTATGGATGATCTGGATCAGTTACGCCTGGCCACCGACCGGTTACAGGCACGGGTGAAGAAGCTGACCAGAAATGACTCAGGGAGTAATTAACGCGTGCAGCGACTGTCTCGCATAATCACCATTATTGGTGTGGTGGCACGTTATCGTCTTGATAACCTGATCGATAAGGATATTTTACCCTGGTACGGACAGCTGTTGATGAACGGCCTGCCGTGGCGCTGGATCAAAAATGACCATCCCCGTGGCGAACGATTGCGGCAGGCTCTTACCGAGCTGGGGCCGATTTTCGTAAAATTTGGTCAGATTCTCTCAACCCGCCGGGATCTTCTTCCCGATGATATTGGCGATGAGCTGACCCTGCTGCAAGATCAGGTGCCGCCTTTTGATAGCAAGATGGCCGTGGCCATTATCGAGTCCAGCCTGAACCAGCCGGTCGATAAACTGTTCCGCTCTTTTGAGCACGAGCCAATGGCTTCCGCTTCTGTGGCACAGGTTCATGGTGCGGTTCTCCACAGTGGCGAGCAGGTGGTGGTCAAGGTTGTTCGCCCTGATATCAGAAAGACCATCAAAAAAGATATCAGCCTGCTCTACATGCTGGCGAAGCTGGTTCAGCTGACCGCCGATGGCAAGCGATTGCGTCCGGTCGAGGTGGTGGCCGATTATGAGAGCACTATTCTCGATGAACTGAATCTACGGCGTGAGGCGGCCAATGCTTCCCAGCTGCGCCGCAATTTTCTGGACTCCAACCTGCTCTATATTCCCAAAGTGTATTGGGATTACTGTCGTGAGCGGGTTATGGTGATGGAGCGAATTTACGGCATTCCCGTCACGGATATCGATCAGCTGCGTGCCCAGGGTACCAACATGCGCCGGCTGGCGGAACGGGGGGTCGAGACGTTTTTTACCCAGGTATTCCGGGACAGTTTCTTCCACGCGGATATGCACCCCGGCAATGTTTTTATCGCCCGCGAACATCCGGAAGATCCCCTGTACATTGGCATTGATTGCGGTATCGTCGGCTCGCTGACTCCTGAGGATCAGAGCTACCTCGCCCGTAACCTGCTCGCGTTTTTTCGCAGGGATTACCGGTTGGTGGCCAAGCTCCATATCGATTCCGGCTGGGTGCCGCCCGATACCAGGGTTAACGAGCTGGAAGGGGCTATTCGAACCGTATGCGAACCGATCTTCGAGCGGCCTCTGGCCGATATATCCTTCGGCCTGCTGCTGATGAATCTGTTTGAAGTGGCGCGGCGCTTCCATATGGAGGTACAGCCCCAGCTGGTGCTGCTGCAGAAAACGCTGCTCAATATTGAAGGGCTGGGGCGTCAGCTTTACCCGCAGCTGGATCTCTGGTCTACGGCACAGCCATTTCTGGAGAAGTGGATGCATGATCGGGTGGCTCCGATCAGTATTGCCAAACGTCTCCATGAAAATATGCCGGAGATCATTGAACAGGCGCCAATGCTGGCCCGCCAGATCCTTGAAGATCTGCAAGCCCTGAAGGGACGACCTGCAAGAGCATCGTTGAGCTCTGCGGTCGGGTCGGGTAATAGTCGCTCTGAGCGTTATCTGGGCACTGCGGCTCTGACGGGAGGTGCCGTCATGGTTTTTCAGGCATCAGGTTTTGCTATTCACGGTTGGATTGTGCTTATTTTGGGCGGGGTTGGTGGTTATCTGCTTAACCGGAAGCCGGGCTGATTTTATTCATGCTGATTTTATTCATGCTGATTTTATTCATGTATGCTTTTCGAACTAGAGTGAGTATCGAGGAGGATTGACCAATGAGTGACTGTCTTTTCTGCAAGATCAAAAATAGTGAAATACCGGCTGATGTCGTTTACGAAGATGAGCACTGTCTGGCATTTCGTGACATTCAGCCCAAAGCTGCGGTTCATCTGCTGGTGATTCCCCGCAAACATGTGGAAAATCTGGATGACCTGACAGATGACGATAGTGAGATGATTAGCCATATTATGCTAACCATCCCCCGTATTGCTCGTCAGCAGGGTTTGGTGGAAGGTTACAGAACGGTGACCAATAACGGAGCCATGAGTGGTCAGGAAGTTTACCACCTGCATTTTCATATTCTTGGCGGTGGCAAGATAAACCCGCTGTAAGTGATTTTTGGCGGCGGCGAATGTGTTTACCCAGCGGTAGCATGTTTGCTGCACAAGCGATGAATGAGGGATGAATTATGGGTATCAGTATTCCACAGTTGCTGATCGTTCTGGTGATTTTGATTCTGCTGTTTGGCACCAAGCGTTTTCGCAATATCGGCAGCGACCTCGGCAATGCCATGAAAGGCTTCCGTAAAGCCATGAGCAGCGAAGAGGATGAAGAGAGCAAAGAAGAGAAAAAGCCGGCTGATAAGCTGGAAAAGAAAGATGCTGACTTTGAGGTGCCAACCGGCTCTGAAAGTGGCGGCGCTGAAAATCGCACTCATAGTCACACAGACGATCACACCAGCAGCCACACCCGCAGTCGCAACGATAAACCTGAATCCTGATGGTAAGCGGATTCTGCGATAGGTTTGTTTTGCGATAAAATTTGTTTTGCGATAAAAAGTTTCGTTATAGAAGGCATCTGTTGTGTTTGATATTGGTTTTCTGGAACTGGTTATTATCGCCGTTATCTCTCTGGTGGTGCTTGGCCCTGAACGTTTGCCTGTGGCTATTAAAACCACGGCACTCTGGGTATCCAAAATCAAGCGCAGCTTTCAGGGGATTCGGGCGGAAATTGAGCGCGAACTAAATGTGGATGAAATCCGCAGGGAGATCCATAACAGCGCGGTTATGGATGAGTTGAAGCGTACCAGAGAAGATCTGCAGCGCACGCGGGAGAACCTGGATCAGGATATCTCGGACATGCGCAAGTCGGTCAATACCTCTTTTGATGCCCAGACTGATGCCCAGACTGATGCCCAGACGCAGGAGTCGAAGCATGCT